>CAZTTC010000174.1:0-6324 GCA_964616015.1 uncultured Methylibium sp. | reverse complement strand
GCGCACGCCGGGCTCCTTCGGCTGGGACAACACGCCCTCGATCGTGCCGCGCGCGATGCTGCCCCAGTACACCGGGACCTCGGGCTACCTGCTGTGCGCCAAGTACAACAGCTACGGCGGCATCGGCCCGGCCGGCGACGGCCGGCACCGCGTGGCCATCCTCGACCCCCACCAGACCCAGGTCGATGCGCCGTTCTCGGGGGCCACGGTGATGGCCGTGGTCATCAGCATCCTCGGCGTCACGCCGGACCCGAACTGGCCGGGCGGCGTCAAGGAGTGGTGCATCAACACCGCGGCGGTGGACCCGTTCACGAGCTCGGTGCTGATGAACAGCGAGGACGGCGTGCTCTACCGCTGGCACCTGCCGACCAACCGCTTCACCGAGAGCCTGCCACTGAACAACGGCTACGCGCAGTCGTACACGCCCACCGCGATCGGGCCCGACGGGCGCGTGTACGCGGTCAACAACGCGCGGCTGTTCTCGGTGGGGATCTGAGCTTCCAGGGGCTCGGTCGTGGCCGCCGTTGCGCAGCAAGGCCGCCGCGGGCTCGCCGAAGATCGGGGGGGTCGCCGCCGCGCAGCCCGCTTGCCGCGCCGGGCGCTGCGGGCCGACCCGATGCAATGGCGCGAAGCCTGCGACCGCGTCGAGCCGCAGCGCGCCGCGCGGCAGGTGGGACGGATGGCGTTCATGCGGACTCCCGGTGGGTTGCGAATGCCGCCATGGTCCGCAGCGCGCTGGGCGCCGGACATGACCTGGCAGGTCATGCAAGTGGCGAAGGCGCTGCGCTATCGTCGCGCCATGCTCCACAGCTCTCACCCCACGCCGGGCGCTGCGCAGCCGGTCGGCGCGCTGCTGCGCCAGTGGCGCCAGCGGCGCCGCATGAGCCAGCTCGACCTCGCGACCGAGGCCGAGATCTCGACCCGCCACCTCAGCTGCGTCGAGACCGGCCGCGCCGAACCCAGCCGCGCGATGCTGCTGCGCCTGGCCGATCAGCTGGAGGTGCCGCTGCGCGAACGCAACGTGCTGCTCACGGCGGCCGGCTTCGCGCCGCTGTACCGCGAGCGTCCGCTGGCCGACCCGGCCCTGGCCGGTGCGCGCCAGGCGCTGGACCTGGTGCTGCGCGGCCACGAGCCTTATCCGGCGCTGCTGGTCGATCGCCACTGGAACCTGGTCGCGCACAACCGCGCCGTGCCGCCGCTGCTGGTCGGCATCGACGCCGGGCTGCTGGCCCGCCCCGCCAACGTGCTGCGTCTGAGCCTGCATGCGGCGGGCCTGGCCCCGCGCATCGGCAATCTGGCGCAGTGGCGCACGCACCTGCTGATGCGGCTGCGCCAGCAGGTCGCCGCCTCCGGCGACGCGACGCTGCAGGCGCTGCTGGAGGAACTGCAGGCCATGCCGCTGCCGCCCGGCACGCCGCCGGACGATCACCGGCTGCCCGACGGCGGCGTGATCGTGCCGTTGCAGTACCGCACGCCGGCCGGCACGCTGAACCTGATCAGCACGACCACGGTCTTCGGCACGCCGGTGGACATCACGCTGTCCGAGCTGGCGCTCGAGACCTTCTTCCCGGCCGACGAGGCCACGGCCGCGGCGCTGCGGCAGTCGTTCGAGGCGGTGCTGGCTCAGCCGCCGGTCTGAACCGCCGTCACCTTGCCGCGCGCATCGATCTCGCAGCGGTAGGTGAAGCGGATCGGGTTCATGCCGGGCGCGCGCTCGACCAGGCCGTCGCCCTCGAGGGCGGTCTGCCGGTTGGGGGCCGGCTTGAGCTTGCGCGTGTCGGACAGGAAGCTGATGCGACCGGCCTGCGGATAGCGGCCGGTGACCGAGGTCGCGGCGGCCGACTCGCAGGCCTCGGGCGACAGGCGCGTCAGGTCGGGCTCCCAGGGCTTCTCGATGGCGGCGGTCGCGACGCCGGTCTCGCGGAACACCACGCCGCTGGTGCTGCCCGCGCTGCCGTCGTAGGCGCAGCTGTAGGTGAACGGCCGGGTGGCACCCGCGCTGCCGCGGTAGCGGCCTTCGCCGCGGAACGCCGTCTCCTCGGCCGACTTGGGCAGGGCCACGCGGCGCGAGGCGATGAACTGCACGTCCTGCGCCGCGACGCGGCCGCGCATGTCGCGGATGGTCTCGGCCACGGCGGCCTCGCAGGCCTCGGCGGCGGTCTTGCGCGGGTCCTCGGCCGCCGCAGTCGCTGCGGCCATGAGCGCGAGCGCCAGGGCGCCGATGAGCCTTGAAGTGGGTCGGAAGGTCATGCGAGGACAGCACCGGGGAGTCCCGCGATGGTGCTGGCTTCAGCGGATCGAGGCAAGCGCCGATCGTCGCGCCACTGCCCTGGCTGCAGATCCTGAGCTTCGCTGACAAATGGACGATCGAGCCCGGAATGGGTTGATTTCAATTATTTATGGGATATATTTCCCAAATGGATGTTGACATCGACCGCACCCAAGGGCCGCTCGCGCAGTCCGTGCTGCGCATCCTGAAGGCGCTGGTTCGCGTTCTCCTGCGGCACGGCATGCCTTTGCCGGCCTTCGTCGAGCTGGCCAAGCGCGCCTACGTCGATGTGGCGCAACGCGAGTTCGCGATCCCCGGGCGCAAGCCATCGGCTTCGCGCTCGGCCTTGTTGACGGGACTCACGCGCAAGGAGGTGCAGCGGCTCGCGGAGCTGTCGTCCGACCTCGCCGCGGATCTGGGGAGTGACTCGGTGACCTCACACAACCGTGCGGCCCGCGTCGTCGCCGGCTGGGTGCGTGATGCGGACTTCCACGACGCCGAGGGGCGGCCACGGGCCCTCGCGCTGGACAGCAGCGCGGCGAGCTTCGCCGATCTGGTCCGGCGGCACAGCGGCGACGTGCCACCGCGCGCGGTGCTCGACGAGCTGCAGCGGGTCGGGGCCGTGGAGCGCGACACCGACGGGCGCGTCAAGTTGCTCACGCGCGTCTACATCCCGCGCAAGGGTGACGTCGGCAAGTTGCTGATCCTGGGCGCCGATGTGTCCTACCTGATCGGCACGATCGACCACAACCTGCAAGACGGCGAACCGCCGCCGCGCTTCCAGCGCAAGGTCATGTACGACAACCTGCCGGTCGAGGCGCTGGATGAGTTCAGGCAGCTGAGCGCGCGGCACGGACAGGAACTCATCGAGCTGCTCGATGCCTGGCTGGCGCGCCACGACCGGGATGCCAATCCGGCCGCACGCGGCAGCGGACGCGTCCGGGCAGGGCTCGGCATATTCACCTTCGAGGAGCACCTCGAAGACCACAAGGGGACAAATCGATGAGCAGACGACACCTGGCGACGTGGGGCGTCGCAGTGCTGGCCCTGAGCCTGACTGGCTGTGGCGGCGGGACCGACGGCACCGGCGTGGGGCCATCGGCAGGCGCGGCGGTCACGTCGAGCGGCGCGATGACCCGCGGCAGCGTGATCCTCAACGGCACGCGCTTCGATGACGCGACGGCGATCATCACCGACGATCGCGGCCGCGGCGCGGCACGGTTGGAGACCGGCATGGTCGTCAAGCTGCGGGGGCGCAGCGACGACGGGGTGAACGGCGTGGCCGACCGCATCGACATCGAGAACGAAGTCCGCGGATCGATCCAGTCGATCGATGCGGCGGCCAGTCCCCAGCGCTTCATCGTGACCGGGCTGACGGTGCTGGTCGACGACCAGACCGCGTACGCCAACGTCGCCGGGTTTGCCGCGCTGGCGATCGGGCTGCGCGTCGAGGTGCACGGCTTGCGCGATGCCGGCGGCGTGCTGCGTGCCACGCGCGTCGAGGCCGTCGGGGCCCAGGATGGCCTGGACGAGCTGCGCGGTGCCATCGGCAACCTCGACACGGTCGCTGACCAGTTCACTCTGAACGGCAACGTGCCAGTCCACTACGGGGGCGCCAGCTTCAGTCCGGCCGGCGCGAGCGAGGCCTCGTTGACCGCGGGCGTCATCGTCGAGGTCCGCGGCAGTTTCGCCGGCGGCGTCTTCACGGCCAGCCGCGTCGAGATCGAGGACCTGGAGGACGAGCCCTTCCGTGGACTGGTCGGCGAGAAGCAGGAAGTGGAAGGCTTCGTGAGCGGCTTCACCGCGCATCCGGGCAGCTTGCAGGTCAACGGTCGCACGGTCCAGACCACTGCCAGCACGCGTTTCGAAGGGGGAACGGCCGCCGATCTCGCCAACGGCGTGAAGATCGAGGCCGAGGGCCGGATCGACGCACAGGGCGTGCTGGTGGCAACGAAGATCGCCTTCAAGCAGACCCGGGTGATCCTGCACGGGCGCGCAACGGCAGTCGACGCGGCCGCACGCACGCTCGTCGTGCTGGGCCAGTCGGTGCGAGCGGACGATCTCACCCGCATCGATGCCCGGTCGAGCGCAGGCAACTCGACGCAGTTGGCTGACATCGTGGCCAACGTCGACTGCGTCGAGGTGCGGGGCACGCTGGTTGCCGGCAGCTTGGTGGCCGAGGAGATCCGCGAGCCGAGCGGCTGCAGCCGCGATCTCGTGCAGGCAAGGGTGCTGGTCGAGGACGAGGCAAACGCGCGCCTGGGCTTCTTCGGCAACCTCGTGGCACTCCTGCCGGCCAATGCTCAGTTCCGCAACCTGGCCGATGCACCGATCACCCGAGCCGAGTTCTTCGCCGCCGTCAACGCGGCCGGTGCGGGTCGTGCCGGCACGCTGGTGAAGCTCAGGGGCGCATTCGCCGGCGGCATCCTGACCGTCGAGGAAGCGGAGCTCGAGGACTGAGCAAGGGCGCAGGCTCCGGCCGCCGATCAGGCGCCCGGTGTGCACTCTTCGCAAGGCGGGCGCGTGTCGAGCGCCTTGCGCAGCTCGCGCAGCGCGGTGCGCAGGCCTTCCTCGATCACCGGGTGGTAGAAGGGCTGGGCCAGCGCATCGTCGACCGTCGCGCCGTGGCCGATGCTCCAGGCCAGCAGGTGGCCGAGGTGCTCGGCCGCCGGCCCGATCATCTCAGCGCCGAGCAGGCGCCGGGTGCCGCAGTCGGCATAGACGTGCAGCGCGCCGACGTTGCGGCCCATCACCCGGCTGCGGCCCTGGTTCTCGAAGCTGACGTGGCCGGTCGCGAACAGCACGTGCGCGTCGCTCAGCTCGCGGTGGCTGCGGCCGGCCAGCATGATCTGCGGCTCGCTGAACACCACCGACAGCGGCGTGCGGCGCGGCTGCGGCTGCACGGCCGGCCAGCGGCCGGCGTTGTCGCCGGCGATGTGGCCGTCGTCGGCGGCCTCGTGCAGCAGCGGCTTGTCGTCGGCGACGTCGCCAGCGATGAACACGTGGCTGTCGCCGATGCGCCCGGTCGTCGGGTCGTGCCGCGGCACGCCGTCGTCGCCGACGCTGCCGGCTGGCAGGCCCAGGTGGTCGATCCCGAGGTCTTCGACGTTGGGCCGGCGTCCGATCGCGGCCAGCAGGAAGTCGAAGCGCTCGCGCTCCTCGCCGGCCGGCGTGCGCCAGTGCAGGTCGACCTGGTCGCCGTCGCGTTGCAGGTGGAAGAACGTGGCCTCGCGCTGCAGCGGCAGCTGGGTCTCGAAGATGCGCACCGCCTGCGCCGCCAGCACCGGATCGGTCAGCGGGCCGACGCGGGTGCCGCGTGCCAGCAGGCGCACGCGCACGCCCAGGCGGTGCAGCGCGTTGGCCAGCTCAAGGCCGATCACGCCGGCGCCGACGACGGCCACCGAGCGCGGCAGCTCGGTCCAGTCGAACACGTCGTCGTTGACGATCAGCCGCTCACCGAGTGCGGTGCGCCATGGCGCCGGCACCTCGGGCCGCGAGCCGGTGGCGATGACGAAGCGGCCGGCCCGCACGCGCAGGGCGCCGTCCTGCGTGTCGACGTGCAGCTCGTTGGGGCCGGTGAAGCGCGCGCGGCCGCGCAGCAGGTGTGCAGGCTCGAGCGGCTGCATGTCCTCGAGCACGAAGCCGACGAAGCGGTCGCGCTCGCTGCGCACGCGGTCCATCACGCGGGCACCGTCGACCTGGACGCCCTGCACGTCGATGCCGAAGCGGTGCGCATGTCGCGCGGCGTGTGCGGCCTCGGCGGCGGCGATCAGCAGCTTGCTCGGCATGCAGCCCACGCGCGCGCAGGTCGTGCCCCAGGGGCCGGGGTCGATCATCAGCACCTGCGGCGTGTGCTGGCGTGCCGCACGCCAGGCACTCAGGCCGGCGGACCCGGCGCCGAGGATCGCGACATCGACTTCGCGTGTGGGCATGGGGCCTCGCTAGATCAGCCCCTCGAAGGGCAGCACGTCGACGTGGCCGCCGGCGGGTATCGAGCCCTGCTCGTGGTGCAGCACCACCAGGCCGTTGGCCACGCTCATGCTGCGCAGGATGCC
>CAZTTC010000173.1:0-6377 GCA_964616015.1 uncultured Methylibium sp. | reverse complement strand
GGTCGTGCCGGGCGCGACGATGCTCAGGTAGGGGTTGAAGCGCATCTTCTCCTGGTCGACCACCACCACCGGCGGCGGCACGGGGCGGTTCAGCGGCGGCGCGGGATAGCGCAGCATGACCGCGGTGTCGGGCACCGGCGTGCCGTCCTTGTCGGTGACCGTGACGGACAGGCTCGCGGCCTGGGCCGCGCCGGCGACGCAGGCCAGGACCACCGCCAGCAGAGTGCGATGCACGTTCATGTCGGCCTCAGCGCTTGTTGACCACGTCGCGGTGCATCGGCGCCAGCTGCGCGAGCATGCGGTTCTGCACCGTGAAGGGTATGCCCTGAGCGTCCATGGCCTGCTGGAGCAGCTCGACCAGCGCATGGAAGTCGGCCTTGCGGACCTCCATGTCGGCGTGCGCGTCCTTCATGTTCGCGCCCTCGTACTTGCAGGGGCCGCCGGAGACGACGCACAGCTGGGCCGTGAGTTGCGCCTGCAGCTCCTTGAGATTGGTCTCCTTGAAGAACTCGCCGATGCGCGCGTCGGCCTTCAGGCGCGGCACGAAGTCGGCCATGAGCTTCTCGAGGCCGGGCTTGCCGCCGAAGGCCTGGTAGAGGGAGTCGTCGGGGAGCGGGCGCACCGAGCTGCCGGTGACGGCGGTCTGCGCCTGGGCGCCCACCGCGGCGAGGCACAGCGCGAGCAGGGAAATCAGCGTCTTCATCGTCGGTTCTCCGGAATCGATGCGGTGCTCAGAAGGCGACCTGGGCCGACAGGTAGGCGCCCTTCTGGCGCTTGGCGACGACGGCCGGGACGATCTTGCCGAGGTCGACGTAGGCGAGCGTCAGCGACAGGTGCTTGCTCGGCGCCCAGGCGACGAACAGGTCCTTCCAGTCGTCTTCCTTCAGTCCGTCACCGAGGATCGAGGGGTTGAGGTTGTCGGGCTTGGCGCGGTACTCGGCGCCGATCGCCAGGTTCTTGCGCAGCAGCCAGGCGACCGAGACCTCGGGCTGCAGGCGGTGGCTGTCGCGGGCCGTACCGCCGAAGCCGAGCAGGCCGTTCTGGTTGGCCCGGGTCGCGCGCAGGGTCAGGTTGACCAGCAGGCCCTGGGCCAGGAAGAGCTTGGTCGCGCTGACGTAGACCTCGGTGCCGCTGTCCTTGGCGCCCAGGGCCGTGAGGGTCGGCGCAAGGCCGGCGGCGTCGAGGTCCTTGTAGAGCGCGCCGATGGCGATCTGCGGCATCCCCGTGTCGCTGTCGAGGACGGCGTCGCCGGCCACGCGCAGCTTGGCGCCGAAGATGTTCTGCTCGAGGTGCAGGCCGGGCAGGCCGAGCGCCGGGCCGGTCGGGCCGGTGTCGAAGTCCTGGCGCGCGATCGAGAGCTCGATGCGGTCGCCGTAGCTGCCCGCGACGCCGTAGCCGGTGAGCGCGTAGTCCGAGGTCTTGACGCGGGTCGCGTAGGCGCTGGCGCCGAACTGGCCCTCGGTCGCATAGCCGCCGGTGACGGCCCAGGGCGTGAGGCCACCGCCGGCCGCGCCGTCGATGCTGCTGACGCCGCTGGTCAGCAGCAGCTTGCCGGAACGGTTGGCACTCTGGGCGAGCGCGCACTGGGCAGCGGTGGCCAGGACCAGCGCCGCCACGGCCGCGGCCGTTGGCAGGATGCGCGAAGAGCGGCGGGGCATGCGGTTTCCTCGTGAGAAGTGGCTGCGTCAAGGATTCTGTCGTGCCGTGTGTCCAGTCATTACGGTCGCCGGACCGCAAGCGATGTGTGGATGCGGCGTATCGGCGTGAGCGAGTTCACGTCGCAGGTCAGCGAAACACTCGGCGACCCCGGGGCCGGGCTTTCAGCGCTCGAACAGGCTGGCGGTGTAGGGTGCCTGCGGTTCCTGGATGCGCGCCTGCAGGTCCGCCAGCCGCTCCAGCTTGCCGACGCGCACGCCGAGCAGCCGCAATCGCCGGTCCAGCGGCGTGCGCTTCAGGCACAGGCCCGCCGCGCGGCGGATCTCGGCGGCATCGGCCGTGGCCTGCGGCAAGGTCAGGTCACGCGTGACGGTGCGGAAGTCCTCGTAGCGCAGCTTCAGGCCGATGGTCCTGCCGACATAGCCCTTGCGCTGCAGGTCGTCGGCCACCTGCTCGCACAGCCGCGTGAAGATGGCGGACAGCGCGGTGCGGTCGGTGCGCGGGTGCAAGTCGCGGTCGAAGGTGGTCTCGCGGCTCAGGCTGACCGGCTCGCTGTGGGTCACCACGGCACGCTCGTCGCGGCCGTGCGCCGCCTCGTGCAGCCAGTGGCCGTAGTGCGCGCCGAACTGCGTCACGAGCCAGGCCGGGTCGGCCGCCGCCAGCTCGCCGATGCTGCGGATGCCCAGCGACTCGAGCCTCGCTGCCGACTTGGGCCCGATGCCGTTGATGCGCCGCGCCGGCAGCGGCCAGATGCGCGCCGGGATGTCGTCGTGATCCAGCAGCGTCAGGCCGTCGGGCTTGTCCAGCTCGGAGGCGAGCTTGCTGAGCAGCTTGTTGGGCGTCACGCCGATCGAGCAGGACAGGCCGGTGCGCTCCAGCACCCGGGCCTTGATGGCGCGCGCGACGGCTTCCCCGCGATCGACCTCGACGCCGGGCTGGGCGGAGAGGTCGATGTAGATCTCGTCGATCCCCCGGTCCTCGATCACCGGCGGATCGCTGCCCACGACCTCGGCCACCGCCGCCTTGAACCGCCGCGAGTGGTGCCGGTAGGCGTCGAAGTCGATCGGCAGCAGCACCGCGTCGGGCGCCAGCGCGGCGGCCTTCATCAGCCCCATGCCCGAGTTGACGCCGAAGGCGCGCGCCGCATAGGTCGCCGTCGTGACGACACCGCGGCCGGCGTAGTGGCGCAGGAGCGCGTAGCGGCGCGTGCCGTCGGGCAGCGGCTCCGGCTGGTGACGGCGACCGCCGCCGATCACGACCGGCTGGCCTTTCAGGTCGGGGTAGCGCAGCAGTTCGACCGACGCGTAGAACGCGTCCATGTCGAGGTGGGCAACATGGCGGCGCATGGTGGGGGCGATGCTGCGGGCCGGGCGCTCGGCCGGCGCGATGCCCCGCCCGGGAGGACTCAGCCGCGCAGCTGCAGAGCCATCTGGTAGAGCCGGCCGCTGCGCGCGCCGCTGCGGCAGAAGGCCAGCACCGGCTTGGGCAGGCGCTCCATCAGGTCGGCCATGGCCTGGGCCTGCTCCGGCGTCTGGAAGGCGCCCGACACCGGCAGGTGCGCGTACTCGAGCCCCGCCGCGCGGGCGGCGGCCTCCATCACGGCGCTGGTCGGTTGCTCGATGCCGCCTTCGAAGTCGGGCCGGTTGTTGATGACGCTGCGAAAGCCCGCCGCGGCGGCGGCGGCCATGGCTTGCGGGCCAAGCTGCGGTGCGGTGGCGATCTCGGCGTTCAGGCGGGTGGCGGGCAGGTCCATGAGGGTCCTCGACAGCAGGGCAGGCCGATGCAGGACCGCAAGCTTACTTCGCCAGCGCCTGCTTGACGGCGGCCGACACCAGGCCCATGTCGGCGTTGCCGGCCAGGCGGGCCTTGGCCGCGCCCATCACCTTGCCCATGTCGCCGGGCCCGCTGGCGTCCAGCTCGGCGACGAGCTTCGCGACCTCGGCCGCCACCTGCTCGGCGCTCAGCCGGGCCGGCAGGTAGCCCTCCAGCACCTTCAGCTCCGCGGTTTCCTTGTCGACCAGGTCGCTGCGGCCGCCGGCCGCGAACTGCGTGATCGAATCCTTGCGCTGCTTGACCAGCTTGTCGACGATCCCGATCACCATCGCGTCGTCGAGCACGATGCGCTCGTCGACTTCCTTCTGCTTGATCGCGGCGAGCAGGCCGCGGATGGTCAGCAGGCGATCGGCTTCCTTGGCGCGCATCGCGCTCTTCATGTCCTCGGTGATGCGGTCCTTGAGGGTCATCGGGATCTCCAGAAACGACAGAGCCCGCGCGGGCGTCCCCAGGCGGGCTCGGCAGGCGGCCGGAAGAAACTCAGTAGAGCTTCTTGGGCAGCTGCATGCTGCGAACGCGCTTGAAGTGGCGCTTGACGGCGGCGGCCTTCTTGCGCTTGCGCTCGGCGGTGGGCTTTTCGTAGAACTCGCGGGCGCGCAGGTCCGTCAGCAGGCCGATCTTCTCGATCGTGCGCTTGAAGCGACGCAGCGCGACGTCGAAAGGCTCGTTCTCTTTGACGCGGATGGTGGTCATGTAGCGGTGGATCCCAGGATGTTGCGCTCGTTGCCCCCGCGGCGGCTTTCCGGATGCCTGACGCGGGAATCGCTGCGCGGTTGCCAGCAAAGGAGCGGGATTATAGCCATGGCCGCCTGCCCGGGCAAACGGGCCTCAAGCGGCGGCCGGGCGGCCCGCGGTGCAGGCCAGCGCACAGGCATGGGCGCTGGCCCAGGCCCACTGGAAGTTGTAGCCGCCCAGCCAGCCGGTCACATCGACCACCTCGCCGATGAAGTGCAGGCCCGGCATGCGGCGGCTTTCCATCGTCTGGGAGCCGAGTTCCCGGGTGTCCACGCCGCCGGCCGTGACCTCGGCCTTGCGCCAGCCCTCGGTGCCGGTCGGGGTCAGGCGCCAGGCCTGCAGCGAGGCGGCCAGGACGGCCAGGTCCTTGTCCTTGATCTCGGGCACCGGCCGGGTCGCCAGCTCGCCCAGCGGTGCGCACCAGGCGTCGGCCAGCCGCGAGGGCAGGCGCGCGGCGAGCTCGTTGGCCAGGCGCCGTTTCGACTGGAGCTTGGCCTCGCGCAGGCGCGCACCCAGGTCCTGCCCGGGCGCCAGGTCCAGCTCGATCGGCGTGCCGCCCTGCCAGTAGCTCGAGATCTGCAGGATCGCCGGGCCGCTGAGGCCGCGGTGGGTGAACAGCAGGTCCTCGACGAAGTCGCCGCGCGTCCTGCCGCTGCCGGTGGCGACGCCGACCTCGAGCGACAGGCCCGACAGCGCCGAGAACGGCGCCCAGGCCGCAGCGTCGAAGCTCAGCGGCACCAGCGCCGGCCGCGGCTCGACCACTTTGTGCCCGAACTGCCGGGCCAGCCGGTAGCCGAAGTCGCTGGCGCCGATCTTGGGGACCGAGAGACCGCCGGTGGCGACGACGACCCGCGCCGTGCTCACGCCGCCGCGCGCCGTGTCCAGCTCGAAGCCCGCCGCGACCTGCCGCACCGCGCTGACGCCGCAGGGCTGCCAGCGCGTCACGCCGCCGGCCTCGCACTCGCGCAGCAGCAGGCCGATGATGTCCTCGCTGCTCTCGTCGCAGAACAGCTGGCCCTTGTGCTTCTCGTGCCAGGCGATGCGGTGGCGCTGCACCAGCGCGATGAAGTCCTGCGGCGTGTAGCGCGCCAGCGCCGAGCGGCAGAAGTCCGGGTTGGCCGACAGGAAGTTCGCCGGACCGGCGTCGCGGTTCGTGAAATTGCAGCGCCCGCCGCCGGAGATGCGGATCTTCTCGGCCAGCTTCTCGGCATGGTCGACCAGCAGCACCTTCAGGCCGCGCTGGCCGGCGATGCCGGCGCAGAACAGGCCGGCGGCGCCGGCCCCGATGACGACGACGTCGAAGCGCGCGGAGGGGTGCATGGGGCCGGGATTATCCCGGCCGGTGCTTCAGCTCAGGCCTTGGGCCTGCCGGCGAAGGGAAACACCAACTGCCGCCAGAACCCGTCGGGCACGTCGTCGCCATGCACGCCGTAGCGCTCGGGCCAGGGGCGGCCGGACTGCACTGCGGTGCCGAACAGGTGGTCGATGAAGGCGAAGTGCGCCGCGTAATTGCGGTCGATCGCCTCGTCGTCCTGCGCGTGGTGCCAGTGGTGGAAGTTGGGTGTCACGATCAGGTAGCGCAGCGGGCCGAGCCTCACGCTGACGTTGGCATGGTTGAACACCGCCTGGAAGCCGACGATCACGATGTAGGCGTCGATCACTTCCTTGCTGAAGCCCAGCACGACGATCGGCGCCAGCACCAGCGTGCGCGTGATGATCACTTCGACCAGGTGCTGGCGCGAGCCGGCCATCCAGTCCATCGTCTTCACGCTGTGGTGCACGGCGTGCAGCCGCCACAGCCACGGGACCTCGTGGTAGGCGCGGTGAGCGCCGTACTGCACCAGGTCGGCGACCAGCACGATCAGGAACAGCGCGACCCAGAAGTCCAGCCCCTGCACCCAGCCGCGGATGCCGTCGTGCGCCGCCCAGCCGAACAGCTGGTGCACCAGCAGGTTGGTCGCCAGCAGCATGAAGCCGACCAGCATGTGGTTGACGATGAAGTGGTGGAAGTCGGTCTGCCACTCCGGGCGGAACACCGGCTGGTCCTTGCGCAGCGCGAACAGCTTCTCGATGAACACGAAGATCAGCGCCGAGCCCAGCAGGTCGAGGATGAACCAGTCCAGGCCGATGTAGGGCGTGCCGTCGGCGAAGTC
>CAZTTC010000172.1:0-6378 GCA_964616015.1 uncultured Methylibium sp. | reverse complement strand
CGGCGGGATTCGAACTCGCGACCCCTTGCACCCCATGCAAGTGCGCTACCAGGCTGCGCTACGCCCCGACAAGCTGCGAAGTATATCGCAGCGACCTCGAGAGAGCGGCTGTGCGCCTCAGCGCGAAGGTGTCGCGGGCGGCGGCGGTGCGGTCTGCGCGCGGCTCGCTGACAAGGCCTTGGCGCGTGCATCGAGCTCGTTGATCGGCGTGGAAACCGGCAGCACGTCGGCCACCGGACAGCGGCCTGCTGCATCCTCGCCCGCCTGGAAGTCGGCCTCGATCGAGGCCGCGCCGGTCTCGATGCGCGACAGCCCGAGCGCCGCCGTCAGGCGGTTGGTCGACGCGTGCGTGCGCGCGTAGGCGATGCGCAGGTCGTGCTCGGCGTTGGCGTAGGCGCGGCGCGCGGTGTAGACCTCGTTCTCGGCGTTCAGCAGGTCCAGCAGGCTGCGCTGGCCGATGTCGAATTGCTGGCGGTAGGCATCCCGGGCCCGCTCGATGGCGACCACGTTGCGCTGCAGGTAGCCCAGCTGGTCGGCCAGCTTGCCGGTGTCGTTGTAGGCGATCGACGCGGTCTGGCGCGCATCACGGCAGGCGCGGTCCCGCTGGTCGGCGGCCTGGGTCACGAGGTCCGCGAACTGGCGGACCCGCGCCCGGTCAGAACCGCCGCGAAACAGATTCCAGCTCAGCACGATTTCGGCGGCCGAATCGCGCGACTGGTCGAACTGGCCGTTGAGATTGCGGCCATCGCTCGTGCGTGCGCGCGCCTCGACGCGCGGCTGGAAGGCGCTGCGCTGAACGTCCGCTTGCGAGCGCACCGCACGCAGGTTCTCGATCGCCGCGGTGATGGCCGCATTGCGCGCCGTCGCCTGACGCTGCGCGTCGGAGGCGCTGGCCGGCAGCCCGTCCTTCAGTCCGGCGTCCATCTGGGCCTGGACCGGCGGCGCCTCGCCGACGACCCGCTGGTAGCGCGCCGTGACGTCGTGCAGGTTGGCGATCTCGGTGGCCAGGTTGGATTCGGCCAGCGCCAGCCGCGCGCCGCCCTGCTCGACATCGACGCCGCGTCCGACGCCGGCCTTGAAGCGGCTCTGGATCTGGTCGTAGGACGCCTTGTGCTGGACATAGTTGTCCTCGGCCAATTGCACCAGCCGGCGATAGCGCAGCACGTCGTAGTAGGCCCGCGCTGCCTCGAGGGCAACCTGCTCCGTGGTCTCGACGAACTCGAAGTAGCGGCTGCTGCGGGCGTGGTCCAGCCGGCTCACGTCGTTGCGGGTCGCCCAGCCGTCCCACAGCAGCTGGGTCACGCTGACGCCGACGCCGTGGCGCGACAAGCTCTGGTCGGGCGGCACCCGCGCGTCGAAGCGATCGCGCGAGCGCCCGACATCGGCGTTCAGGTCGATGCGCGGGTAGTAGGCGCCACGGGCCACGTCGATCTCGTTGTCGGCCGCCCGGAACGAGTTGAACCGACCGGTGACCTCGGGGTTGGTCTGGATCGCCTTCTGCACGGCAGCCTTCAGCGGGTCGGGGGGCTGCGCCTGGACACCGGCCGCGGCGGCCACCAGGACCATCGTCAGCGAGCGGAGCTTCTTCATCACGGCACGATCGAAGTGGACACGGATCATCACGCATTGTCGTTGGGTCGTGGCCGGGCGGGGTTGCGTACAAACCGATACATGCCCCTTGTCCGCGGTGGGGGCATCGCCACTGCCGCCACGTGCCGGCCGTGCGCGTGACTTCTGCAACGACCGGTCGGAGCGACACCGTGGCGATGAACCAACGCTGAGGCCGCGTTGAAGTGCGGGCCGATCGTGCCGATAAGGCTCCGATGGTACCGAGCGTGGCCACCGCCTCCCCATTGCCGTTCGCGTGTCACGCCTTGGGGCCGGCTCGCCGACTGGCGCCGGTCGTGGCCCTGCTGTTGCTCTTGCAGATGGCGCTGCCGTGGTCCTGGGACCGCGACCGCATGCTGGCCGCCGGGCAACGGCTGGGCGGGCAGGGTCCGGCCGGCGTCGCCGCCTTGCAGGCGACGATCGCCGCGGCGCAGGGGCGCCCCGAAGCGGCGCGCCTGCTGGCCGTCAACCGGCTCTTCAACGAGCGCATCGTGTTCGCCGAGGACATCGACACCACCGGCCAGGTCGACCACTGGAGCAGCCCCATCGAGCTGCTGGCGCGTGGCGCCGGTGACTGCGAGGACTACGCCATCGCCAAGTACTTCGCGCTGATCGCCGCTGGTGTGCCCTCGGCGCGGCTGCGCATGGTCTACGTCAAGGCCGACCTCGGTGGCAGCGTGCGGGCCCACATGGTGCTGGCCTACTACCCGCAGCCGAACGCCGAGCCGCTGATCCTCGACAACCTGGAGCCCGAGATCAAGCCGGCCTCCGTGCGCCGAGACCTGAGCCCGGTGTTCAGCTTCAACGCCGAGGGCCTGTGGCAAGGCACCGGCGCCCAGGCCGCCGGCGACCCGGTGGCGCGACTGTCCCGCTGGCGCGACGTGCTCGCCAAGGCGCGGGCCGAAGGATTCGTATGAGCCCTTACCCTGTGAACGGACGCTGCAAGGAGTGCCCATGTCCCTGATCCGACAACTCTGGCTCCTGCTGCTGGCGACCGTGGTCGTCGGCGTGCTGGGCAGCGCGCTGGTCACGGTGGGAGCCGCACGCGGCTACATCGAGACCGAGCTGCGCCTGAAGAACAGCGACAACGCGCAGGCGCTGGCGTTGACCCTCTCGCAGCAGGGCGGCGACCTGGCGCTGGCCGAACTGGCCATCTCGGCGCAGTTCGACACCGGCTACTACGAGCGCATCCGCCTGGTCTCGCCCGAAGGCAAGGTCCTGATCGAGCGGCGTGCGGAGCCGCCGGCCCACAGCGCGCCGGCCTGGTTCGTGCGGTGGACGCCGATCGCCTCGCTGCCGGGCGTGGCCCAGGTGTCGAGCGGCTGGCGCACGCTGGGCACGCTGGAAGTCGTCAGCGCCTCCAGCTTCGCTTATGCCGACCTGTGGCGCGGCAGCCTGCGCTCGGCCGGCTGGCTGGCGCTGGTGGGCCTCGTGGCCGCGGCGATCGCCACCCTGGTGCTGCGGCGCATCCGCACGCCGCTCGACGCCACGGTCGAGCAGGCCCAGGCCCTGGTCGATCGCCGTTTCGTCACCGTCGAAGAGCCGCGGGTGCCCGAGCTGCGGCAGCTCAGCCGCGCGATGAACACGATGGTGCAGCGCCTGCGTGCCGTGTTCGCCGAGCAGGGCGCCCAGCTGGAGTCGCTGCGCCGCCAGGCCCAGACCGATCCGCTGACCGGGTTGGCACACCGGTCGCACTTCATGGCCCAACTCGCCTCGCTGCAGGATCGCGAGGACGCGCCGGCCGCGGCCAGCCTGTTGCTGCTGCGCGCCCAGCCGCTCGCGACGCTCAACCTGCGCCAGGGCCATGCGGAGACCGACGCCATGCTGCGGCGCCTGGCCGACGCCCTCGGCGCCCAGGCGGCACGCCACGGACTCGCTTTCGGAGGGCGGCTCAACGGCGCCGACTTCGCCTTGCTGCTGTCCGATGCCGACGGGGCCGTGTGCGCGCACGATGTCCAGGCCGCGGTGCGTGAGGCGCTCGCGCCCTGGCCCGAGGCCAGCGTCGCCATCGGCACCGTGCCCTGGCGGGCCGGGACGCCACCGGGCGCCCTGATGCAGGCCGCCGACGCGGCCTTGGCGCGCGCCGAGGCGCAGGGCGGCTTCGGCCTGGCCGTCGACGCGCCCGGACCGGCAGAAGCCGCTCCGGTGCCCACGATGGGCGAGGCCGCCTGGCGCCGCGTGCTGCAGTCGTCGCTGGACAGCGGCGCGGCCGAGCTCGGCGCCTTTGCGGTGGTCGATCGTGCGGGCCGCCTGATCCACCTGGAGTGCCCGCTGCGGCTGCGGCTGCACTCCGGGGGGCCACTCGAGCCGGCAGCGCGCTGGCTGCCCTGGGCCCTGCGCGGCCAGCTCAGTGCCCAGGCCGACCTGGTCGCCGTCGGCCTGGCCCTGGACCAGATCGACGCCGATGGCCGGTCACGCGGCGTCAACCTCGCCGTGCACTCGCTGGGCAACAGCGCCTTCGTCGTGGCGCTGCTGACGTTGCTGGCCGGGCAGGCGACGGCGGCGCGTCGCCTGTGGCTCGAGGTCGGCGAGCGCGCGGCCGTCGAGCAGCTCGACGTGCTGCGCGCACTGGCCCAGCAGCTGCGCCCGCTGGGTGTCAAGCTGGGCCTCGAGCATGCCGGCGAGCGCCTGGCGCGCATCGATCGCCTCTACGAGGCCGGGCTGGACTACATCAAGCTCGACGCCTCGCTGGCCGCCGGCCTGGGTGTCGACGCCAGCCGCAGCGAGTTCGTCCGCGGCCTCGTCTGGACGCTGCACGGCCTGGGCATGCAGGTGTACGCCGAGGGCGTGCGCAGCCAGGCCGACGCCGAGGCCCTGTGGGCCTGCGGCATCGATGGCGTGACGGGTCCCTGGGTCGGGAGCCGTTGATCCGGCCACGCACCGCGGGCCCGTCAGGACCCCGCGGTGCGGTCCGCGATCAAGGCCCGCCGTCGGTGATCAGCTTGCCCTGCTGGAGCAGGTTCGTGATGATCTGGTTGTCGGTGGCGCCGCTGCCCAGGCCCAGGGCCGAGCGCAGGTCCACGCCGCTCAGCACGATGCGCTGGTCCTCGCTGCCGGCCTGACCCGCCGTCCAGGTGCTGCCCGGCGTGAAGCCGCCGTTGGTGCTGACGTGGATGATGGTGCTGCCCGGCGTGCTGGTGGTGTCGAAGTCCAGGTAGCGCTCGAGGTTGCCGGGGTCGGTGCCGGCGTGGGCCTCGCCCTGCAGCAGGTCGCGCAGGTCCAGCAGGTCGCCGCCCGAGGCCGGCGCGGCCACGCTGAAGTCGGCGATCGTGTCGACGGCCGGCGTGCCGGCGGTGCCTCGGTCGGCGAAGTTCCACGCAAAGACATCGGCACCAGCATTGCCGGTCAGCGTGTCGCTACCGGCGCCGCCCAGCAGGATGTCGCTGCCGGCACCACCGAGCAGCACGTCGTTCCCGATGCCGCCGTCGAGCACGTCATTGCCGTTGCCGCCATTGAGCGTGTCGTTGCCGGCGCCGCCGTAGAGCAGGTCGTTGCCGTCGTTGCCATTGAGCACGTCGTTGCCACCGAAGCCCTGGAGCGAATCGTTGCCGGCGGTCCCGTTGAGCGTGTCGACGTTCTGCGTGCCCATCGAGGATGCGGTCGTGCTGTCGATCGTGACGGCAACGGTCTGCGTGGTCGTCGCGGTGCTGCCGTTGCTGGCCTCGGTGGCGGTGGCCGACACGCTGAGAGTGAGCGTTCCGGTGTAGCCGGCCGGCGGCAGCAGCTGCAGCCCGTTGAGCTGGGCCGACGTGAAGCTCCAGACGCCGCCGCCCAGGTCGGTGCCGGCCGAGAAGGCCGCACCCGCCGGGAGGCCGGAGATCCGGATCGCCAAGGTCTCCGAGCCGTCGGTATCGACCAGGCCGGCGCTGACAGGCAAGTAGACCGGCGGGCCGTAGCTGGTGCTGCCGACGGTGACCGTCGGCGCGCCCACGCTGATGCTGGAGTCCTTGCCGCCATCGCGGCCGTTGAGCACCACCCACGCGAACTGGTAGCTGCCGGTGCTCGGCGCCGTGTACTGATAGGTGCCGGTGGCATCGACGGTGGCGCCGTTGGCGTTGGGGCCGACTTGCTCGGAGGAAGTGACCTGCACGAACTGCTGGGCTCCGCTGGCATCGGTGATCACCAGCACGACGATGTCGTTGAAACCCTGGTTGATCTCGTTGGTCGCGTCTTCACCGTTGAAGAAGCTCCAGTTGAAGGTCGCGCGCTGTCCGGCGCCGAGCGCGAGGCTGTAGCTGCTGAACTGGCCGTCCACGACGTCGACGTTGCCCGGGTCGCTGGTGCTGCCGCCCGCGGGGGGATCAAACGCGTCGAGCCGACCCGAGGTGAGCCCGAGGGTCGCTTCGATGTTGGCCTGGCTCAGGGCTGCCGTGGTGTTGGCCGACGAGCCGCCAGGGGTCAGCACGAAGATCTGGCTCGTCGTCGCCAGCGTCGGGGCATCGGCCACCGCCGCGACGCTGACGTTGACCGTGGAGGTCGACGACCCGCCTTGGCCGTCGGAAACGGTGTAGGTGAAGGAGGCCGGGCCGCTGGAGTGGGCGGTCGGCGTGAAGACCACGTTCCCACTGCCGTTGATCGTGACGCTGCCGCCCACGGCGCCCTGTACGCTGGTGATCGTCAGGGTCGTGCCGCTGTCGACGTCGGTGTCGTTGGCGAGCAAGGCAGCTGGCGTCAACGTCAGCGCCACGTCCTCGTTGGTCGAAGCGGTGTCGGTGTTGGCGGCCGGCGCATCGTTGGTCCCCGTGACGGTGATGACGAGGTTGGCGATGG
>CAZTTC010000171.1:0-6409 GCA_964616015.1 uncultured Methylibium sp. | reverse complement strand
CGGTCGCGCACGCCCTCCCAGGCGGCATCGGCCGGCGGCTCTTCGACCCAGATCAGCTGCACACCCTCGTCGTCGAGCTCGTGCAGCACGGAGAACAGTTCATGCGCCGCCGCAGCCGGATCGTCCGGCATGCGGTGGTGCCTCAGGCGCGACGGCACCGCAACGCTGCGGGAATATACCGCCAGCCTTCGCGCACCTTGCTTCGGGAGGACTTCGACCGGGAGGACGTCGAGCGCGGTGCGCAAGGCGCCCGGCGCCATCAGGCGCAGCCGCGCACGCGGCGCGTAGTGCGAGGCCAGCGTGCCCGGCGCCCGCGGCGCCGTCGCATCGGCAGCGCCCAACGGCTCGCCAGCCGCGGCCTCGATGCGTGCACGCGGCAGCACGCCGGGGCGCAGCAGCACCGGGTGCCCACGCGAGCAGTCGACGATGCTGGATTCGATGCCGACCTCGCAGTCGCCGCCGTCGAGCACCATCAGCTCGTCGCCGAACTCGGCCGCGACGTGCGGCGCACGCGTCGGGCTCAGCCGGCCGTAGCGGTTGGCGCTCGGTGCGGCGATGCCCGGCACGCCGAGCGCTGCAGCGGCGCGCAGCAGCTCCCGCGCGACCGGATGGCTGGGGCAGCGCAGGCCGATCGTCGGCTGCCCACCGGCCGCGGCGGCCGCGATGCCGTCGCGGCGCGCGACGATCACCGTCAATGGCCCGGGCCAGAACGCCGCCATCAAGCGCTGCGCGAGCGGCGGCAGGTCGGACGCGAAGGCCTCCGCGCCCTGCGCGTCGGCCACGTGCACGATCAGCGGATGCCCGGTGGGGCGGCCCTTGGCGGCGAACACCCGGGCCACCGCCTCGTCGTCGTCGGCGCGGGCCCCGAGGCCGTAGACCGTCTCGGTCGGGAAGGCCACCAGCCCTCCGCCGACCAGGCCATAGGCGGCCTGCGCGATCACGCCGGGCGCGCGCCCGTCCAGCACCGTCATGCAGACCCTAGAAGGCCGGCAGGCCCAGCCGCTCGGCGGCTTGCAGCGCCAGCGTGCGCGCCGCCTCGGGCGTGGTGGCCGTCAGCGTCAGGTGGCCCATCTTGCGGCCGCGGCGCGCACTGCTCTTGCCGTACAGGTGCAGGTGCGCACCGGGCAGGGCCAGCACGGCGGCCCAGTCGGGGGTGCGCTCGTGCCCGGCGGCATCGAACCACAGGTCGCCGAGCAGGTTGAGCATCACCGCCGGCGAATGCAGTCGGGGCGCCGGCAAGGGCAGCCCGGTCATGCAGCGCACCTGCAGGTCGAACTGCGAGACGTCGCAGGCGTCGATGCTGTAGTGGCCGGAGTTGTGAGGGCGCGGCGCCATCTCGTTGGCCACGAGGCTGCCGTCCTGGAGCACGAAGAACTCGACGCACAGCACGCCGACGTAATGCAGGCCGTCGGCGATGCGCTGCGCGGCGGCACGCGCCTGCTCGGCCACTGCCGGCGTGACGCGCGGTCCGGGCACTTGCGTGACGGCGAGGATGCCGTCGCGGTGCAGGTTCTGCTGCACCGGCAGGGCCACGCTGTGGCCGTCGGCGTCGCGCGCCAGGATCACGCTGATCTCGAAGTCCAGCGGCAGCAGCTTCTCCAGCACGCAGGGCGCCTGCCGGAGCTCGGCCCAGGCCGCTGCCAGCGCGTCGCGCGTGGCGACGCGCACCTGGCCCTTGCCGTCGTAGCCCAGGCGCGCGGTCTTGAGGATGCCGGGCAGCAGGTCCGCGTTCACGGCGACCAACTGCTCGGCCGTCTCGATCACCGCATGCGGCGCGCACGGCACGCCGCAGCGCACGAAGTGCTGCTTCTCGAGCTTGCGATCCTGGCAGATCGCCACCGACTCGGCGCCGGGCGCCGCCGGCAGGTGGGCGCCGAGGGTGTAGAGGGCGCCGGCCGGCACGTTCTCGAACTCGGTCGTGATCGCGCTGCAGCGGCGCAGCATCTGCGCGAGCCCCTGCTCGTCCAGGTAGTCGGTCTGCACGTGCACGTGCGACACCAGGCCGGCCGGGCTGGCGACATCGGGATCGAGGACGGCGGTGAAGTAGCCCAGGCGTTGCGCGGCATGCACGAACATGCGGCCCAGCTGGCCGCCGCCCATGACGCCGAGCGTGCTGTCCTGAGCGCCGGCAGCCACGGCGGCCGGCAAGATGGTCCGGAACTGCGACATCAGGGCTCCAGCCTCGAGGCGCGCGCCGCCTCGGTCTGGCGCGCTCGCCAGGCCTCGAGCCGGCCGAGCAGGTCAGCGTCGTCGCCGGCCAGCAGCGCCACCGCGAACAGCGCCGCGTTGGCCGCCCCGCCCGCGCCGATCGCGAAGGTGGCCACCGGCACGCCCTTGGGCATCTGCACGATGGCATGCAGCGAGTCGACGCCCTGCAGGTGCTTGCCGGGGACCGGCACGCCGAGCACCGGCAGCGTGGTCTTGGCGGCCAGCATGCCGGGCAGGTGGGCGGCGCCACCGGCCCCGGCGATGATCGCGCGCAGCCCGCGCCCGCGGGCTGTCTCGGCATAGCGGAACATGTCGTCGGGCATGCGGTGGGCCGAGACGACCTGCGCCTCGAAGGGCACGCCGAACTCGGTGAGAATGTCGCTGGCGTGGCGCATGACCTCCCAGTCGCTGCTGGAGCCCATCACCACGCCGATCAGGGGAATCGCTGCGCCCACGGCCGCTCCGGTTCCGATAAACCCCGAATTGTAGGCGGCGCTTGGTTTGCCGACTCTTGCCCGCACCTGTCCCGACATGATCGACATCACCCTCCAGAACCTCGAGACCGAGCTGATCCAGGCTTCGATGCACACCCCGGTCCTGCTCGACATCTGGGCGCCGTGGTGCGGTCCCTGCAAACAGCTCGGCCCGGTGCTCGAGAAGCTGGAGACCGCCTACGCCGGGCGCTTTGCGCTGGCCAAGCTGAACAGCGACGAGCAGCCCGAGATCGCCGGCCAGCTGAGCCAGGCGTTCGGCGTGCGCTCCATCCCCTTCTGCGTCATGTTCCTCGGCGGTCAGCCGGTCGACGGCTTCGTCGGCGCGCTGCCCGAGACCCAGATCCGCGCCTTCCTCGACAAGCACGTCCCCAGCCCCGATGAGCTGGCGGCCGAGGAAGAGGCGCAGGAGGCCGAGCAACTGGCCGCCGAAGGCGACACCGGGGCGGCGCTCGACAAGCTCTCGGAAGCGCTGGCCATGTCGCCCGGCGACGATGCGATCCGCGCCGACTACGTGAAGCGCCTGCTCGACGCCGGTCGCGTGGCCGACGCCCGCCGCGCCTACGAGCCGCTGGCGCCCAAGGCCCTGGTCGATGCGCGCGCCAGTGCGCTGGGGCAATGGCTGCAGGCCTGGGAGGCGGCGGCCGGCGGCCGCAGCCCCGAGGCCCTGGCGACCGCGATCGCCGCCGACAAGCGCGACTTCGCGTCGCGCTTCGAGCTCGCGCAGCGGCACCTGGCCGGCGGCCGGCCCACCCAGGCGATGGACGAGTTGCTCGAGATCCTGATGCGCGACAAGGCCTGGTCCGAAGAACGCGCACGCAAGCTCTACGTCGCCATCCTCGAACTGATGAGCAAGCCGGCGCCCAAGACGGCCGCGCCGGCCGAGGCCAAGGGCACGCTCGAGATCGCCGGCGCCAAGGCGCTCGCGGTCGCCAGCGATCCGGTGGTCGACGGCTACCGCCGCCGCCTGAGCATGGTGCTGCACTCCTGAGCGACGCGCCGCGGCCCGCGGCAGGTCGCGCTCATTCCTCGGACCAGCCGACGCCGAAAGTCTTGTCGAGCTCGGCCACGGTCTGGGCCTGCTGCTCGCGGTGTCGGTCAGCGTGCTCGCGTGCCTGCTGGGCGTGGTGGCGGGCCCGGGGGGCGTCGCCCAGCGCACGCCAGACCTGCGCCAGGCGGCCGTGCGTAACCGCCAGGTCGTCGACCTGGCACTCCGGACGCAGGGCCGCGACCGCGGCGAGCGCCTGCTCGCGCGCCAGCGGCGGCTGGCCGAGCTGGCTGCGGCACCAGGCCACGTCGGCGCGCAGCGCACATTCGAGCCGGCCCAGGCCCTGCGCCAGCGCATCGGCGAAGTGCGCCTCGAACAGCACCAGTGCCTCGGCGTAGCGACGCTGCGTCACGAGCAGCTGCGCGCGCAGGATGGGCTGCAGCACCGGCAGCGCCGCGCCGCCGATGCGGTCGTCAAAGTGCTCGGACGACTCGGTGGCCGCCAGCGCGTGCAGCGCTTCCTCGGCGCGCGAGGCGTCGTCGTCCAGCACCGTCGCCAGCCGCGCTTGGTCGCCGCGCAACGCGGCCATGTTGTGCATCAGCGCGCTGATGGTCGCGGCGTCGCCCTCCGCGCTGGCGTGCTGACGGGCCCGCGCGTACCAGGGCTGGGCCAGGTCCAGACGGCCGGCGTAGTGGTAGCTCATCGCGATGACGAGGTTGGCGCGCGAGCGCGCCGAGTGGTGGTCCGGCGCCGCGAGACGCATCGCCAGGGAGGCGTGGCGCACGACGCCGGCGAAGTCGTTGTGCACGTAGTCCAGGTGGGCCAGCCAGGCCGCGCACAAGGCCTGCAGGGCCGGCCGGTTGGCCGAGACGCTGAGCGAACGCGCCTGCTGCAGCTTGACGCGCGCCTGGCCGCCGAGGTCGCTGAAGTAGTCGACCATTGCATCGGCCAGGCCGATCGCCGCGGCCGTGGCGGCGTCGGGTCGCAGGTGGTGCCGGCGGTGCAGCGGCCCGAGGCCGGCGCGCGCCTCGTCGAGCCGTCCCTCGCGCGCCAGCAGGCCCACGCGCTCGGCCCGCAGCACGTCGGCCTCGACCGGGTCGGTCGCCTGCGCGATCGCAGCATCCAGACGGGACAGCAGGCGGGAGTTGATGGTCATCTGCCGCCGTGCAGGCTCAGGCTGTCAAGCGCTCGAGCGCTTCGCGGTACTTGGCGGCCGTGCGGGCCACCACCTCGGCCGGCAGCGCCGGCGCGGGCGCCTGCTTGTTCCACGGCCGGCCGTCGATGCGCACCTGCTCGAGCCAGTCGCGCACGAACTGCTTGTCGTAGCTCGGCGGGTTGCTGCCCTCGACATAGCCTTCGACGGGCCAGAAGCGCGACGAGTCCGGCGTCAGGACCTCGTCCATCAGGGTCAGCGTGCCCTGCTCGTCGAGCCCGAACTCGAACTTCGTGTCAGCGATGATGATGCCCTTGCCCAGCGCATAGGCCGCTGCCGTCTCGTAGAGCGAGATCGCGACGCGCCGCACCTGATCGGCCAGCACCGGTCCGATGATCGCGGCCATCTGCTCGAAGGAGATGTTCTCGTCGTGCGCGCCCATCTCGGCCTTGGTGGCGGGGGTGAAGATCGACGCCGGCAGCTGGCTCGCGTTCTTCAGCCCGGCCGGCAGCTCGACGCCGCAGACCTCGCCGCCCTGCTGATACTCCTTCCAGCCCGAGCCGGCCAGATAGCCACGCACCACCGCCTCGACCGGCAGCGGCTTCAGGCGCCGGACCAGCATCGAGCGGCCAGCGACCTGCGGTCGTTCGGCCTCGCTCACCACGCTTTCCGGCGCCTCGCCGGTCAGGTGGTTGGGCACGATGTGACCGAGCTTGTCGAACCAGAACAGCGCCATGCGCGTCAGCAGTTCGCCCTTGCCGGGGATGGGTTCGCCCATGACGACGTCGAAGGCGCTGAGGCGGTCGCTCGCGACCATCAGCAGTCGGTCGTCGCCGACGGCGTAGTTGTCGCGCACCTTGCCGCGCGCCAGCAGCGGCAAGGTCTGCAGGCGGCTCTCCAACATCGGTGGGGAGGTGGTGGCGGGCTGGGACATGGCGGACCGTTCGGCAGGAAGCGTTTCGATTCTAGGGGGGCGGCTCGGATCGCCGGCCCGGCGGCGTGCCACGAAGCACAGCGGGCGCCGAAGCGCCCGCTGCGAGGAGCCGGGGCGACCCCCGCTCAGTTCACCAGCTGCGCCAGTTCGCCGCGCGCGTAGCGGGTGGCGACGACGTCCAGCGAAGCCGGCTTGATCTTCGCCGCCTGGCCTTCGCAGCCGAACTCGAGGTAGCGCTGCTTGCAGATGCCCTTGGCCGCTGCCGTGGCGGGCTTGAGGAAGTCGCGCGGGTCGAACTTGCTGGGGTTCTCGTGCAGGTAGCGGCGCACGGCCGCGGTCATCGCGAGGCGGATGTCGGTGTCGATGTTGATCTTGCGCACGCCGTGCTTGATGGCCTCCTGGATCTCGGACACCGGCACGCCGTAGGTCTCCTTCATGTCGCCGCCGTACTTGCGGATCTCGGCCAGCAGGTCCTGTGGCACGCTGGAGCTGCCGTGCATCACCAGGTGGGTGTTGGGAATGCGCTGGTGGATCTCCTTGATGCGGCCGATCGCGAGGATGTCACCGGTCGGCTTGCGGGTGAACTTGTAGGCGCCGTGGCTGGTGCCGATGGCGATGGCCAGCGCGTCGAGCTG
>CAZTTC010000170.1:0-6422 GCA_964616015.1 uncultured Methylibium sp. | reverse complement strand
ACTTCAGCTACCGCATCGTCAACGCCGACGGCGGCGAGGTCGAGCAGTGCGGCAATGGCGCGCGCTGCTTCGTGCGCTATGTGCGCGAGGCCGGGCTGACGAGCAAGACCGCGATCCGCGTGCGCACCGCCGGCGGCGTGATCGAGCCGCGCTGGCTGGACGGCGGGCGCGTCGAAGTCGACATGGGCGTGCCCCGGCTGGAGCCGGCCGAGGTGCCCTTCGACGCCAGCGGCCTGGCGCCGCGCGAGGTTCACGGCGCGCCGCTGTGGCGCGTCGACGTCGGCGGCCGCGCGGTCGAGCTGGCCGTGGTGTCGATGGGCAATCCGCATGCGGTGGTCAACGTCGCACAGTTCGGCCCCGACGCGCTGGACGACGCGCTGCTGGCCGATCTCGGCCCTCCGCTGGAGCGCCATGCGCGCTTTCCGCAGCGCGTGAACGCGGGCTTCATGCAGGTGCTGTCGGACACGCGCATCCGCCTGCGCGTGCACGAGCGTGGCGTGGGCGAGACCCTGGCCTGCGGCACCGGCGCCTGTGCCGCGGTGGTGGCCGGCGTGCGCGCCGGCTGGCTGCGAGCCGGCGCCGCGGTCGCGGTCGAGACCCGCGGCGGCGAACTGACGATCGCCTGGCCGGGCCGGCCCGACGCGCCGGTGCTGATGACCGGGCCGGCCGAGCGCGTGTTCGACGGCGAGATCGACCTGCCGGCGCTGGCCGGCTGAGGACCACGAAAGACGAGCAGCATGAGCACCCAAGGCATCACCGAAGACGACATCGCCAACTTCCTGCTGCACACCCCGGGCTTCTTCGAGCGCCATGCCGAGGTGCTGGCGAGCGTGCAGCTGACCAGTCCGCACGGCAACCGCGCGGTGTCGCTGCAGGAGCGGCAGATGGAGATGCTGCGCGAGAAGATCCGCGGCCTGGAGCTGCGGTTGATCGAGATGATCCGCCATGGCCAGGACAACGTCGCCATCGCCGATCGCCTGCACCGCTGGACGCGCGCCATCATGCTGACCACCAACGCCGGCGCGCTGCCCGGGGTGCTGGTGACCGAGCTGATGCATCAGTTCCTGATCCCGCAGGCCGGGATCCGCGTCTGGGGCGCGGCCGATGCCTTCGAGAACCTGCCCTTCGCGCAGCCGGTCAGCGAGGACCTCAAGAGCTTCGCCTCCAGCCTGAGCGTGCCCTACTGCGGCGTCAACTCGGGCTTCGAGGCGGCCGGCTGGTTCGACGAGCCGGAGTCGGTGCTGTCGCTCGCCCTGATTCCGCTGCGCTGGGGCCAGGCCACGCCGGCCTACGGCATGCTGGTGCTGGGCTCGCCCGATGCGACCCGCTACACCGCCGACATGGGCACCGAGTTCCTCGTGCGCATCGGCGAGATCGCCAGCGCCGGCCTGGCGCGGCTGCTGCCGGTGACCTGACGCGACCACGAGACCGCCGATGCAGGCCGGCGCCGATGGCCACCGCGACGTCGAGCGCCACCTCGAGCACCTGCGCGTCGAGCGGCGGCTCGCGCCGACCACGCTGAAGAGCTACGCCGACGCCCTCGAGAGCCTGCAGGACATGGCCGCCCAGGGCGGCACCGCGCTGCGTGCCGTGCAGCAGCACCAGATCCGCCGCTGGGCCGCGCAGCTGCACGCCAGCGGCCTGGCGCCGCGCAGCATCGCGATCGCGCTGTCGGCCTGGCGCGGCCTGTACCGCTGGATGGGGCGCGAGGGCCTGGTGCGCATCAACCCGGTCGATGGCGTCAGGGCGCCGAAGGCGCCCAAGCCGCTGCCCAAGGCGCTGTCGGTCGACCACGCCGTGGCGCTGGCCGAGCTGGCCCGGCCCGATGCCGATCCGCGGCTGGAGGCGCGCGACCGCTGCATCGTCGAGCTGCTCTACGGCTGCGGTCTGCGCGTGGCCGAGCTGGTCGGGCTGGACCTGATGGCCGGCGCCAGCGCGCGCGGCTGGATCGACGGCGCCGAAGGCGAGGCGCACGTGCTGGGCAAGGGCAGCAAGCGCCGCAGCGTGCCGATCGGCAAGCCGGCCCTCGTCGCGCTGGAGGCCTGGCTGGCGCAGCGCGGGGCGGTCGCCCGGGCGGACGAGCCGGCGCTCTTCGTCACGCGACACGGCACGCGGCTCACGGCCTCGCAGGTGCGCACGCGCCTGAAGGATCGCGCGCTGCAGGCCGGGCTGCCGACGCATGTGTCACCGCACATGCTGCGTCACAGCTATGCCTCGCACCTGCTGCAGTCCAGCGGTGACCTGCGCGCGGTGCAGGAGCTGCTGGGCCACGCCAACATCACGACCACGCAGGTCTACACCAAGCTCGACTTCCAGCACCTGGCCAAGGCCTACGACGCGGCGCATCCGCGGGCCCGCAAGAAGTGAGGCGCTGGCCGCGACGACAATCGCGGCCATGAAATCCATCCGCCTGCGCCCCGGCAAGGAGCGCTCGCTGCTGCGGCGCCACCCGTGGGTCTTCGAGGGCAGCATCGCCAGCGGCAAGGCCGACCCCGGCGAGACCGTGCGTGTCGATGCCGCCGACGGCAGCTTCCTCGCCTGGGGCGCCTACAGCCCGGCCTCGCAGATCCGCGTGCGGGCCTGGAGCTTCGACGCCGCCGAGCGCATCGACATGGCCTTCTTCGCACGGCGCGTGCAGCGCGCGGTCGCGATGCGGGCTCGTCTCGCGATCGACAGCGACGCGTTGCGGCTGGTCCACGGCGAGGCCGACGGCCTGCCGGGGCTGGTCGCCGACCGCTACGGCGACACGCTGAGCGTGCAGTTCCTCGGCGCCGGCGTCGAGCGCTGGAAGGCCGCGATCGCCGATGCGCTGCTGGCCGCCACCGGCTGCACGCGGCTCTACGAGCGCTCGGACGCCAGCGTGCGCGAGCTCGAAGGCCTGTCGCCGACGAGCGGCTGGCTGCGCGGCGACGGCGCGACCGCACTGACGATCCGCGAGCACGGCTGGCGGCTCAGCGTCGACGTCGCCGAAGGCCACAAGACCGGCTACTACCTCGACCAGCGCGACAACCGCCTGCGCTTCATGCAACTCGTCCGCCAGTTCGGTTGCCGGCGCGTGCTGAACTGCTACAGCTACACCGGCGGCTTCTCGGTGGCCGCGCTGGCGGGCGGGGCAACGCAGGTGACGAGCGTCGATTCCTCGGCGCCCGCGCTGGCGCGCGCGCAGGCGCACATCGCGCTGAACGGCCACGACGCGGCGGCCCACGAGGCGCTGGACGCCGACGTCAACGCGACGCTGCGCCGGCTGATCGACGAGGGCGCGGGCTTCGATGCCATCGTGCTCGACCCGCCGAAGTTCGCGCCGACCGCAAGCCACGCCGAGCGCGCGGCGCGCGCCTACAAGGACATCAACCGGCTGGCCCTGAAGCTGCTGGTGCCGGGCGGGCTGCTGTTGACCTTCTCGTGCTCCGGCGGCGTCGATGCCTCGCTGTTCCACAAGATCGTCGCCGGCGCCGGGCTCGACGCCGGGGTGGACGGCTACCTGCTCGCACGTCTGGAAGCCGCGCCGGACCATCCGACCATGATCACATTTCCGGAGGGCGAGTACCTGAAGGGTCTGGCGATCCTGCGCCAGTGAAGCGCTCTCAGGCGTAGGGATCCAGGTGGCCGAGCGCCAGCAGCAGCTCGGTTTCGCGTGCTTCCATGGCCTCGGCCTCGGCCACGGTCTCGTGGTCCCAACCCTGCGCGTGCAGCGTGCCATGCACCAGCAGGTGAGCGTAGTGCGCTTCGAGCGAACGGCGCTGCTCGCGGGCTTCTTGCTCGACCACGGGCGCGCACAGGATCAGGTCGGCCACGATCACCGGCTCGCTCTCGTAGTCGAAGGTCAGCACGTTGGTCGCGTAGTCCTTGTGCCGATAGTCGCGGTTCAGCGCACGGCCCTCGTCGACACCGACGATGCGCACGGTGATCTGCGCCGGCGCCTCCAGCGCGGCACGGATCCAGCGCGCGACCTTGTGGCGCGGCAGCTGCGCGCGGTGGCTCGCGTCGGCGAACTGCAGCGACAGCGTCAGCGGCGGAAGGGTCGCGGCGGCCATGCCCGGCGTGGCTCAGTCGTCGCGCTTCGAGGCGGCCTCGTAGGCCTCGACGATGCGCGCCACCAGCGGATGGCGCACCACGTCGGCGGCGGTGAAGCGCGTCATCGCGATGCCCTTCACGCGCCGCAGCACCTGCTCGGCCTCGACCAGGCCGCTCGCCACGCCCTTGGGCAGGTCGATCTGGCTCACGTCGCCCGTCACCACGGCCTTGGAGCCGAAGCCGATGCGCGTGAGGAACATCTTCATCTGCTCGGTGGTGGTGTTCTGCGCCTCGTCGAGGATCACGAAGGCGTGGTTCAGCGTGCGCCCGCGCATGAAGGCCAGCGGCGCGATCTCGATCGTGCCCTTCTCGAAGGCCTTGGTGACGCGCTCGAAGCCCATCAGGTCGTAGAGCGCGTCGTACAGCGGCCGCAGGTAGGGGTCGACCTTCTGCGCCAGGTCGCCGGGCAGGAAGCCCAGGCGCTCGCCGGCCTCGACCGCGGGGCGCGTGAGGATGATGCGCTGCACGCTGCTGCGCTCCAGCGCGTCGATCGCGCAGGCCACCGCGAGGAAGGTCTTGCCGGTGCCCGCCGGGCCGATGCCGAAGGCGATGTCGTGGTCCAGGATGTGGCGCAGGTACTGGGTCTGGTTGGTCGTGCGACCGGTCAGGTGGGCGTGGCGGGTGCGCAGCACGATCTCGCCGTCGCCGTCGCCCGCGCCCTTGCCGTCGCTGCGCGCGGCCGGCTGCGCGGCCTCGACCAGCGCGAGCTGCAAGGCCTCGGGCGCGATCGGCTTCCTGGCGCGGTCGTACAGGCTCTGCAGCAGCGCGGCGGCGCGTTCGGCCTGGGCCTTGGGGCCGTCGATGCTGAAGGATTCGTTGCGCCGCGAGATGCCGACGCCGAAGGCGGCCTCGATCTGCCGCAGGTGCTCGTCGAGCGTGCCGCACAGGTGGGCGAGCCGGGCGTTGTCGAGCGGGATGAAGGCGTGGCGCAGGATCACGGCATCGGCGGGGCGGGTGGAGCCGCGATTGTCGCGCGCCCCTGCTTCGGGGGTGTGGGCCGCCCGTCCCGCGTGTCGGCGAGGCACATCCTGCACAATCGCCCGCCATGTTGCGCCTCGCTCTCCTGCTGGCCGTGCTGGTCGGGCTCGCCGGCGCGGCTGGAGGTGCCGACGAGGCTGCGCTGCTGACCCTGCGCCAAGCGCAGGCCCTGAGCGTGCCGGCTCCGACGCTGGCGCCCCCGGACGGCGGCCACTACGCGCCGCAGGCGCTGCCCGACGACTGGATCGGGCCCGGCGGGGCCGGCGAGCAGGTCCGCTGGTACCGGCTCGACTTCGACCCGCCGGCGGTCGCGCCGGCCACGCTGCTGGGCGTCTACCTGCCGCGCGTCTGTTCCAACTTCGAGCTGTACCTGAACGGTCAGATGCTGTACCGCGGCGGGCGCCTGCGCGAGCCGGTCACGCGCGACTGCTATCGCTCGCGGCTGATCACGCTGCCGGCCGGGCTGCTGAGCGCGAGCGGCAACCACCTCGACATCCAGGTGGTCGGGTTCGCCTTGCCGCGGGTGTCGGGTCGGCAGCGCGCCGGTGGGCTGTCGGAGGTGATCGTCGGGCCGCACGCCTTGCTGGCGGAGCGCCAGGAGCGCCAGGTGTTCTGGAACGTCACGCTGGCGCAGATCATCGCGGTGACGCTGGTCATGGTCGGGGTGGTGATGCTGGCGCTGGCCTGGGTGCGGCGGGCGGACTACCTGTTTTACTTCGGCGTCGTCGCCATCGGCTGGGCCGGGCTGAGCTCGCGCGTCTGGTGGCGTGACATTCCGCTCGCGCACGGCACGCTGGAGCTGCTGAGCTGCGTCGCCTTCGTGCCGCTGTCGGTGTGCGCGCTGCTCTTTCTGCTGCGCTACTGCGGCGTCGCCAACCGCAAACTCGACCTCGCGCTGTGGAGCCAGTGCCTGTGGCTGCCGGCCCTGCTGGTGGCGCTGGGGCCGGAGCGGCTGTTCACCGGCGCGGCGATCTGCTATTCGCTGCTGGCGCTCGAGGTCTTCGTCACCATCGGCTACTTCCTGGCCCACGCCTGGCGCACGCGCCGCGAGGAGTTCTGGCTGCTCGGCAGCATCCTCGGCCTGGTCGCGGCGGTGGTCGCCATCGAGGTGGGCATCCAGGACCGCGTCTTCGACCTGCCGCAGGTTCACGTGTTGCACTTCGCCATCCCCGTGCTGTTCTGCGCGCTGGCCTTCCGGCTGGTGCAGACCTTCGCCCAGGCGCTGACCACCGCCGAAGCCGCGCGCCAGCAGCTCGAGCAGCGCGTGCACGAGATCTCGGCCGAGATCGAGCGCAACTTCTCGCACCTGGCCGAAGTGCGGGTCGAGCAGGTGGCCGAGAAGGAGCGCAAGCGCATCGCCGCCGACCTGC
>CAZTTC010000169.1:0-6425 GCA_964616015.1 uncultured Methylibium sp. | reverse complement strand
CATAGATCTGCGAGCCCGAGCTGAAGATCATGCGGATCGCGATGATCAGCAGGATGACGCCGCCGGCCACCTCAAGCGAGCGCTCGGACAGGTGCATCAGCGCCAGGAAGCCCTCGCCCGAGAACATGAAGCCCAGCAGCACGGCCAGCGCGATCAGCGACTCGCGCAGCGCGATCAGCTTGCGCCGCGGCGGCGCGACGCCCTTGAGCACCGAGATGAAGATCGGCAGGCTGCCGAACGGGTCCAGCACCAGCAGCAGCAGGACGAAGGCGGAGACAAAGCTGTGATCCATGGCGCGATTGTCTCCGCGGCGTGCCGCGTCGCGGCCCGGCGGCGCCTCACTTGCCGGAAGCGACGGGCAGCCGCCCGGTCGATCGCGCGGCCTTGGACGGCGCCGGCACGCGGTCGAGCCAGCGCATCTGCAACCAGGCCGCGACGGCGCCGAGCGCGGTGCCGGCGTAGGCGTCGAGCGCGACATGCTGGCGGATCGCCATCGTCGACCAGACGATCCCGAGACACCACAGGGCGTTCACGATCCGCGGCAGCGCGCCGGCGCCCACCTCGCGCAGCAAGCGCTCGAACCACAGGCCGGTGAAGACCGCGAAGGCTACGTGCAGCGACGGGCAGGCATTGCGCGGCGCGTCGAGTTCCTTCAGGAAGGCCAGCGAGGCGTGCGCGCCCCAATCGGCGTCGCCGACCACCACCGTCGTCGGCCACAGCAGGAAGATCAGCAGGCCGACCACGCTGAGCGCGACGGTCGCGACCGCATACGACAGCACTTCGCGCCGGTCCTTCAGGAAGGCCGGCGCCAGCGACACGTAGAGCCAGAGCGACACGTACAGCGGGATCGCCGCCGGCTCGAAGCCGATCATGCCGTCCAGCCAGGTGAGCGGCATCACGGTCACCTCGCCCTGCGGGTGGTGCAGCACCCAGAAGTAGGCCCAGAAGAACGCCGGGATGATCAGCATGGTCCCGATCGCCTTGTAGGGTGCCAGCGTGCGCACGCGCGGACCGAGCCGGCGCCACCAGGGCGTCGCGGAGGCCAGGGCACCGGCGGTAGGCATGCGCGAGCTTAGCGCAGCCTCGGGGCCGCATCGCGGCCGCCTGCTCGGGCAGCCTCGTTCAGAGGCGCCGCTACAGCACGCGGTGGAACCACGCCACCGACAGGCCTCCCGACAGCAGCAGGAGCAGCAAGGCGACGCCGGCCACGAGCGCCGTCACTTCGGTCTGGCGCGTCTCCAGCACGATGCGGGTGTTCAGCGTTTCGTAGATCTTCTTGAGGTCGGTCGCGGTGCCGGCGCGGAAGTATTCGCCCTGGGTCATGGTGGCGATGCTCTTGAGCGTGTCCTCGTCCAGTCGCACGTGCACCGACCAGCCCTCGAAGCCGATCGTCGTGCCTTCCGGCGTGCCGACGCCGACGGTGTAGACGCGCACGCCGCGATCGGCCGCCAGCCGCGCGGCGGCCAGCGGGTCGGGGCCGGTGGTGCGCTGGCCGTCGGACAACAGGATGATCACGGCCTCGTTGTGCGACCCCGCCGGGACCGGCGTGACCTCGACGGGCGGCTTCGGGCCGCCGGTCGGCGCGTCGCGTCCGCCCAGCGGGGCGCCACGCCGCGCGTCAGCGCCGGACTGGCTGCGCTGCAAGGCCTCGACGCTGAGGTTGTGATCGGGGAACAACGCCGCGAGCGCGACCACCAGCCCGCTGCCGGTGGCGGTGGCGCGCTGCAGCTGGAAGCGGTCGATCGCAGCCAGCACGTCCTCGCGGTTGCGGGTCGGCGCCTGCACCAGCTGGGCCGTCGCCGCGAAGGCGACGACGCCGATGCGCGTGTTCGGCGGCTGGTCGGCGACGAAGGCGCGTGCCGCCGTCTGCGCCGCCTCGAGCCGGCTCGGCTCGACGTCGGTGGCCCGCATGCTGCCGGAGACGTCCATCGCCAGGATCACGGTCTGCTGCTGGCTGGGCAGACTCAGCACCGCCTGCGGTCGCGCCAGCGCCACCAGCAGCGCCGCCAGGGCCAGCAGGAAGAGCGCCGGCGGCACGTGGCGCCGCCAGGCCGATGCGGCGCCCATCGCTTCCTTGACCAGCGCCAGACTGGCATAGCGCATCGCCGCGCTACGGCGACGCCGCAGCAGCCACAGGTACAGGCCCACCAGCACCGGCGCCAGCAGCAGGCCCCACAGCAGCTCGGGCCAGACGAAGCTGATGGGGATCATGAGGCCTGAACTCCCGCGATCGCTCCTCCTGCCAGCCGTTGCGCCACGCGACGCCGCAGGCGCACGAAGTGCAGCAGCGCTTCGGCCAGGTCGTCGTTGCTCGACAGCTCGAGCGCATCGACGCCGGCGCTGCCCAGGGCGGCCTGCAGCGCGGCCTCGCGCCGCTCCACGGCCTCGGCGTGGCGGGCGCGGAAGCGCCGGTCGTGGGTGTCGACCAGGATCTGCTCGCCGGTCTCGGCGTCACCCATGAGCAGCAGGCCGAGGTCGGGCAGCTCGCCGTCCAGCGGGTCGGTCAGGCGCACGGCGACGACGTCGTGGCGCTGCGCCAGCCGTGCCAGCGGCCGCTCCCAGCCCGGCTCGCTGAGGAAGTCGGACACGACGAAGACCTGCGAGCGACGCTTGAGCAGCGGCTGCGCGGCCTCCAGCAGCTCGTGCAGCCGCGTGCCGGCCGGTGCCGGCGCCCGGCCGCGCCGCGACGTCGCCCGGCCCGGCTGCATCAGCTGGTGGATCAGGCGCAGCACATGCCGCCGCCCGCTGCCGGTCATCACGACCGCATCGACGCCCTGCCGGTAGCGCAAGGCCCCGACACGGTTGCCGCGGTGCGCCAGCAGCCGCGCCAGCGTTGCGACGAAGTCGAGCGCCACCGTGGCCCGCGAGGTGTTCGCGCCGATCTCCGACGAAGCGCTCAGGTCGACCAGGAACCAGGCTGTCAGGTCGCGATCCTCGTGGTACTCGCGCACGTGCGGCACGCCGAGCCGGGCGGTGACGTTCCAGTCGATGTGGCGCACGTCGTCGTGCGTCTGGTACTCGCGCAGGTCCGCCAGGTCGTCCCCGACGCCCCGCAGCAGGCCGCGGTAGTCGCCGTGCAGCGCGCCGTCCAGGCGCCGCAGCACGCGCCATTCGAGCCGCAGCAGCAGCCGCTCGGCATCGAGCCCGGGAGGCAGGGGCGCCTTCATTGCAGCGCAGCGGCCGTCCCGTTGGAGCCCGCGTGGGCGCCCCGCCGCGCCGCCAGCGGCGTGGCCGGCGCGCGGATCTTGCGCAGCAGGCTGGCGATCAGCGCATCGGCCGTCACGCCCTCGGCCAGCGCCTGGTAGGACAGCACGAGGCGATGCCGCAGCACGTCGGGCACCAGCTCAATCACGTCCTCGGGCAGCACGTAGTCGCGGCCGCGCAGCAACGCCAGCGCCCGCGCGCCCTCGATCAGGTGAATGCTGGCGCGTGGACTGGCCCCGAAGCTGATCTGCGGCGCCAGCTCGGCCAGTCCGTGCTTGCCGGGATGGCGGGTCGCCGCCACCAGCTTGACCGCGTACTGGATCAGCGCCGGCTCGACGAAGCTCTGCCGGCAGGCCCGCTGCAGCCCCGCCAGCTCGTCGCTGCACAGCACCGGCTGCACCTGCGGCCATTCGCCGATCACCCGCTCGACGATGACGAACTCCTCTTCCTCGCTCGGGTAGCCGACGACCACCTTCATCATGAAGCGGTCGATCTGGGCCTCCGGCAGCGGGTAGGTGCCCTCGGTCTCGATCGGGTTCTGCGTCGCCATCACGAGGAAGGGCTGGGCCACGCGGTGGGTCTCGCCGGCGATCGTGACCTGGCGCTCCTGCATCACCTCGAGCAGCGCGCTCTGCACCTTGGCCGGCGCGCGGTTGATCTCGTCGGCCAGCAGCAGGTTGGTGAAGACCGGGCCGAGCGCGGTGCTGAACTCGCCGGTCTTTTGGTTGAACACGCGCGTGCCGACCAGGTCGGCCGGCAGCAGGTCGGGCGTGAACTGGATGCGCTTGAAGGCCCCCTGCAGCACCAGCGCCAGCGTCTTGACGGTCTGCGTCTTCGCCAGGCCGGGCACGCCCTCGACCAGCAGGTGGCCCTGGGCCAGCATCGCGATCAGCACGCGCTCGAGGAACTGGTCCTGGCCGACCACGACCTTCTTCACTTCGTAGAGCACGCGCTGCATCTGGGCCGCGACGTCTTCGGGATTCATGGCTTGCATCGGAGGTCCTGCGCAGGTCGTGAGGGTCAAGCAGGCGGCATGCCGGCGGCGGCAGCAGCGTCTTCGATCGGCACGGCCAGGCCGATGCCGATGAAGACCGCCTGGTCGGTCGGGTTCATGATCGCCGCGACGATGCCGACGACCTGCCCGTCGAGCGTGACCAGCGGCCCGCCGGAGTTGCCCGGATTGGCGGCGGCGTCGAACTGGATCAGGTTGGACAGCAGGGTGCGGCCATCGCCGGCCCGGTGCTCGCGGCCCAGGCCGGACACGACGCCGGCCGACACGCTGGGCCCGATGCCGAAGGGGAAGCCCACCGCCACCACCTCGTCGCCCGGCTGCAGGCCGGCCGTCGGCCGCAGCGTGGCCGGCTGCACGCCCTCGTCCGGCAGCTTGCGCAGCTTCAGCACCGCCAGGTCCTTGTCGGGGCGGGCACCGGCCAGCGTGGCCTCGATCTCGGTGCCGTCGTGCAGCGACACCATGATCCGTTCGGCACCGATGACCACGTGCAGGCTGGTCAGCACCGTGCCGTCTTCCTTGATGATGATGCCGCTGCCGGTGGCGCGCGGGCGCGGCAGGTCGAGGTTGCGGCGGTCGTCGGGCAGTTCGGTACGCACGCGCACCAGCGAGGGCATCACGGCGGCCGCTGCCTTGGCGGCCCGTGACGGCAGGTCCTTGGTCTGCAGGGTGTGCAGCACGGCCGCGTCGATGTCCTTCTGGGTCAGGGGCTGCGGCGGCGCCTGCCGCGAGCCGGCCTGCCAGGCCGCCCCGACCAGCAGGACCAGCGCCAGCGCAGCGACGAAGCCCACGGCCCCGGGATGGCGTGAGCGCCAGGCTTGCCAGCGCGCCGGCCGGGGGGGACGGGCCGGCGCGGCGACCGGCACTTCGGCCGCTGCGGGCGGCAGTTGCACCGACGCCCCGGCGGCGCGCGCCTGCGTTCGTGGAGACCGGCTGTAGAGCGTCGCCCTTCTCATCGCCACCCCCGGTTTGCGGCCCGCGGTGCAGGCCGCCTTACTCGTCGCCGAGACAGTAGCACGGCCCCAAGCCCCCGCGGTGGCGCCGGGCTATTGGGCCGGGCCGCCCGCGCTCGGACGAAGGGCCCCGGCGCTCGGCCGCGATCGCCCGGTACTCAGCCGCGATGGCCTCGAGCTCAGCCGCGATGACCGCCGGCTCAGCCGCGTGGGTGGTGCTGCGCGTGCAACTGCTTGAGCCGCTCGCGCGCAACGTGGGTGTAGATCGTGGTGGTCGAGATGTCGGCGTGGCCCAGCAGCATCTGCACCGCGCGCAGGTCGGCGCCATGGTTCAGCAGGTGGGTCGCGAAGGCGTGCCGCAGCGTGTGCGGCGACAGCGGCACGGCGACGCCGGCGGCGCGCGCGTGCTTCTTGATCAGCAGCCAGAAGGCCTGGCGCGTCATCGCGCCGCCGCGGCGGGTGACGAAGAGCGCGTCGCTCGCCTGCCCGCCCAGGAGGGCCGCGCGCGCCTCCTTCAGGTAGCGCTGCAGCCAGGCATGCGCCTCCTCGCCGAAAGGCACGAGCCGCTCCTTGCTGCCCTTGCCGGTGACGCGCAGCGCCGCCTCGGCCAGGCCGACGTGCACCGACTTGAGCGTCACCAGCTCGCTCACCCGCAGCCCGCTGGCGTACATCAGCTCGAGCATGGCGCGGTCGCGCAGGCCCAGAGCGGTCTCGACCTCGGGCGCGCCGAGCAGCGCCTCGACCTGGGCTTCGCTCAGGGTCTTGGGCACGCGCAGCGGCTGGCGGGCCGGCAGCAGGCGCAGGGTCGGGTCGGCGTCGATGCGCTTCTCGCGCAGGGCCCAGCGGAAGTAGCGCTTGAAGACGCTCAGGCGCCGGTTGGCGCTGGTCGCGCGCGTGCCAGCATGGCGCGCCACAGCGTAGGCCTGCAGGTCGGCCTCGCGCGACGCGTCGATCGCGCGGCCGGCCTCGCGGCCCAGCCATTGCGCATAGAGCGTGAGGTCGCGCCGGTAGGCGGCCAGGGTGTTGGCGCTCAGCCCGTCCTCGATCCACAGCGCATCAAGGAAGCGGTCGATGGCCGCCGCACTCTCGGCGGGCGTTGGCGGCAGGTCCTCGTTGGCATTCACCCAGGCAGTGTGCCCAAAAAGGCAGGGCCGCCCGAGGGCGGCCCTGGCGGTCGCGCGATGCGCGCCTCAGTCGAGCTTGAGCTTCTGCTGCTCGACGACCTTCTTGTAGACCGCGTACTCGGCCTCGATCTGCTG
>CAZTTC010000168.1:0-6446 GCA_964616015.1 uncultured Methylibium sp. | reverse complement strand
CGGCAGCCACTACTTCAAGCGCCTGACGATGCTGGAGATGAGCTTCGGCGACACGATGCACCACCTGGGCGAGGTCAGCGCGCGGATGCAGGACACCGCCGGCGTGTTCGCCTGAGACGCGGCTAGACTGCCCGGGCCAACCGCACGCGACCGTGTTGGCCGAGCCGCCGCCGCTGCCCGGCGCCGCCTGGCAGCCAGCCGCAACGGGGGAGGGTCATTCGGTGCGCTGGTCGCAGGTGCTGTTCAGTCAGGGCTTCGGCACGCGCCGCGAGTGCGAGGCGCTGCTGCTGGCCGGTCGCGTGCGCCACGCCGGCCGCCCGGTCGAGGACCCGGGCGAGGACGTGGACACCACCGGGCTCGAGTTCGAAGTCGAAGGCCGCGCCTGGCCCTATGCCGAGAGCGCGCTGATCCTGCTGCACAAGCCGGCCGGGTACGAATGTTCGCAGCGGCCGGGTGCGTCGCCCGGCGTGATGACGCTGCTGCCGCCGCCGCTGCGCCAACGCGGCGTGCAGGCGGTCGGCCGGCTGGACGTCGACACGACCGGCCTGCTGCTTCTGACCGACGATGGCCCGTTGCTGCACCGGCTCACCTCGCCCAGACACCACGTCCCCAAGGTCTACGAGGTGACGGCGAAGCACCCCGTCAGCGACGCCCAGGTCGCGCAGCTGCTGGCCGGTGTGGTGCTGCGAGGCGAACCGCGCGACGACCCGATGCCGGTGCGCGCCGCCGCGGCCGAACGGACCGGCGAGTCGACGCTGCGACTCACGCTGACCGAAGGCAAATACCACCAGGTCAAGCGCATGCTCGCCGCCGTCGGCAACCGCTGCGAGGCCCTGCACCGCAGCGCGATCGGCGCGCTGACCCTGCCCGCCGACCTGGCGCCCGGCCAGTGGCGATGGGTCGACGAGGCCGGGCGCAGCGCCCTGCGGTCGCGCTGACAGACTCCTAGGCCTGAATCAAGCCCCAGCGCAGCGCCACCAGCGTGATCTCGCTCTGGTTGCTGGCGTTCAGCTTCTGCTTGATGTGGTAGAGGTGGGTGCCCACGGTGCTGGGCGACAGCTTCAGCGTTTCGGCGATCTGCGCCACGGTGGCGCCGCGGGCCAGCTGGATGAAGACCGAGAACTCGCGCTCGCTCAGCGTCTCGGCCGGGCTGGACTCGCCGTCGATCTGCGCCACCGCCAGGCGCTGCGCCGTCTGCGCGTCGACATAGCGCTCGCCGCGCGAGACCGCGGTCACCGCGGCGATCAGCGCGTCGGGCGCGCTGCGCTTGGCCAGATAGCCCAAGGCCCCGGCGCGCAGCACGCGCTGCGGGTGGGCGGTGTCCTCGTGGGCCGACAGCACCAACAGTTTCAGCTTGGCGTCCTGGGCCAGCAGGCGGCGCACCGCCTCGAGCCCGCCCATGCCGGGCATCGACAAGTCCATCACGACGACGTCGGGCTTGACCTTGGGCACCTGCTGGCAGGCCTCCTCGCCGGTCTCGGCCTCGGCCACGACCTCGATGTCCGCATTGGCGAGCAGCATGCGAAAGCCCATGCGCACCAGCGCGTGGTCGTCGACCAGCATCACCTTGATCACGAGCTTCCTTCCTCCGCCGCGGTGAATGGCAACCACACCTGCAGCTGCGCGCCGCGCACCGTGCGGTTGGCGATCGCGAGGCGGCCCCCGAGCGCCTCGACGCGCTCGGCCAGCCAGCGCAAGCCGTAGTGGCCGCCGTCCTGGCGGGCCTTGTCCTTCCAGTCGGGGGCGAGGCCGGCCCCGTCGTCCTGGACCTCGAGCTGCGCGCCGCCGCCGTCGGCCTTGAGGCTCACCGCCAGGTGCTGGGCCTGGCCATGCCGCAGCGCATTGGTCATGCCTTCCTGCGCCGCGCGGTACAGCGCCAGCGCAGCCTCGCTGCCCAGCTGCACGTCGCCCAGCGACAGCTGCAGGTCGATGCGTGCCTGCGGCTGGCTGACGCGGGTGCGCTCGGCCAGGTCGCGCAGCGCGTCGGCCAGGCCGAAGGCGTCCAGCACCAGCGGGGCCAGGCGCGGAATCAGGCCGTGCATCGCGTCGTACAGGCGAGAACTCTCGTCGGCGATCACGCGCGCCGCCTTCGCGGCCTCCGGGTCCCGCGCTTCGACGCGCTGCGCCACCGACAGCGCCAGGCTGCGCATGCCGGTGACGGACTGGCCCAGCTCGTCGTGCAGCTCGCGGGCGATCAGCTTGCGTTCCTGCTCGAGGTGGCGGTCGATCCAGCGCGCCAGGTCGCGCCGGTCGGACAGCTCGCGCTCGGCATGGGCGGCGCGTCGCTCGGCCTCGATGCGCGCGGCGACACCATCGACCATGCGGTTGAAGGCGCCGCCGATCGCCGCCGCCTCGGTGCCCGGCAGCGACGGCAGCTTGACGTCCATCTGCCCGGCTTCGATGCGGCCCAGCGCCTCGACGATCTGCCCGAAGGGCTTGACGGTGCGCCCGACGACCCAGTAGACGACCAGGTTGACCGCCGCCAGCAAGCCCAGGCCCGACGCGGCCAGCACGATGAACTGGTCCCAGGCGTCGACCGCCGCGCGCGACGCGTCGGCACGGATCACCAGTCGGCCATCGGGAAAGGCGATCGACTGCTCGGAGTGCGGCGGCGAGATCAGCGCGGCAAACCAGCCGGGCGCGTCGCGCCCGCTCTTGTAGGGCGATGGCGGCGAGCGGTAGAGCTGCTGGCCGGCGCCGTCGTAGAGGGTGATGTCGTTGGCGCGCACCCGGCCCAGGCCGTGCAGGTAGCTCAGCATCGCCGCGTTGCCCTGGGCGGCCTGCAGCCACACGGTGCGGTTGAGCAGCTGCGAGGCCACGCGGTTGGCCGCGACCACCTCCTCGCGCACCGAATCGCGCGTGGCCTGCAGCTGCAGCGCGATCACCGCCAGCACGAACAGCGTGACCAGGCTGCCGACGATCAGGTGGATCTTCAGACGCAGGCTCATGGCCCGGATGGTATCCAGGGGAGCGTTCGGCGATTCCAGAAAATCATGAGGAAGGATTCATGGCGCGGGGCCTGCCGCCCTGCACCCGCCAGGCGCACGATGGGCCATGAGTTGACGGGTTCTGATCACGCCCCACCACTCCGCAGCGCCAGCAGGCCCTGTGCAACGTTCTGGAAGGAGACTCACCATGCAATGGCAAAAGCCCCAAGCGACCGACCTGCGTTACGGCTTCGAGATCACGATGTACATCTCGAACCGCTGATCCAGCGGTTCCGGCGTGGCCACGGCTGCGCTGGTCAGGAAAGCCCGCCTCGGCGGGCTTTTTTGTCGCCCGCGCACGCGACAGCTCCGGGAGCAGCCCCGTCGCGATAATCGCCGGATGCAAGTCTTCCGCGGTCTGCACCACAGCCGGCTCGTCGAGTCCGCCCCGGCGGCGGTGACCGTCGGCAACTTCGACGGCGTGCACCGCGGCCACCAGGCCATGCTGGCGCTGCTGCGCAGCGAGGCGCTGCACCGCGGCCTGATCAGCACCGTGCTGAGCTTCGAGCCCCATCCGCGCGACTTCTTTGCCGCCCGGGCCGGCCAGCCCGACAAGGCGCCCGCGCGCATCGCGACGCTGCGCGACAAGCTCGGCGAGCTGGAGCGTTGCGGCATCGAGCGGGTCGTGATCCTGCCCTTCGACCAGCGCCTGGCCGGCCAGAGCCCACAAGCCTTCATCGACGAGGTGCTGCTGCAGGGGCTGAAGGCGCGCTATGTGCTGGTCGGCGACGACTTCCGCTTCGGCGTCCGGCGGGCCGGCGACTACGCCATGCTCGACGCCGCCGGCGAGGCCGCCGGCTTCGACGTCGCCCGCATGCTGAGCTACGAGGTGCACGGCCTGCGCGTCAGCAGCTCGGCCGTGCGCGAAGCCCTGGCCGCCGGCGACATGGCGCTGGCGGCGCGCCTGCTGGGCCGTGCCTACAGCATCAGCGGCCACGTGCTGCACGGTCGCAAGCTCGGGCGCACGCTCGGCGCCGACGGCCACGGCGGCTTTCGCACGCTGAACCTGCGCTTCCCTCACCCGCGCCCGGCGGCGCACGGCATCTTTGTCGTTCGCACGCATGGCCTCGACGCGGAGCCGCTGGAGGGCGTGGCCAGCCTGGGCGTGCGGCCCACGGTCGACGACAGCGGCCGTGTGCTGCTGGAAGTGCACTGCCTGGACTGGCCCGCGCGCCTCGGCGCCGAAGGGGGCTACGGTAAACTCGTGCGCGTGGAACTGCTGCACAAACTGCGCGACGAAGCCCGCTACGACGGGCTGGAAGCCCTGGGCGCCGCGATCGCGCAGGACACGCGCGACGCGCGCGCCTGGTTCGCGGACCACGCCCCGCGGCCGCATGCGGCCGAGCGCCGCCAGACCACGCGCGATCGAATTCAGGGCGCCTGAGTCGCCCGCCCGGCGCCCTGTCGGCGCCGACCCTGCCCGGCGCCAGCGCGCGCCGGTCCTGACTCCCTCGCTGCGCCCTCCCCGACGCGCGGCCGCGCCGAGATCGCCATGAGCCACGACACGCCGACCACCGCCAACGTCACTGCCGATGTCACCGACTACCGCGCCACGCTGAACCTGCCCGACACGCCCTTCCCGATGCGTGGCGACCTGCCCAGGCGCGAACCCGGCTGGGTTGCGCAGTGGGACCAGCAGGGCCTCTACAAGCGCCTGCGCGACGCCCGCATCGGCCGGCCCAAGTTCGTGCTGCACGACGGGCCGCCCTACGCCAACGGCCAGCTCCACATCGGCCACGCGCTCAACAAGGTGCTGAAGGACATGATCGTCAAGGCGCGCCAGCTGGCCGGCTTCGACGCGCTCTACGTGCCGGGCTGGGACTGCCACGGCCTGCCGATCGAGAACCAGATCGAGAAGCTGCACGGCCGCAAGCTCGGCCGCGACGAGGTGCAGGCCAAGAGCCGCGCCTACGCCACCGAGCAGATCGCCCAGCAGATGGCCGACTTCAAGCGCCTGGGCGTGCTGGGCGACTGGGGCCGGCCCTACCGCACGATGGACTTCGGCAACGAGGCCGGCGAGATCCGCGCCCTGAAGCGCGTGATGGAGCGCGGCTTCGTCTACCGTGGCTTGAAGCCGGTCTACTGGTGCTTCGATTGCGGCAGCTCGCTGGCCGAGTTCGAGATCGAGTACGCCGACAAGGCCTCGCCGACGGTCGATGTGGCCTTCCTCGCGGCCGAGCCCGACAAGCTGGCGGCGGCCTTCGGCCTGCCGGCGCTGACCCAGGACGCCTTCGCGGTGATCTGGACCACGACGCCGTGGACCCTCCCGGCCAACCAGGCGCTGAACCTCAACCCCGAGCTCGACTACGCGCTCGTGGACACCGAGCGCGGCCTGCTGCTGCTGGCGAGCGCCCTGGTCGAGAAGTGCCTGGCGCGCTACGGCCTCGCCGGGCAGGTGGTCGCCACGACGCCGGGCAAGAGGCTCGAGGGCCTGAACTTCCGCCACCCGCTGGCCCACGCCGACCCGGGCTACGACCGGCTGAGCCCCGTCTACCTCGCCGACTATGCGACCGCGGAGGACGGCACCGGCATCGTCCACTCCGCGCCGGCCTATGGCGTCGAGGACTTCAACTCGTGCATCGCCCACGGCATGAAGCACGACGACATCCTCAACCCGGTGCAGGGCAACGGCGTGTATGCGGCCGAGCTGCCGCTGTTCGGTGGCCAGTTCATCTGGAAGGCCAATCCGCTGATCGTCGCTGCGTTGAAGGATGCCGGCCGCCTGATGGCGACCGCCCAACTCGAGCACAGCTACCCGCACTGCTGGCGCCACAAGACGCCGGTGATCTACCGCGCTGCCGCGCAGTGGTTCGTGCGCATGGACGAGGGCGAAGGCGTGTTCACCGTCGACAAGGCGCCGCAGACGCTGCGCCAGACCGCGCTCGCGGCGATCGACGGGGATCCGAGTCGCGGACAAGCCGCGACGGCCTTCTACCCCGCGAACGGCCGCGCCCGGCTGCGCGACATGATCGCCAACCGTCCCGACTGGTGCATCAGCCGCCAGCGCAACTGGGGCGTGCCGCTGCCCTTCTTCCTGCACAAGGTGACGGGCGAGCTGCACCCGGACACGCCGGCGCTGATGGAGCGCGCGGCGGCGCTGGTCGAGCAAGGCGGCGTCGAGGCCTGGTCGCGGCTCGACCCCGCCGAGTGGCTGGGCGCAACGGGTGAAGGCTCAGCCGAGGACTACGCCAAGAGCAGCGACATCCTCGACGTCTGGTTCGACTCCGGCTCGACCTTCTTCCACGTGCTGCGCGGCAGCCACCCCGGCGGCAGCCACGCGAGCGGCCCCGAAGCCGACCTCTACCTCGAAGGCCACGACCAGCACCGCGGCTGGTTCCACAGCTCGCTGCTGATCGCCTGCGCGATCGAGGGCCGCGCGCCCTACCGCGGCCTGCTGACGCACGGTTTCGCGACCGACGGCCAGGGCCGCAAGATGAGCAAGTCGCTCGGCAACACGGT
>CAZTTC010000167.1:0-6485 GCA_964616015.1 uncultured Methylibium sp. | reverse complement strand
GTCTCTCGGTGTCGCCACGCCTTGTTAGGCAGCCGCCGTGCCGATCAGCAGGGCCACGATCCCCGCCAGTCCCTGTTGCTTCATGCGAACTCCCCTTCGAAGGCCAGCGGCGTGGCCCAGTATCGAACACCGGTGCCGGCAAAGTCGCGTTGCAGCAGGTCGCGCAGCTGCCCGAGTTCCTCGTTGGTCAGCAGCACGTTGATCTGGATCGCTCGGCTGCGGCCCATCACCTGCTCGGTGGCGCTGAGCCGCTGCTGGCCACTGCCGTGGCTGTGGGTCGGCGTGCTGGTGAAGACCTCGCCGCCGGCCTGCGCCAGCAACACGTCGAGCAGCTTCTCCTCCACCGTCGGTGGGCAGATCAGGGTCAGGCAAAAGTCAGCCATGGGCGACCTCCGTGGGCAAGGCAGCTTCGCGCTCGGCCGCGCGCGAACCCGGCCGCGGATGGGCAAAGCGCAGGTAGAGGATGGGCAGCAGGATCAGCGTCAGCGCGGTCGCGGTGATCAGGCCGCCGATCACGACGATGGCCAGCGGGCGCTGGATCTCCGAGCCTGGCCCGGTGGCGAACAGCAGCGGGATCAGGCCGAAGGCCGTGATCGAAGCCGTCATCAGCACCGGTCGCAGGCGCCTGCGTGCGCCCTGCGTCACGCTGGTGAGCAGGTCATGCCCCTCGGCGTGCAACTGGTTGAAGTAGCTCACCAGCACCACGCCGTTGAGCACCGCGATGCCCAGCAGCGCGATGAAGCCCACCGAGGCCGGCACCGACAGGTATTCGCCTGTGACCCACAGCGCCACGATGCCGCCGACCAGCGCGAACGGGATGTTGCTCAACACCAGCAAGGCCTGCCGGACCGAGCCAAAGGTCGAGAACAGGATCAGGAAGATGAAGCCGATCGCCAGCGGCACCACCAGTGCCAGGCGCGCCGCGGCGCGCTGCTGGTTCTCGAACTGGCCGCCCCAGCTGATGCGGTAGCCGGTCGGCAGCTTCACTTCGGCGCCGACCTTGGCCTTGGCCTCGTCGACGAAGCCCACCAGGTCACGCCCGGTGACGTTGGCGATGACCACGCTGTAGCGGCTGCCCATTTCGCGGTCGATCTTCACCGGGCCGCTTTCTCGGGTGAGCTTGGCCAGGGTCTCCAGTGGCACGTTCTGCCCGTCCGGCGTGGCGATGCGCAGCGCGGCGAAATCGGCCGGTGAGAGCCGGACCATGTCCGGCCCACGGATGACGATGGGGATGCGCTGGTTGCCGTCGATCACGGTGCCGGCGCGCTGGCCCTCGATCTGCACGCGCAGCGCATCCTGCACGTCTTCGACCGAGAGGCCGTAGCGGCCGGCGGCCAGACGGTCCACCACCACGCGCAGGTACTGCACGCCATCGTTCTCGACCGTGTAGACATCCTGGCTGCCCGCCACCGACTTCATCAGCCCCTCGATCTGCGCCGCCAGTTCGTTGAGCTTGGCGAGGTCGGGGCCGAAGATCTTGATGGCCAGATCACCGCGCACGCCGATGATCATTTCCGACACCCGCATGTCGATGGGCTGCGTGAAGCTGTAGCTGATGCCGGGCATCTGGTCCAGCACCTCGCGGATGCGATCGATCAACGCCTCCTTGCTCGCCATCGCCCATTCCTCGCGCGGCTTCAGCACCAGGAAGGTGTCGGTCTGATTCAGCCCCATCGGGTCGAGGCCGATCTCGTCGGAACCGGCGCGCGCGACCACGCCGGTGATCTCGGGGATGTTCTTCATCAGCGTCTGGTGCACCATCAGGTCCAGCGCCGCGGTTTCCTCCAGGCTCACCGAGGGCAGCTTCTCGATGCCGACGATGATGTCGCCCTCGTCCATCTCGGGCAGGAAGGTCTTGCCGACCTGGGTGTAGACGCCGGCCGCGAGCACCAGCAGGGCTCCCGCCGCGACGAAGACTACCGTCTGCCGCTTCAGCGCCCAGGCCAGCGTCGGCTCGTACAGGCGCAGCAGTTGGCGCGGGAGCCAGGGTTCGTCGTGCGAGACCTTCTTCAACAGGAACGAGGCCAGCACCGGGATCACGGTCAGCGACAGCACCAGCGAGCTGGCCAGCGCGAACACGATGGTCAGCGCCACGGGCACGAAGTACTTGCCCTCCAGGCCCTGCAGCGTCAGCAGCGGCAGGAACACGGTGACGATGATCAGCACGCCCGCCGCCACCGGCACCGCCACCTCGCGCACCGCGCGCAGCACGATGTGCAGCCGCGGCAGCTTGCCGCCGGCGGTCTCGCGGCCGAGGTGCTGCACGATGTTCTCGACCACGACGATGGCCGCGTCCACCAGCATGCCCAAGGCGATGGCCAGACCACCCAGGCTCATCAGGTTGGCCGACATGCCATAGCCGCGCATCAGGATGAAGGTGCCCAGCGCCGCCAGCGGCAACACCACCGCCACGGTCACGGCGGCGCGCAGATTGCCCAGAAAGGCGCCCAGCAGCACCAGCACGATCAGGGTCGCCTCGAGCAAAGCCTTCGAGACCGTGCCCACGGCCTTCTCGACGAGCGAGGCGCGGTCGTAGAAGACCTTCAGCGTGACCCCTGCCGGCAGCGTGGGTTGCAGCTCGGTGATCTTGGCCTTGACGCCATTCACCACCTGCTGCGCGTTGGCGCCGGCCAGGCCCAGAACCAGGCCCTGCACGGCCTCGGCCTTGCCGTCCATGGTGACGACGCCGTAGCGCGTGGTGCTGCCGTCGCGCACCAGCGCCACGTCGCCCAGGCGCACGGCCGTGCCATCCTTGCGCGCCACCACCACCGCACGCAGATCGTCCTGCGTCTTGATGCTGCCTTCGGTGCGCACCAGCAGCACCTCGCCGCCCTCACCGAGGCGGCCGGCACCGTCGTTGCGGTTGTTGGCTTCGACGGCGGTCTTGATCTGCGCCATCGACAGCCCCAGCGCCTGCAGCTTGGCCGGGTCGAGCAGCACTTCGAAACTGTGCACCTTGCCGCCCAGGGCGTTGACGTCGGCCACGCCGGGCACGGCGCGCAACGCGGGGCGGATGACCCAATCGAGCAGGCTGCGCCGCTCCTCCAGCGTGAGCTGCGGCGCCTCGACGGTGAACATGAACATCTCGCCCAGCGGCGTGGTGATCGGCGCGATGCCGCCGGTGATGCCCGAGGGCAGGTCGCCGACGATGTTGTTCAGCCGCTCGGCCACCTGCTGGCGGGCCCAGTACAGATCGGTGCCGTCCTGGAAGTCGATCGTGACGTCGACGAGGCCGTACTTCGTCACCGAGCGCAGGATGCGCTGCTTCGGGATGCCCAGCATCTCGACCTCGATCGGCACCGCGATGCGGCTCTCGATCTCCTCGGGCGTCATGCCCGGCGCCTTCATGATGATTTTCACCTGCGTGCTCGACACGTCGGGGAAGGCGTCGATGGGCAACGTGCGGAAGGCGAACCAGCCAAAGCCGGCCAGCAGCACGGCGGCGAGCAGCACGAACAGGCGCTGCGTGAGCGCGAATTGCACGAGGCGGTTCAGCATGGCCGGGCTCCCGTCGTGGAAGGTAGCGTGTGGAGGGTGTTCATTTGTCACCTCCGCTCTTGCCCTGCCACGCCGCCTTCAGCGCGATGACCGAGGCGGTCGCCACCTCCTGTCCGGGCTTGAGCTCGCCGGTGACCTGCACCGAAGCGCCGGCACTCGATGCCACGCTCACCGGCCGGGCGATGAAGCCCTTGTCGGTGCGCACGAAGACGTAAGCCTGGTCGTCCTGCCGCGCCAGCGCCTGCAGCGGCAGCGCCCAGCCGGCGGCGTTGGCCGCAAACGGCACACGAGCCTGCACCACCTCGCCGGGGCGCAGCCGGTCGGCGCCGCGCATGACGCGCGCACGCAGTGTCACGGTCTGGCTGTCGCTGACCATGGCGCCCACGGACAAGGGCATGGCCACCGCATCGCGACCCACGATCTCGATCGCCGCGGCCTTGTTGTCCTTCAATAGCGTGGCCGGCTGGCGGTCGGCCGGCATGGCGATGTCCAGCCACAAGGTCTGCAGGCTGGCCAGGCGCAGCAGTGCATCGGCCTCCTGCACGCGCTGGCCGGGCTTGATGTCGACGCCCAGCACCACGCCGGCGGCACGGGCCCGAACCACCACGCCGTCCTGCACCGTGCCACCTGCGGCGATGCGTCGGATCGAGCCCGCGTCGATACCCGCCAGCCGAAGCGCCGCCTCGGCCTGGCGCTGGCGCGCGGCATCGTCCTGCGCCGCAGCCTCGGCCTCCTGCACGCGCCGCTCGGGGATGATGCCTTCGGTCAGCAGCGCCTTCTCGCGCTGCAAGGTCTGCTGCGACAACCGGGCCCGGCTGGCGGCTTCGAGCAGCTTGAGCTGCATCTCGCCGAACTGCGGGCTGTTCAGCCGCAGCAGCGGCTGGCCGGCCTTGACGGCTTGCTGCTCGCCGACGAGCAACTGATCCACCACACCGGCCACCGGGGCACTGACCATCTGTTCCTGGCCCGGGGGCAGCGTCACCTTGGCGGCATAGGCAATGCCGGCGATGGCGGCGGGTTGTTCGAGTTTGAGCAGCGTGACGCCCAGCGTCTTCATCTGCGCGGCGGAGACGGCGAACTCGGCATTGGGTTCAGCGGCCAGGGCAGGCGCCAGTACGGCGTTGCTCAGAGCAAGGGACAGGCAGACAGCGCCGCGCAAGGCGCCGCGCGAGCGAAGATGGGCAGGCATAGGAACTCCACGGGCAGAAGGCCTCGCCCCGATCGCAGGGCGAGTGCTGGCGCAGCGCGGGCGGCGCTGCGGCGGCTTCAGGCGTGGAGAGGCGGTGCCCTGCCGTGGGGCGGCAGGCTCTTGAAGGCACCGGCTCCCGCTCGGTGCCCGTCTGGCGGCCAGACCCATGCAGCGGCACGACCCGGCGACCACGGGGCCGGAACGAACCCGTGCGCCGCAGCAGCAGGTTCATCCGAGGGCTGCGCACCGACCATCACTTCGGTCGGACTGCGCAAGGCCGAGATCGAATGCGAGATACCGGGCCCCTCGTCCCGGTCGACATGCGTGAGGACGCCGACGCTGTCTGCACCGAACAGATCGCTCGGATGTTCTGCGGACGCCACCAGGCCTGCACCGGCGGACCACTCTCCGTCGTGGCGATGTGCATGCAGCGGCGAAGTGACCAGATCGACGGCCAGCACCGCCACCAGCAGCCAACTGAACACCAGACGCAACAGCGCCGCAGCATCGCGGGGACGCTGGTGCTCGGGCGGCTGGGCTGTCGATGTCATGGCGGACGCGGGTCAGGTGGTGAGCGCGGTCGGCTCAAAGGTACTTGGTGATGAGCTTGAACTCGCCCAGCGCCTGCCGCGACGACGTGGCAGGTGTACCCAGGGCGTGGTCAAGACAGTGATCGATGTGGTCATGAATCAGTTGCTTCTTTGCCGCAGCGACAGCACGCTCGACGGCATGCAACTGCTGCGCCACGTCAAGACAGGCACGATCTTCCAACAACATGTCGATCACGTTCTGCAAATGACCATGGGCTCGCTTGAGGCGTTTTGCGACAGCGTCATGCGAAACGTGGAGTCCGGTTTCCGCCATATCGATATCCTATCCTAGTGGAGAGGATACGGCGTGACAGATTCGCGACGTGCAGCCCTTGCCCTGCCATGCATACGACGGCGCCGCCAAGCATTCCCGAACCGTGGCTCAGCGCACCGTGAAGCGCACGGTGATGGCCTTTGCCGCCGGCGTCACCAGCGCCGCGACGACCTTGGCACCCTTGACCAGCTTCACGCCCTTCGCTTCGAGCTTGTCGCCCGCGACCACCAGTTCGGCCTCCGACTTCTCGGCGCCGTTCAGCACGGTGAGCTTGCCCTTCATGCCCGCGGGCGCCATCGGCTTGCCATGGTCCTCGACGTAGATCACGGCGTTGCCGCCATCGGCGACGAGTTCGAACGACAGGTCGCTGGAGGTCGCCACCACGCCACCATGCTTGGCAGGGCCGCCACCGTGGGCAAATGCGGCATTGAAAGACAGGGCCGACAGGCCCAGCACGACCGCGGTCAACAGCTTCTTCATCATCTCTTCGATCTCCTGCGAGGGTGCGGCGCTCTGGAACAGGCGGCGCCGCCGGGCCTGATGTCATCTCAATAGGCTTCCTGGGTGCCGGCGGCGCCCTGCGGCGCCTCGGCTTCAGGCTGGGTCAGGCGCTGTGTCGCCTGCTCGCCGAACAGCCAGAACAGCACCGGCGTGAGCAGGGTATCGAGCAGCGTCGAGCTGACGAGACCGCCGAAGATCACCACCGCCACCGGGTGCAGGATCTCCTTGCCCGGCGCGTCGGCGGCGAGCAGCAGCGGCGTCAGCGCAAAGGCCGCGACCAGCGCCGTCATCAGCACCGGCGTCAGCCGCTCCAGCGAGCCGCGCACGATCATGGCCTGGCCGAAGGTTTCGCCCTCGAACTTGCACAGGTTGATGTAGTGGCTGATCTTCAGGATGCCGTTGCGCGTGGCGATGCCGGCCAGCGTGATGAAGC
>CAZTTC010000166.1:0-6485 GCA_964616015.1 uncultured Methylibium sp. | reverse complement strand
AGATGCTCGTGAAGTCGGTCGGCACCATCGTCGCCCAGGTGCAGGCGATGAAGCAACTGGTCAACGAGTTCCGCGACTACGCGCGCCTGCCCGCCGCGCAACTGGCCCCGCTGGACCTGGGCGCGCTGGTGCACGAGGTGCTGGGCCTGTACGCCGAGGCGCAGGAGGCCGGCCGGCTGCGCGCCGAGCTCGCGCCCGATCTGCCGCGCATCGAGGGCGACGCGACGCAGCTGCGCCAGGTCGTGCACAACCTGGTCCAGAACGCCTTCGATGCCGTGGCCGACCGGCCCGACGGCGTGGTGCGGGTGCGCACCGAGGGCGCACGCACCGAGCAGGGCCAGTGGCGCGCCGTGCGGCTGGTCGTCGCCGACAACGGCCCGGGCTTCAGCGAGCGCGTCCTCAAGCGCGCCTTCGAGCCCTATGTGACGACCAAGAGCAAGGGCACGGGCCTGGGCCTGGCGGTCGTCAAGAAGATCGCCGACGAGCACGGCGCGCGCGTGCGCCTGGCCAACCTGGCCGGCGAGGCGGCGACCGGCACCGGTCCGGGGGTAGCTACCGGGACAGCAGGCGCGCAAGTTTCGCTATCATTTTCGAAATGGCTGGCCCCACAGGGCTAGCTCGCGGCGCCGCCGACACGGCCGGCGCCACCCACCGGGACCCCATGGCGACCATCCTTGTTGTTGACGACGAACTCGGCATCCGAGCGCTGCTGTCGGACATCCTGAGCGACGAGGGCCACAGCGTCGAACTGGCCGAGAACGCCGCCGAGGCCCGAGCGTTCCGCGACCGGATGCGTCCCGACCTGGTGCTGCTGGACATCTGGATGCCCGACGTCGACGGCGTCACGCTGCTCAAGGAGTGGGGAGCCGGCAACCTGCTGACGATGCCGGTCATCATGATGTCGGGGCACGGCACCATCGATACCGCCGTCGAGGCGATCAAGTTCGGCGCGATGGCCTTCCTCGAGAAGCCGATCACCCTGCAGAAGCTGCTGCGCGCCGTCGAGCAGGGCCTGGCCAAGCCGGCGACCCGGCCGGCGGCGACGGTCACGCCGCTGCGGCCCGGCGACCGCGAGCACATCGCGATGGAGCCGATGCTGGTCAGCGTCGGCAGCGCGCTGCCCATCGTCCTGGGCCCGCAGCCCGAGCAGAGCTTCGAGCTCGACCGGCCGCTGCGCGAGGCGCGCGATGCCTTCGAGAAGGCCTATTTCGAGTTCCACCTGGCGCGCGAGAACGGCAGCATGACCCGCGTGGCCGAGAAGACCGGCCTGGAGCGCACCCACCTCTACCGCAAGCTCAAGCAGCTGGGGGTCGACCTGAGCCGGGGCAAGAAGGGCGTGATGGCCTAGCCCCCGGGGGCTGCTACACTCCCGCCCCTTGGCTCGGTAGCTCAGTTGGTAGAGCAGCGGATTGAAAATCCGCGTGTCGGTGGTTCGATTCCGCCCCGAGCCACCAGATGAAGACGGCCCCTCCGAGGGGCCGTTTGCCTTTGCGGGCCGCGAACCAAGCCGGGCCGGCCGACTCCAAGGCCGGCGGGACCCCCGCACTACAATCGCCGCCGTTGTCGGCATGACGTTCACAAGGACTGATACCCGTGTTCATTTCTGAAGCCTTTGCCCAGGCCGCTCCAGCCGCTACCGGTGGCGAGTCGAGCCTCATCACGATGCTGCCGCTGGTGCTGATGTTCGTGGTGCTGTACTTCGTGATGATCCGCCCGCAGATGAAGCGCCAGAAGGAGCACAAGGCGATGATCGACGCCCTGGCCAAGGGGGACGAGGTGGTCACGGCCGGCGGCGTGCTGGGCAAGGTGGCCAAGCTCGGTGACAGCTATGTGCACGTCGAGGTGGCCGATGGCGTCGAGCTGCAGGTGCAGCGCACGGCCGTCGTCCAGGTGCTGCCCAAGGGCACGCTGAAGTAAGCCAGGGGCCTGCGCCTTCGGCGCGGGTCGGACAAGGCCGCGTGCGCCTGCGGGTGTCGCGGCCTTTCGTGCAAACAAGGCGCCGCGTTCCTGCGGCGGCGGGGCGGGCCCGCAAGGCCCGGGGATGCTGCGATGAACCGCTTTCCGTGGTGGAAGTACACGATCCTGGCGATCGCGCTGCTGGTCGGCCTGATCTACACGCTGCCGAACTTCTTCGGCGAGGCGCCGGCCGTTCAGGTGTCCAGCGGCAAGGCGACGCTGAAGGTCGATGCCTCGCTGGTGCCGCGCGTGGAGCAGGCGCTGAGCGCGGCCGGTCTGCAGGCCGACTTCGTGCAGCTGGACGGCAGCTCGGTGAAGGCGCGCTTCCGTGACACCGACACGCAGATCCGGGCCAAGGACGTCATCGGCAAGGCGCTGAATGCCGACCCCGCCGACCCGAGCTACATCGTCGCGCTGAACCTGCTGTCGCGGTCACCGCATTGGTTGACGTCGCTGCATGCCTTGCCGATGTACCTCGGCCTGGACCTGCGCGGCGGTGTGCATTTTCTGATGCAGGTCGACATGAAGGCAGCGCTCACCAAGCGCGCCGATGCACTGACGGGCGACATCCGCACGCTGCTGCGCGACAAGGGCATCCGCCACACCGGCATCGCGCGCGAGGGCAATGCGGTCAGCGTCAGCTTCCGCGACGCAGCGACGCTGGCCGCGGCCCGCGCCGCGCTCGCGGAACCGCTGCCCGACCTGCAGTGGACCGAGGCCGCGACGGGCGCCGACTTCCGGCTGACCGGCAGCCTGAAGGCCGACGCCGCCCGGCGCGTGCAGGACCAGGCCATCAAGCAGAACATCACCACGCTGCACAACCGCATCAACGAGCTCGGCGTGGCCGAGCCGGTGATCCAGCAACAGGGCGCCGATCGCGTGGTCGTGCAGTTGCCGGGGGTGCAGGACACCGCGAAGGCCAAGGACATCATCGGCCGCACCGCGACGCTCGAGCTGCGCATGGTCGACGACAGCGCCGAGGCCGGCGCCGCCATCACCGGGGCCGGCCCGGTGCCCTTCGGCGCCGAGCGCTACGTCGAGCGCGGCGGTGCGCCGCTGATCGTCAAGCGCCAGGTGATCCTCACCGGCGACAGCCTCACCGACGCCCAGCCCGGCTTCGACGGCCAGACGCAGGAGCCCGCGGTTCACCTGACCGTCGATGCCAAGGGCGCGCGCATCATGCGCGACATCTCGCGCGAGAACATCGGCAAGCGCATGGCGATCCTGCTGTTCGAGAAGGGCAAGGGCGAGGTCGTCACCGCGCCGGTGATCCGTGGCGAACTGGGTTCGCGCTTCCAGATCTCGGGCCGCATGACGACCCAGGAAGCCAATGACACGGCACTGCTGCTGCGCGCCGGCTCGCTGGCCGCACCCATGGAGATCGTCGAGGAGCGGACCATCGGCCCGAGCCTGGGGGTCGAGAACATCGCCAAGGGCTTCAACAGCGTGATCTACGGCTTCAGCGCGATCGCGCTGTTCATGTGCACCTACTACCTGCTGTTCGGCTTGTTCTCGACGCTGGCGCTGGCGCTGAACCTGCTGCTGCTGGTGGCGGTGCTGTCGATGCTGCAGGCCACGCTGACGCTGCCGGGCATCGCGGCCATCGCCCTGACGCTGGGCATGGCGATCGACGCGAACGTGTTGATCAACGAGCGCGTGCGCGAGGAACTGCGCGCCGGGGCCGCGCCTCAGGCGGCGATCCACACCGGCTATGAACGCGCCTGGGCCACGATCCTGGACTCCAACGTCACCACGCTCATTGCCGGCGTGGCCCTGCTGGCCTTCGGCTCGGGGCCGGTGCGCGGCTTCGCGGTCGTGCACTGCCTGGGCATCCTGACGTCGATGTTCTCGGCGGTGGTGTTCTCGCGCGGCCTGGTGAATCTCTGGTACGGGCGGCAGAAGAAGCTCAAGAGCGTCTCGATCGGCACGGTGTGGCGACCGGACGGCGGCACGCCGCCGGCGGCGCAGGCCTGAGCGGGACAGCGAGGACGCGACATCATGGAATTCTTCCGCATCAAGCGCGACATCCCGTTCATGAAGCACGCGTTGATCTTCAACGTGATCTCCTTCCTGACGTTTGCCGCCGCGGTGTTCTTTCTGGTCACGCGTGGCCTGCACTTCTCGATCGAGTTCACCGGCGGGACGGTGCTCGAGGTCGAGTACGCGCAGGCCGCCGACGTGCCCAAGGTCCGCGGCGCCGTCGAGGCGCTCGGCTTCGGCGAGGTGCAGGTGCAGAACTTCGGCACCTCCCGCGACATGCTGGTGCGCCTGCCGCTGCGCGCCGACATCAAGCAAGACGAGGTGGTCGGCCGCGTGTTCGACGCACTCTGCAAGGCTGAAGGCGGTGCCGTGGCCCAACGGCAGGCCGTCTCGGACAAGGGCGAGCAGATCAGCCGCCAGGTCTGCGAGGCCGGTGGCGCCGAGCCGGTGCAGTTGAAGCGCAGCGAGTTCGTCGGCCCGCAGGTCGGCAAGGAACTCGCGACCGATGGCGCGCTGGCGCTCGGCTTCGTCGTCCTGGGCATCATGATCTACCTCGCGATCCGCTTCGAGTGGAAGTTCGCGGTCGCGGCGATCGTCGCCAACCTGCACGACGTCATCATCATCCTGGGCTTCTTCGCCTGCTTTCAGTGGGAGTTCTCGCTGTCGGTGCTGGCGGCCGTGCTGGCGGTGCTGGGCTATTCGGTCAACGAGTCGGTGGTCATCTTCGACCGGATCCGAGAGGCGTTCCGGCGCTTCCGCAAGATGGACACCGCGCAGACCATCGACCACGCGATCACGTCGACGATGAGCCGCACCATCATCACCCACGGCTCGACGCAGATGATGGTGCTGTCGATGCTGATCTTCGGTGGTGCCACGCTGCACTACTTCGCGGTGGCGCTCACGATCGGCATCCTGTTCGGCATCTACTCGTCGGTGTTCGTGGCCGCCGCCATCGCGATGTGGCTGGGCGTCCAGCGCGAGGACCTGGTGAAGCCTGGGGGCAACAGGAGCAACGATCCGGACGACCCCAACGCAGGGGCCGTGGTGTAGAGTTGAAACGAACTGTCAACTCCGCCGCCGCCAACTCCCTCCATGGCCGCTCCAGCCACACCGTCCGTCCTGGCCGCGCAAGCGAGGCGGGTGTATCTGGAGGCCTTGCTGCTGGCCCTGCCGGCGGCCCTGCAGTCGGTGCTGAACGGCGCGCACCGGCTGGCCAACGAGAAGGCTGACCCCCAGACCTCGCACAAGCGGCTCAATGTCGCGATGGACCTGACGCGCCCGCTGCCGCACTGGCAGCAGGCCCTGGTCGACGCCCTGGCCAGCGTGCCGGGCCTGCCACCGGGCGCCAGGCCTTCGCTGGCCTCGGTGCCGGCGGCCAGCATGAGCGGGTCCGGCGCGCCCTTGCAGCTGGTGGACGACGACACCATCGAGGTCGAGATCCTGAGTTCGCGCCTGGCGCTGGCCATGATGGACAAGGCCTCCTGGGAGTTCACCGACCTGCGTTCGCGCATGTCCCACCTGGAAAAGCGCGAAGAGCTCGACAGTGCCGACGTCCTGCGCCCGCACGTCGTGGCGCGCATGGTGATCGACACCTGGCGCGGCGCCTCGCTGCCGCTCGAGCACTGGCGCACGATCCACAAGGTGCTGCACGAGACCTTCGGCGAGCTCGTCGAGGAGGCGTACCACGAGACGAACCGCTGGCTGCTCGAGCACGGCGTGCGGCCCGAGATCGACCTGCGCCCCTTCATCCGCCGCTCGATCGGCGGCCATGTCGCGGCGATCCCGGTGACGTCCGGCTTCGGCGACATCGCCGACCCGCAGGGCGTGCGGCGTGCCAATGTCGTCGTCGGGCCTTCGACGGCCGGGGCAGGCGTCAGCGAAGAGACCCGACTGATCACGCGCATCGGCGGTCTGGCGCGCAGCGCCGGGCATGCCGAGGCCGTGCTGGGTCGCCTGAACAAGCTGGTCGGGCGGCAAGTGCCGAGCTTTGCCGACACGGCCGACATGCGGCCCTCGCCGAACTTCCAGCGCGCGATCTCGGACGCGCAGGCCGCGGTGCAGCGCCAGCTCGCGACCACCGGCCGCGACGAGCGCGGACCGATCAGCACGCCCGCGCTGCTGCAGGAGCTGAACCAGCGCAAGCGCGTCCTGAAAGAAGCCGCCACCACCCAGGTCGAGCGGGCCACCATCGAGATCGTCGCGCTGCTGTTCCAGAGCATCCTGACCGAAGAGAAGATCCCGGCCACCGTGCGCGTGTGGTTCGCGCGGCTGCAGATGCCGGTGCTGCGCGTCGCGGTGAGCGAGCCCGACTTCTTCGCCACCACCGACCACCCGGCGCGCAAGCTGATCGACCGCATGGGCGCCTGCGTGATGGGCTTCGACATCTCCTCGCGTGCCGCCGGCGACGCGCTCGACAAGGAGATCAAGCGCGTGGTGCAGGTGGTCGAGGCCTACCCCGACACCGGCCGGCGCGTGTTCCAGACCGTGCTGACCGAGTTCGAGCGCTTCCTTGAGCACTACTTCAAGAACGAGAACGAGGCCACGCG
>CAZTTC010000165.1:0-6668 GCA_964616015.1 uncultured Methylibium sp. | reverse complement strand
ACACCAGCGCGCCGGCGCGGGCGAGGCGCAGGTTGTGCTCGTCGTCCTGGTTGCGGACCAGGTGCTCGTCGAAGGGGCCGTGGCGGTCGAAGCTGGCGCGCGGCCAGCAACCGAGGTAAACCGTGTCGACCGGGCCTTCGTAGGCGAGGTCGCGCGAGCGCGCGCCGCCGGCGACCCAGCGGCTCTGGAAGGCCGCGGCGATGGCCCGTTGCATGCCGCCTTCGCCCTCGGCGCGCCACGGTCCGCCGACGTTGGCGGCGCCGCTGCGATCGAGCGCCGCCAGGCACTCGGCGATGTAGTCGTCGGCGTAGGTGGTGTGCAGGTCCATGCGCACGATGACCGCGCCGCGCGCCTGCTCGAGGCAGCGGTTGAGGCCGCTGGAGACGATGCGCCCGGGGTTGTCGACCAGCCGGAAGCGCGCATCGGCGCGGCAGCGCTGCGCCAGGGCCTCGCGCGTGCCGTCGTCGCTCTGGCCGTCGGCGACCAGCACCTCCATCTGCACGCCCGGCGGCAGGCGCTGCGCGGCGACGGCGTCGCAGAACGCCAGCACGTGGTCGCGCTCGTTGCGGCAGGGGGCGATGACGCTGACGATCGTCATGCGACGGGGGCCGGCGCCTTGAGCCTGAGAGAGTCGTACAGCACCGCCATGCGGTCCATCTGCACGCGCCGCGACGCGCGGTGCTCGGCCCAGCGGCGGTTGCGCTCGCCCTGGGCCTTGGCCAGCGCCGGATCGTCGTGCAGGCGCCGCAGCGCGGCGGCCAGCGCGTCGACATCGCGCGCCGGCACCAGCACGCCGGCGTCGGCGTCCAGCCACTGGCGGTTGGCCGGCAGCTCGCTGGCGATCACCGGCAGGCCGCAGGCCATGGACTCCAGCAGCGACACCGAGGTGGCGTCGCTGCTGGGCACGCTGACCGACACGCGCGAGCGCTGCAGCATCGAGATCATTGACGCATCGCCGACGCGCCCGAGGAAGCGCACGCTGTCGCCGAGCTGCAGGTCGGCGGCCAGGGCCTTCAGCGCCGCCTCGTCCGGCCCGCCGCCCATCAGGTGCAGCACCGCGTCGGCCTGCGGGCGCTCGGCGCGCAGGCGTGCGAAGGCGCGCAGCACGGTCGCAATGTTGTAGTTGGGCTCCCAGGCGCGCAGGCTGGCGACCTCGAAGCCAGCCGCCGGCCGGGCCGGGCGGAAGCGCTCGGTGTCGGCGCCCCAGAGGATCTCCTCGCAGCGCGCCGTCGTGCCGTAGCCGCGGATCGCAGCGATCACGTCCTGCGAGTCGGCCGTGACGAGGCGCGCGCGCTTGAGCGACCAGCCGACCAGCGCCGCCATCGCACCGCCGCGCAGTCCGGGCTCGCGCGGCGTGACCAGGATGTCCGAGCCCCAGGCCGTGAGCACCACCGGCACATCGGGACCGGGCGCACAGCCGGCCGCCCACAGGCCGTAGGAGGTGACGTAATGGCCGTGCACCCATTGCGGCGCGATGCGCCGGGTGAGGCGATGCACCTCGGGCAGCGCCAGCAGCCAGCCGGCGGCATCGGCACCGGGCCGCACGGCGATGACGTCGCGCGCGCCGGGGACCGGGGCCGGTCGGCGCGTCGCCACGACGCAGTCGTAGCCGCGCCCGGCGATCTCGCGCACCCAGCGCTGGGTATGGACGCTGCTCGCGTCCGCGAAGAACAGGATGAGCTTCTTCAATGGCCTCGCACCCAGGCCTCGTAGGCGGCGCGCGCCTCGGGGCCGTAGTCGGCAGCGTGGCGCTCGATCCAGTCGCGGTCGAGCTCGCGGGTGTCGCCGACCACGCGCGCCGGCTGGCCCTCGACCACCGCGAAGTCCGGCACCTCGCCGGCCACGTAGCTGTAGGCCTTGACCAGCACGCCGCGGCCCAGCCGCGTGCCCGGCGCGATGGTGCTGTGCGGCCCGATGAAGCTCCAGGCGCCCAGCACGACCGGCTCGCGCTGCAGGCCGGCCGGCGTGTCATGGCCCCAGTAGCGCTCGCGCTCCAGGCGCAGCGCACGGTGGCTGGAATGGGTCAGCACCGACACGTGGTTGGTGATCTGGCAGCCCGCGTCGATGCGCAGGCCGCCCGAGGCATCGATGAAGTTGAACTGGCCGATGAAGACGTGGTCGGCCAGCTCGAGCCTGCCGCGCGCCTCGACGTGCGTGTGCGTGCCGATGCGGCTGTGCGCGCGCAGGCTGCCGTCGACGCTGCGCTGGCCGTAGACCATGCGCGGCGCGACGAGGCGCTGCCACAGGGTCGAGAGGAGTCGCTTCAAGGCCATCATGCCGGCCGCGATTGTCGCGTGGCGCCCGGCCACAGCAGCCGGCGCCAGCCCAGGCCGGCGTCGCGCAGGAACAGCGCCAGCGCCAGCGCGATCGCCAGCGTGTAGGCCACCGACGTGGCCAGGGCTGCGCCGGCCGCGCCGTAGCGCGGGATGGCCCAGGCGGCGATCGCGATCGTGAGGCCCAGCGACAGCCCCGCCACCGCGGCCGACCACTGCGGCAGCCCGCGGTGGTTGGTGTAGTAGGCCGACAGGCTGGAGGCCGCCGCGTAGCCGGCCACGCCGGGCAGCAGCAGCGCCAGCGGCAGCAAGGCGCCCTGGTAGGCCGGTCCCAGCGCCGCCGGCACGGCCAGGTGCGCGCCGGCATAGAGCAGCGGTGCTGCCACCAGCGTTGCCAGCAGGTTGACGCGCACCGCACGCAGCGTGGTCCATGCGGCCTGGTCGGCATCGGGCGCGCCGATGCGGTGGTAGGCGGAGATCGTCACCGACGAAGACAGCAGCCACAGCAGCTCGGCCACCTGCACCGCCACCGAATAGACGCCGGCCTCGGCCAGCCCGCCCTGGCGCTCGAGCATGAACAGCGTGACGCGGTAGTTCAGCAGGCTGACGACGTTGGTCACGCCGATGACGACGACGAAGCGCCACTGCTTCCTCAAGGCGCTGCCGTCCGTCGGCGCCCAGCCGGCCTCGCGCGAGGCCGCTGCGCCGGTGCCCAGGCCGACCAGGGTCTTGCCGACGACCCAGGCCGCCAGCACGGCCAGCACCGGCGCCGGCCCGAACTGCTGCAGCACCAGCAGCGCGGCCAGCACCAGCAGCGGCGCCGCCACCTGCGGCAGGTTCAGCGGACCCATGCGGCCTTGCCCCAGCCACAGGCCGCTGGCAGTAGGCACCCACAGCAGCAACGGCGCGCCCAGCGCCAGCAGCCAGAGGTGACGATAGGGCTCGGTCTCGGCCACCGCCGACACCGCCAGCAGCACTGCGCCGGCCAGCAGGCCCAGCGCGAAGGCCGCGCGCAGCAGGGCGCCCAGCAGCGGCGCCGGCTCGGCCTGGTGGTGCGAGATCTCGCGGGCCAGCAGCAGCCCCAGACCCGAGAACAGCGTCAGCAACAGCGACTCGAAGGCGACGAACAGCGCGAAGGCGCCCTGCACTTCCGGCCCGAAGCGCGCCACCGTCACCAGGATCGCCAGCCCCAACAGCAGCGTGGCCACGCGCGCCGCCAGGTTGAGGGCGGCGCCACGGGCGAGCAGGCGGGGCAGCATGCGGTCGGGGGGCGGTCAGCGAGTCGACGATTGTCGGCGAGGCGCCGGGACCCACCGGCGGTCGCGAGCCCGGTCCCTAGAATCGCGGGTCCGCCGCGGCAGCCTCCCGCCCGGCCCCGCAGGAAGACCGATGAGCCCCACGCCCCCGCCCCCTCCGCCCGTCGACGACAACCAGCTGATCGCCGAGCGCCGGGTGAAGCTGGCCGCGATCCGCGCCCACGGGGTGGCTTTCCCCAACGACTTCAAGCCGCGCGACCACGCGGCCGACCTGCACCGCCAGCACGAGGGCAAGACCCCCGAGGAGCTCGACGCCCATCCCCTGCCCGCCAGCGTCGGCGGCCGCATGATGTTGAAGCGCGTGATGGGCAAGGCCTGCTTCGCGACGCTGCAGGACGGCTCGGGGCGCATCCAGCTCTACATCACCTCGGACGCGGTCGGCCCCGAGCAGCTGGCGGCCTTCAAGCACTGGGACCTGGGCGACATCCTCGGCGCCGAGGGCACGCTCTTCAAGACGCGCACCGGCGAGCTGTCGATCAAGGTCACCGCGGTCCGCCTGCTGACCAAGAGCCTGCGGCCGCTGCCCGACAAGTTCCACGGCATGGCCGACCAGGAGCTCAAGTACCGCCAGCGCGAGGTCGACCTGATCATGGACGAGGCCTCGCGCGAGCGCTTCCGCGCCCGCAGCAAGGCGGTCAGCTCGATCCGCCAGTTCATGGTCGAGCACGGCTTCCTGGAGGTCGAGACGCCGATGCTCCACCCCATCCCCGGCGGCGCCAACGCCAAGCCCTTCACGACGCACCACAACGCGCTCGACCAGCAGATGTTCCTGCGCATCGCGCCCGAGCTCTACCTCAAGCGCCTGGTGGTCGGCGGCTTCGAGCGCGTGTTCGAGATCAACCGCAACTTCCGCAACGAGGGCGTGTCGGTCCGGCACAACCCCGAGTTCACGATGATGGAGTTCTACGCCGCCTGGTGGAACCACCACGACCTGATGGACTACACCGAGGCCATCCTGCGCCACGCTGCGCGCAAGGCGGTGGGCACGGCGGAATTGAGCTACGGCGGCCAGCCGGTCGACCTGGAATCGCCGTTCGCGCGCCTGTCGGTGCGCGACTCGCTGGTGAAGCACGCGGGCCTGAGCGAGGCCGAGGCCGGCGATGCGGCCGTGCTGCGCGCACGCCTCAAGACCCACGGCGAGGAGCCGCCGGCGCGCTTCGGCCTGGCCGAGCTGCAGTTCGCGCTGTTCGAGACCGTGGTCGAGGAGAAGCTCTGGCAGCCGACCTTCATCATCGACTACCCCGTCGAGGTCTCGCCGCTGGCCCGCGCGTCCGACGCCAACCCGGCGATCACCGAGCGCTTCGAACTGTTCATCACCGGCCGCGAGTTCGGCAACGGCTTCTCGGAGCTGAACGACCCCGAGGACCAGGCGGCGCGCTTCAAGGCCCAGGCCGCCAACAAGGACGCGGGCGACGAGGAGGCGATGCACTACGACGCGCCCTACATCCGCGCGCTGGAGCACGGCCTGCCCCCGACCGGAGGCTGCGGAATCGGGATCGATCGGCTGATCATGCTGTTGACGGATGCGCCCAACATCCGGGATGTGATCCTGTTTCCGGCTTTGCGGCGCGAGGGGTGATCGTGTTCTTTGCGTGAGGGGGCGCCGGGGCGAGACCCGGCGCAGCCCATCAAAGTCAACAGGACAAAGCCAACCACTCAGCGATGCTTGAACAGCGGCTTGCGCTTGTTCACGAACGCATCCATCCCTTCCTTCTGGTCCTCCGTCGCGAACAGCGAGTGGAACAACCGTCGCTCGAACCACACGCCTTCGGCCAGCGGCGACTCGTAGGCGCGGTTCACGCACTCCTTGGCGGCCAGCAAGCTCGGCAGCGACAGGCTGCAGATCGCGTCGGCCGCCGCCTGGGCCTCGGCCAGCAGCCGCTCGGCCGGGACCACGCGCGACACCAGGCCGCTGCGCTCGGCCTCGGCGGCATCCATCATGCGCGCCGTCAGCACCAGGTCCATCGCCTTGGCCTTGCCCACCGCGCGCGGCAGGCGTTGGGTGCCGCCCGCGCCCGGGATCACGCCGAGCTTGATCTCCGGTTGGCCGAACTTGGCGTTCTCCGCGGCGATGACCAGGTCGCACATCATGACCAGCTCGCAGCCGCCGCCGAGGGCGAAGCCGGCCACTGCGGCGATCACCGGCTTGCGCACCATGCGGATCTGCTGCCAGTTGCGCGTGATGTAGTCGCTCTTGTAGACGTCCATGTAGCTGTAGCCGGCCATCGCACCGATGTCCGCGCCAGCCGCGAAGGCCTTCTCGTTGCCGGTGATGACCATGCAGCCCACGCTCTCGTCGGCGTCGTAGGCCTTGAGCGCATGGCCCAGCTCGTCCATCAGGTGATCGTTCAGCGCGTTCAGCGCCTTCGGCCGGTTCAGCGTGATCCAGGCAGTCTTCAGCGGGGCCTCGCCACGCAGTTCGGTCAGCAGGTTCTCGTAGGAAGGGGGGGTCATCGGGGTCCTTGATGTGGCATCGAGATGACTGTACCCGGCGCGATACAGAGCCCGCCAAAGTGTGCGAAAAGTCTCGGAAAATCAGTTACATTTCGACGCGGCAATCCTGGAGGCATCCCCCGGACGTCGATGAGCAAGCCCGGCTCCCGCAACTCTCGCGCCGAACAGATCGCGCGCGCCTACCGCAAGACCGACAGCGGTCTTCGAGAGATCGCCAGCCGCGCTCACCGCCTGGGGCACTGGATGCGCTTCGCGCTGATCATGGTCAACGGCCGGCGCACCGAGTCCGAGCTGTCCTCGCTGATCGGCCATTCCGGACCCGACACCCTGCGCGAGCTTTGCGAGCTGGGCCTGATCGAGCCGGTGCCGGTCACCGACGCGCCGACCACGGTGCAGGGCGACGTCGAGCCGGTGCTGTTCGTCCCGCTGGAGCTCGCCCGGGCACGCGGCCTGGTGTGGATCGCCGAGGAGTTCGGCCACAAGGGCGCGCCGCTGACCCGCCGCGTGTCGCGGGCCGAGACGCTGGCCGAGCTGCACCACGCGCTGGCCCTGACCGAACGCTTCCTGCGCCGCATCCAGGGCTCGCAGCGCGCCCACCAGTTCCAGCGCGAGGTCGGCCTGCGGC
>CAZTTC010000164.1:0-6717 GCA_964616015.1 uncultured Methylibium sp. | reverse complement strand
CCGGCCGCACGCCCAACCCCGACGTGCTGTGCAATGCCGAGATCAAGTTCAAGGCCTTTCTCGACCATGCGATGCGCCTCGGGGCCGAGAGGATCGCGACCGGGCACTACGCCCGCGTGCGCGAACGCGAAGGCAGCTTCGAATTGCTGAAGGGCCTGGACTCCAGCAAGGACCAGAGCTATTTCCTGCACCGGCTCACGCAGGCGCAGCTGAGCCGCACGTTGTTCCCGGTCGGCGAACGGCCCAAGACCGAGGTACGGCGACTCGCCGCCGAGATCAAGCTGCCGGTCGCCGCCAAGAAGGACTCGACCGGCATCTGCTTCATCGGCGAGCGGCCGTTCCGCGAGTTCCTGAACCGCTACCTGTCGCACCAGCCCGGGCCGATCCGCGATGAGCGCGGCCGCCGCATCGGCGAGCACGTGGGCCTGAGCTTCTACACGCTCGGCCAGCGCAAGGGCATCGGCATCGGCGGTGTCAAGGAAAGCGGTGTAGCGCGCGGCGGCTCGGACCACGCGCCTTGGTTCGTCGCGCGCAAGGACATGGCGGCCAACACGCTCTACGTCGTGCAGGGCCACGACCACCCGTGGCTGCAGTCGTCCGGGCTGGCGGCCGACAACGCGAGCTGGATCGCCGGCAGGTCGCCCGCGCCCGGCGCACTCGCGGCCAAGACGCGCTACCGCCAGGACGACGCGCCCTGCACGCTGGCGCCGCAGGCCAACGGTCGCTTCGCGCTCGACTTCGGCAGCGCGCCGCAATGGGCGGTGACACCGGGCCAGTCGGCGGTGCTCTACGACGGCGAGGTCTGCCTCGGCGGTGGCGTCATCGCCGCGGCGAGCTGAGGCTCAGCGCGGCCGGGCCAGGGCCTGCGTCCAGTAGATGCCGTAGGTGCTGGCGCCGTTGCGCGCGCACGCGAGGCCGACCTCGGTGTAGCTCGCGCTCATCAGGTTGGCGCAATGGCCGTCGCTGGTCATCCAGCCATCGATCACGGCGGGCAAGCTGCCGTAGCCCGCGGCGATGTTCTCGCCGACGGCCGACCCGCTGTAGCCGGCCGCGGTGACGCGCGTGCCGGGCGTGCGACCGTCCAGGCTGGTGTGCGAGAAGTAGTTCTGCGTCGCCATGTCGAGGCTGTGGCCATAGGCGGCATTCGCGAGCGCGCTGTTCCAGGCGAGCGCCGGCACCGGCGGGAAGCTGCCGCGTGCGCCGCAGCTGGCGCCGGCGGCGCGGCGCGCGTTGATCCGTCGCAGGGCCTCGGCCTGGAAGTCGGCGATGCCGCAGCCGATGTCGGCGCCGGCCGGCGCGGCCGGCGGGCTCGGTGCGCCCGATGTGCCACTGCCCCCGCCGGCGGAGGCTGAAGCGGCATCGTCGCCGCCGCCGCCGCCACACGCCTGCAGCAGCAACAGGCCGAAGATCAGCAGGGCCGAACGGCAGGGTCGGTGCATGGGCTCGCTTCGGTGAGGACGACGCAGCGAGGATGCCGGCGTCTGCGCCGCTCAGGCTTGACAAAGTGCAACCGGCGGCGCCGCGCCCGTGACCGACCGCACGCCTCAGGACGGCCGGACGCCGAACCACCAGGCCAGCACCGAGAAGCTGACGAAGGCCAGCAAGGTCGAGGTCATGATGATGCGCGCCACGCGGCCGTTGTCGGCGCCGAAGCGCTCGGCCAGCAGCGACACGTTGCTGGCCGAGGGCAGCGCCGCCGCGAGCGTCAGCACGGTGAGCTGGAAGCCCGTCAGCGGCAGGCCCAGCGCGATCATCGCGGAGCCCAGCGCGAACACCAGCGCCGGATGCACGAACAGCTTGATCAGCGCCACCGGCACGAACTGCCGCGCCGGCGTGCGCGTGTGCACGTGCCGGCCGGCGCGGCACAGCACCGCGCCGATCGTGAACAGCGCGACCGGCGTGGCCGCACCGGCCAGCAGCTCGACGACGCGGTCGATCGGTCCCGGCAGGCTCAGGCCCGCGGCCGAGAACACCGCGCCCAGCGCGATCGCCCAGGGCTGCGGGTTGCCGATCGGCCCACGCAGCGCGATGCGCAGCCGGGTGCCCAGCGGCAGGTGGGCGTTGCCGTGCAGCTGCGCCAGCGTGAGGCAGATCGACGTGGTGATGAACATGTCCACCAGCAGCGTGACCATCATCGGCCCGGCCGCGGCCGCGCCCAGCAGCGCCGTCATCATCGGCATGCCCATGAAGCCGGTGTTGGGGAAGGCCGCCACCAGCGCACCGAAGGCGGCGTCCTTCAAGTGGACGTGCGGCCCGCGCGTGGCCCGGATGGTGAAGGCGACGATCAGCACGGCGCTCAGGCCGTAGAGCAACAGCATCGCCGGGTTCAGCAGGTTGCCGATCGGGGTGCTGGCCCCGAAGCGGAACAGCATGCACGGCAGCGCGAAGAACAGCACGAAGCCGTTCAGCCCGGGGATCGCCGACTCCGGCAGCACCGGGCTGCGCGCGGCCACGTAGCCGCACAGCACCAGCGCGAAGAACGGCACCGTGACGGCGAGGATGGCTTCCATCGGGCGGGCAGTATCTCAGGGCCGTCCGCGTTCCGTTCGGGCGGGGCGGCTCGAAGCCCCGCGGTGGCACGTCGACCCGCTCGGTGCGAGCGGCTCGTTCATGCGACGGTCGCGCGGCCATCGGCCGGGCTTGGCTATGATCGCCCGCCCTCCCGCCTGCCGCCGACTTGTCTCCCCCCGCTTCCCTCAATGCCGCCCAGATGCAGGCGGTGCACCACCTCGCCGGGCCCTGCCTGGTGCTGGCCGGTGCCGGCTCGGGCAAGACGCGCGTCATCACGCACAAGATCGCGCGGCTGCTGCAGCCCGGCCCGGGTGCCGACCTGGCGCCGCGGCAGATCGCCGCGATCACCTTCACCAACAAGGCCGCCGCCGAGATGCGCGAGCGCGCCAAGGCGCTGGTCGGCAGCAAGGCCGCGAAGGAGCTGTTGATCAGCACCTTCCACGCGCTCGGCGTGCGCCTGCTGCGCGAGGACGGTGCGGCGATCGGCCTGAAGAGCAACTTCTCGATCCTCGACAGCGACGACGTGCTGGGCCTGATGCGCGATGCCGGCGGCACGAGCGACAACGCCACCGCGCGCCGCTGGCAGTGGACCATCAGCCTGTGGAAGAACCAGGGGCTGGACGCCGCGTCCGCCGAAGCGCAGGCCTCGGGCCCCGACGACGTGCAGGCCGCGCGCGTGATGGCGCGCTACCAGGAGCGCCTGGCCGCCTACCAGGCGGTCGACTTCGACGACCTGATCGGCCTGCCGGTCGCGCTGCTGACGCTCGACGCCGCGGTGCGCGCCAAGTGGCAGCAGCTGCTGCGCCACGTGCTGGTCGACGAGTACCAGGACACCAACGTGCAGCAATACGAGTTGCTGCGGCTGCTGGTCGGCGACGGTCTCGAGCGGCCCGCGATGTTCACGGCGGTCGGCGACGACGACCAGTCGATCTACGGCTGGCGCGGCGCCACGATCGACAACCTCAAGCGCCTGCCGCAGGACTACCCGGCGCTGAAGGTGATCGCGCTGGAGCAGAACTACCGCTCCACCGGCCACATCCTGCGCGCGGCCAACCGCGTGATCGCCGCCAATCCCAAGCTCTTCGAGAAGAAGCTGTGGAGCGATCACGGCGACGGCGAGCCGGTGCGGGTGGTCGAGTGCGACGGCGAGGAGCACGAGGCCGAACGCGCCGTCGCGCGCGTGCAGGCCCTGCGTGGGGCGGGCGGCCAGGGCCTCGAGTGGAAGGACTTCGCGATCCTCTACCGCGCCAACCATCAGGCGCGCGTCTTCGAGCAGGCGCTGCGCAAGGCGCAGATCCCGTACAAGGTATCGGGCGGCCAGAGCTACTTCGAGCGCGCCGAGATCAAGGACCTGTGCGCCTGGCTGCGCCTGCTGGTCAACCCCGACGACGACCCGGCCTTCCTGCGTGCCGTCACCACGCCCAAGCGCGGCATCGGCCACCAGACGCTGGCCGCGCTGGGCGAGTTCGCGTCGCGCTGGAAGGTGTCGCTGTTCGAGGCGCTGTTCGCCGACTCGCTGGGCGCGGCGCTGAACGCCAAGGCGCTCGGCTCGCTGCAGGAATTCGGCCGCCAGGTCAACGACCTGCAGCACCGCGCGCGCCACACCACCGGCGCCGAGGACGCGAAGCCCTTGCTGATGGGCTGGCTCCAGGACCTGGGCTACGAGCAGCACCTGCACGACGGCGAGGACAGCGAGAAGCTGGCCGCCGCGCGCTGGAGCAACGTGCTCGACTTCGTCGACTGGATCGCCCGACGCTGCGGCGGCGACATCGTGCAGGACGTGGGGACCTTCGAGACCGAGCGCAAGAGCGTGCTCGAGGTCGCCCAGGGCATCGCCGTCATCCTCAGCCTGGCCGAGCGCGGCGACGACCAGGACGTGCTGACGTTGTCGACCCTGCACGCCGCCAAGGGCCTGGAGTGGCCGCACGTGCAGCTGGTGGGCGTCAACGAGGGCCTGCTGCCCTTCAAGACCGACGACGAGTCGCTGAGCGCGGCCGCGCTGGCGCAGCGGCTCGAAGAGGAACGCCGGCTGATGTACGTCGGCATCACGCGCGCCCGCAGCACGCTCGCGGTCAGCTGGCTCAAGCGCCGCAAGCGCGGCCGCGACACCATCGCCGGGCAGCCCAGCCGCTTCATCGCCGAGATGAAGCTCGACGCGGAGCGCGCCAGGGAAGATCCGCGCGAACGGCTGAAGGCGCTGCGCGCCAGCCTTGCGGCGCGCAGCGAGGCACCGACCCCGCCCTAGCTCACGCCAGGACCCTGAGCAGGAAGCGGTTCAGGTCCGAGATCTCCGGCGCGCAGACCGCGTGCTGCATCGGGTACTCGTGCCACTCGACCGCGTAGCCCAGCGCCTGCAGTGCGTCGCGCGAGGCGCTGGCGCGGGCCAGCGGGATCACCGGATCCGCGCGGCCGTGCGCCAGGAAGATCGGCACGTCGGCGTTGGCGGCGTGGCGCTCGGCCGCGGTCGTCGCCGCCAGCGGCAGGTAGCCCGACAGGCCGACCAGTCCTGCCAGGCGCTCGGCGTGGCGCAGGCCCGTCAGCAGCGTCATCGCGCAGCCCTGCGAGAAGCCCGCCAGCACGATGCGCGACGCCGGGATGCCGCGGGCCTTCTCGCGCGCGATCAAGGCCTCGACCTCGGCCAGCGAGGCGCGCAGCCCGGCCTCGTCCTCGCGCCGCGCGAGGTCGGGGCCGAGGATGTCGTACCAGGCCCGCATCACGTAGCCGCCGTTGATGGTGACCGGCCGCGTCGGGGCGTGCGGGAAGACGAAGCGCACGGGGCCGACGGCGTCGAGCTCCAGTTCGTCGCAGATCGGCACGAAGTCGTTGCCGTCGGCGCCCAGGCCGTGCAGCACGATCATGCTGGCGCGCGGTGAGTCGGCGGTTTCGATCTCGATGCTGTCGAGGGGCATGGCGGGTTCCGGCAGGTTCAGTGGACAGTGGCGGAGCGTACCGCGGGCGCGCCGCCTGCGTTACCCTGGCGGCCCTCGCGGAGCCTCGTCCATGCTGCCTGTCGTCCTGATCGCTGGTTTGATCCTCTTCCTCGGCGTTCACTCGCTGCGCATCGTCGCCGAGCCCTGGCGCACGCGCGTGCTGGCGCAGCGCGGCGGCGACAAGCGCTGGAAGCTCGGCTACACCCTGGTGTCGCTGGTCGGGTTCGCGCTGATCGTCTGGGGCTATGGCCTGGCGCGGCAGCAGCCGATGCTGCTGTGGGAGCCGCCGACCTTCATGCGCCACGTGAGCGCGCTGCTGATGCTGCCGTCCTTCGTGCTGCTGGCCGCCGCCTACGTGCCGGGCAACCGCCTCAAGGCCCGGCTGCACCATCCGATGGTGATCTCAGTCAAGGTCTGGGCCTTGGCCCACCTGCTGGCCAACGGCACGCTGGCCGACGTGCTGCTGTTCGGGGGCTTCCTGCTGTGGGCGGTGTTCAGCCTGCGCGCGGCGCGGCGGCGCGACCGCTCCCAGCGCATCCGCTACAGCGGCGACAGCGCCGCGGCCACGCTGGTGACGCTGGTGGTCGGCCTCGGCGCCTGGGCCGGCTTCGCCTTCTGGGCGCATGCCTGGCTGATCGGCGTGCGCCCCCTGGGCTGAACGGCGCCCGCCCGCGACGGCCCTGGCCAAGCCGGGTCATCGCGATCCCCACGCCGACCCAAAGGGGGAGGCGCATCCTTTCGGGGGAGCCCTCGCCCGGCCACGGTCGGGGCGATGGTCGGCAGCGGCGGCGCCGACGACAGTGGAGTCACACCAAGCCAGGGAGTGCTCCATGACCAGCATCCGCTTCACCGCCCCGACCCTCCTCCTGCGCCGCGTGCCGAGTGCCCTGGCCGCGGCCCGCGCCCGCCGCGCCGCCGGCGAGGACCGCCAGGACCGCGAAGCGCAGGGGGACGCCCCCTGCTGTGGCTGGTTCGACTCGAGCTACGAGCTGCGCCAGGGCCTGCTGGTCACCGAACACCGCGACCTCGACGACCCGGCGACGTTGGCGCTGGCCGTCGGCATGGCCATCGACACCGGCGCGGGCGGCTGGCTGCAGTGACCGGCTGCGCGATGATGTCGCCCCGACGACCCCCAGGACGCGCATGCCCCGACTGGCCCCCGGCCTCTTTGTCGCCCCCGAGGACGACTGCCCCCGCTGCCGCTGGTGCGAAGCCAGCGCTGCCTACCGCCACTACCACGACCACGAATGGGGCTTCCCGGTCACCGACGACCGGC
>CAZTTC010000163.1:0-6774 GCA_964616015.1 uncultured Methylibium sp. | reverse complement strand
TCATCTCGATCAACCGCAGCTCCAGGCCGCGGATCTTCTCGCGCAGCATCTCCATTTGCCGCTCCTGCAGCGACACCGCGCGGTTGCCGTGCGGGCTGGTCAGCTGCACCGAGGCCAGCACCTCGGCATGGCGCTCGAAGAACCCCGGCGTGTTGAGCAGGAAGTTGGCGATGTCGTCTTCGGTGATGCCTTGCGTGCTCATCCGGTCCTTGCCTTCATTCGACTCGCAGACGCTCGACGACGAACACGCCGCCGCCCCTGCGCCGATCCACCCGCCGGCCGCCAGCGGCGCCCCCTCGAGAGGGAGCGGCGAAGCCGCAACGGGGGTGGTTCATGTCAATCCGCCTGTTGGGGCAACTCGATCTCGCCGTCGAAGACTCGCTCGGCCGGCCCGGTCATCATCACCCGGGCGTCGGTCCGGCCGGCCCATTCGATGGCGAGCTCGCCGCCGCGCGTCTCCACGATGACCGGCGTCGCCGCGGCCAGCCAGCCGGCGCGCACGCCGGCCACCACGGCGGCGCAGGCGCCGGTGCCGCAGGCCAGGGTCTCGCCGACGCCGCGCTCGTGCACACGCAGGCGGATGCGCGTGGGCGACACCAACTGCATGAAGCCGGCATTGACGCGCTGCGGGAAGCGCGCGTGGCGCTCGATCGCCGCGCCGAGCTCGGCCACCGGGTCGACGCCGGCCGGCACAGGCCCGAACTGCGCCAGGTCGATGACCGCATGCGGGTTGCCCATCGACACCACCGCCAGCTCGACCGCGCGGCCGGCGACATCGATGCGCCACAGCGGCACGCCGTGTACCTCGCGCGGCAGCAGGCCGGCCGCGTCGAAGGGCACCTCCGCCGGCTCCAGTCGCGGTGCGCCCATGTCGACCTCGACCTGGCCGCCAGCCAGCCAGCGCGGCTCGATCACGCCACCGGCGGTGCGCACGCGGATCGTGGTCTTCTTCGTGAGGCCCGCCTCGCGCACATAGCGCACGAAGCAGCGCGCCCCGTTGCCGCACTGCTCGACCTCGCCGCCGTCGGCGTTGACGATGCGGTAGCTGAAGTCGATGCCGGGCTCGTCGGCAGGCCCGACGATCAGGATCTGGTCGGCCCCGACGCCGAAGCGGCGGTCCGCCAGGTAGCGGAACTGCGCCGGGCTCAGCGACAGCGGCTCGCGGGTGGCATCCAGCACGACGAAATCGTTGCCGGCGCCTTGCATCTTGGTGAAGCGCAGCTTCATGATGCAAGGATTATCGGCCCGGCAACGACCCACCCCATGCCGACCCGGGATTGCGCCTTGACGAAGCTCCTGCTGCTCGCCGCCACCCACGCCGCCGCGCTGCTGCTGGGCTTTGCCGCGGGCGTCTACCTGCTGCCGATCCTGATCGCGCCCGATGCCCCGTCGGCCGCCGAGGCCGAGCGCCTGTCCGACGGCGCCGCGTTCAGCGGCACGTTCCGCCGCGACCTGAAGGACAGCGACGCGCTGCACTGGGGTGAGGGGCGCGTCGCGATCGGTCGCGAGCACGTGACCCTGGTCGGCCGCATCGCGCCGGGGCCGGACTACAAGCTCTACCTGTCGCCCGAGTTCGTCGAGACCGAAGCCGACTTCAAGCGGCTCAAGCCGACGATGCAACGCGTCGGCGACGTCAAGACCTTCCAGAACTTCGTCGTGCCGCTGCCGGCCGGCGTCGATCCGTCGCGCTACACCACCGTGATCGTCTGGTGCGAGACGTTCTCGGAGTTCATCACCGCGGCCCGCTACCGCTAGGGCCCCAGGGTGGCGCGACACGCGCGCCGCGCCAGCGGGCGGGCCGGCGGACAATCGGACCTTCGTCCTCTCCTGCCGCGGCCCGCCTTGCCTGCTCCGACACCCCGCACCGCCACCGACCCGCGCCGCCGCTTCTTCGACGCCGCCCGTGCCGCGCTGGGCGCCGGAACGGTGATCAAGCTCGTCCTCGCCGGTCCGCGCGACCCGCAAGCCGACCTGCAGCGCGTGCAGGCCCGGCCGCTGCGGCTCAAAGGCCGCCCCTGCCTGTCGCTCACCCACCTGCATCGCAGCAAGGACCTCACGCGCAACCTGCCGATCGACGAGGGCCTCGCCGCGCTGGAGGCCCTGGTCGAGAGCAACTTCGACAACGCCCACCTGCTGACGAGCGATGGCGGCGAGCTGCAGCTGGCCATCAGCCGCAAGGGCAAGGCCAGCTTGCGCCAGGGCCGCACGCCGGTGCCCCTCGCCGGCCCGGACGCGCCGGCGCCCGCCGAGCCGCCGGCGCACGATCGCCGCAAGCAGCGCCCGGTGGACATCGCCGCCCCCTGGCTGGTCGCACTCGGCGTCACCGACGCCACCCAGCGGCTGGTACCGGCGATGGCGCGCAAGTGGAAGCAGATCAACCGATTCATCGAGGTGCTGGACCATGCGCTGGACAGCGCCCCGGCCTTGGCGAGCGCGCGCGACGACCGACCACTGCAGGTGCTCGACTTCGGCGCCGGCAAGGGCTACCTCACCTTCGCCGTGCACGACCACCTGCGCCGCCGCGGACTGCCGGCGCGCGTCACCGGCGTGGACCTGAAGGAGGACATGGTGGCGCTCGGCCATCGCAGCGCGCGCGAACTGGGCCTCGACGGCCTCGACTTCGAGCTGGGCGACGTGCGCAGCTACGCCACGCGGCCGGTCGACGTGATGATCGCACTGCACGCCTGCGACATCGCCACCGATCACGCGATGCACATGGGCATCCGCGCGGGCGCGCGCATCATCCTGTGCGCCCCGTGCTGCCACAAGGAACTGCGGCCGCAGATGCGCAGCCCGCTGCTGCTGCTGCCGCTGCTGCGCCATGGCATCCACCTCGGCCAGGAGGCCGAGATGCTGACCGACGGCCTGCGCGCCCTGCTGCTCGAGGCCGAGGGCTACGACACCCAGGTGTTCGAGTTCACCTCGCTCGAGCACACGCAGAAGAACAAGATGGTGCTGGCGGTCAAGCGCGAGCACGGCCGTGCGGCGTCGCCCGACGTGCTGCGGGCGCAGGTGCAGGAGATCAAGGCCTACTACGGCGTCACGGAACAGCGGCTGGAGCGCCTGCTCGACAGCCCGGCCGACCACACCTGAAGCGCCTGCAGCGCCCGGGTGCCGCGCCAGAAAACAGAGCGGCGTCCCGCAGGACGCCGCAAACCACCCACCAAGACGAAACCGGCCGCCCGGACGGCAGGCCGTCCTGCGATCAGAGGCCGAACAGGCCCAGCAGCCGACGCAGCACGCCGGGGTTGCCGACTCGCAGGGTCGGCAGGCGCGACGGCCTCCCGAGGCGCCTGTAGCTGCTGACCGTCCCCACCAGTTGCCTGCCCATGACCGCGTCCCCCTGCTGTCGTCGATGGGCAGCACGGTAGCGCCAAAGGCCCTGCGCCGGAGCACTCCCTCCCCCCGGGGTTGAGGGCACTCGAAAGGGGGCCGGCCCGCACGGCGAGGTGACGCGGGTGAGCGCGCGCCATCCGCGCGGTGTGACCGAATCCCGCGTCCCCGTGGTGGACCCTGCAGTCGCGGGATGCTGCGCACGGAACGAGTCGCTACCTTCAGGCTCCTATCGACAGCATTCGAATCCGAGGTCGCGCAGTGGTCACAGTGATCCATCAGGGCATCGCCGCCATCCGGCGCCTCACCGCACGGGCGAAGCAGCGCCTGCGGTGCCGTATCGATCCTCAGCAGCTGAGGGTGCAGCTGGCGCCTTGCTGCACGCGCACCGCGGCGGCGCTGGGCTTCGACCTGGCGGTGTTCGCCGTGCTGGCGGTGCTGGGGTGGACGCTGCTCAGCCCGTGGGACGAGCCGCTGCGCGAAGGGGGCAGCCTGATGCTCGCGGGCCTGCTGGCCTTCGCGCTGTTCTGGCTGTCGATCACCGAGCCGGACTTCTACCGCTACGCCAAGCTGCGGCGCCGCTGGCTCGCCGCCCACCGTCCGGCGGCCGACGATCGGGCCGCGCCCGCGAGCCGCCCCGTGGCCTTGTCGCAATGGCCCGAGGACATGAAGGCCCCGATGCGGGTGCGCTCGGCCTACCGGCCGGCCGCTCGCCCGACGCAGCCGGCCACGCGCTGGGCCTGGCGCGCCGGCGCGCGATCCTAGAAGCCCAGACTCGCCAGCAGGTCGTCGACCTCGCCCTGGTTCTGGACCACGTCGGTCCGTCCCTCGGGGCTGACGACCGGCCCATTGAGGATCGTCTCGACCTTCTGCACGGTCTCGGGCGGCGCGGCCTGGACCAGCAGCTTGACGAGGCTGTCCTCCAGGTCGCTGGCCAGCTTGACGACCTTGGCGACCACCTGGCCGGTCAGGTCGTGGAAGTCCTGCGCCATCATGATGTCGGTCAGGTGCTGGTCGATGCGGGCCGTCGCGGCCTCGACGTCGCCCACGAAGTTCATCAACGCACCCGAGGCCACCGCCTTCACCGGATCGGCCACCATGGCCGCCGCGATGCGCCGCGTCTCGCTGGCGATGCTGGCGTGCTCGGTCTTGGCCTGATCGACCGAGTTCAGCACTTTGTTGGCGGCTGCGCCAGTCTTCTCGGCGATGTAGTTGAGGCGGCTGCGCGCATCGGGCAGGCCCTCGGCCGCGTTCTGCAGCTTGGGCATCACGCCCAGCTGCGACAGCGTGTCGTGCAATTGGCGCGTGATGTGCCCGAGCTGCTGGAACACCTCGGGCGAAGCGCCACCGCTCGTGCCGTGCGCCGGAGCCAGTACCGCCGTGTCGTCCATCTTCATGGGGATGTCCTGGAAGTCGTGAGGGTGGGACTCAGGCCGGGGCGCCGAGCTTCTGCATGATCTTCTGGACCTTCTCCTCCAGCGTGGCCTTGGTGAAGGGCTTGACGATGTAGCCGGCCGCGCCGGTCTGCGCCGCCAGCACGATGTCTTCCTTGCGCGCCTCGGCGGTCACCATCAGCACCGGGATGTGCTTGAGGCTGTCGTCGGCCTTGACCGCCTTCAGCAGGTCGAAGCCGTTCATGTTGGGCATGTTGATGTCGCTGACGACGAAATCGAACTTCGCGTTCTTCAGCATCTGCAGCGCGACCACGCCGTCCTCGGCTTCTTCGGCGTTGTTGTAGCCGATCTCCTTGAGCAGGCCGCGCACGATGCGCCGCATGGTCGAGAAGTCGTCGACGATCAGGAACTTGAGGTCGGGGGTGCTCATGGTCGGGGTCCTCGCGCGCTATCGGGGCCGGCCGCTCGTGCGGCCGCTGCTGGATGGGTTATCGGGTGCCGGGCGCCGCACTTGAGGCGGTCTGTGCGACCGCTTCCACGACTTCGAGTGCCGGCGGCTGGAGGGGCTCGGCCTGGGTCGCGCGATGGAAGCGCTCCTCGGCCTCGCGGTTCATCACGATGATGCTGATGCGCCGGTTGATCGGGTTCAGCGGCTGCTCGCGGTCGAACAGCGAACTGGCGGCCAGGCCCTGCACCCGCAGCACCTGACCATCGGCCAGTCCGCCGACCACCAGCTCGCGCCGCGAGGCGTTGGCCCGGTCGGCCGACAGCTCCCAGTTGCTGTAGCCGGCGGCGCCGGCGCTGAACGGCGCCGCATCGGTGTGGCCTTCGAGCGTCAGCTTGTTGGGCACTTCGGCCAGCACGCGGCCGATGCTGTGCAGCAGCTCGCGCATGTAGGGCTGCAGTGCCGCCGAGCCGGAGGCGAACATCGGCCGGTTCTGCTCGTCGACGATCTGGATCCGCAGGCCATCGGGCGTCATGTCCAGGCGGATCTGCGCCTTCAGCTCGGCCAGCCGCGGATCGGCCGCCAGCGTCGCCTCGACGCGGGCGCTCAGCGCCTTCAGGCGCTCGGCCTCGGCCGCGACCTGTTGCTCCTTGGCGGCCTTCAGGGCCTGCAGGTTGTAGCTCTTGCGCTGCGCCTCGATGTCGCCCTCGCGCACCTGCCCCGTGCTGCGCGTCAGGTCCTTGCCGCCGCCGCGCACCACGCTGGACGAGTCGCCCGACCCCGAGCCGCCCAGCATCGCGACCTTGATCGGGTTGTTGAAGTAGTCCTGGATGCCCTTGCGGTCGCCCTCGGTGGTCGATCCCAGCAGCCACATCAGCAGGAAGAAGGCCATCATCGCCGTCACGAAGTCGGCGTACGCGATCTTCCACGCACCGCCATGCGCCGCATGGCCGCCCTTCTTGATCTTCTTGACGATGATCGGCTGGAGCTTCTTCGCGTCACCGGCCATGGCCTACTTCTTTCCTTTGACGTGGCCTTCGAGCTCCGAGAAGCTCGGGCGCTCCGTGGAGTACAGCGTCTTGCGCCCGAACTCCACCGCGATCGCCGGCGCGTAGCCCTGCATCGACGCCAGCAGCGTCGTCTTGATGCACTGCAGCTCCTTGGTGCCCTCGTCGTTCTTCTGCTCCAGCAGGCCGCCGAGCGGCTCGACCACCGCGTAGGCCAGCAGGATGCCGAGGAAGGTGCCGACCAGCGCCGAGCCGATCATGCCGCCCAGCACCGCCGGCGGCTGGCCGACCGAGCCCATGGTGTTGACCACGCCCAGCACCGCCGCGACGATGCCGAAGGCCGGCAGCGCGCCGGCCAGGCGACCGATCGCGGCCGCTGGAGCGTGCGCCTCGTGGTGGTGGGTGTCGATCTCGCTGTCCATCAGCGATTCGATCTCGTGCGGGTTCAGGTTGCCCGAGACCATCATGCGCAGGTAGTCGGTGATGAACTCGACCACGTGGTGGTCGCTGCCGACGGTGGCGTACTTCTTGAAGAGCGCCGAGTTGTGCGGGTCCTCGACGTCCTTCTCGATCGCCATCAGGCCCTCCTTGCGGG
>CAZTTC010000162.1:0-6847 GCA_964616015.1 uncultured Methylibium sp. | reverse complement strand
TTCGAGGACAAGTGGGCGCCGCTGTGGGTGGTCGACTTCCCGATGTTCGAGCACGACGAGGAGAACGACCGCTGGGCCGCCGTGCACCATCCCTTCACCGCGCCCAAGGACGGGCACGAGGACCTGATGGACAGCGACCCGGGCGCCTGCATCGCCAAGGCCTACGACATGGTGCTCAACGGCTGGGAGCTGGGCGGCGGCTCGGTGCGGATCCACCTGGCCTCCGTGCAGAGCAAGGTGTTCAGCGCGCTCAAGATCGGCCCGGACGAGGCGCAGCAGAAGTTCGGCTTCCTGCTCGACGCGCTGCAGTACGGCGCGCCGCCGCACGGCGGCCTGGCCTTCGGCCTGGACCGGCTGGTGACGATGATGGCGCGCGCCGAGAGCATCCGCGACGTCATCGCCTTCCCCAAGACCCAGCGCGCCCAGGACCTGCTGACCGGCGCCCCCGGCCCGGTCGACGAGAAGCAGCTGCGCGAGCTGCACATCCGGCTGCGCAACCCGACCGCCGCGGCGTGAGTCGCGAGACTCCCGCAGAATCGAGGGGCGCCGCGTGCGCCCCTTTTTTCTTCCTGCCGAAGCCGCCGACGTGACGACCTCGCGCCCGCCCAAGATCCCCGAATCCGTGCTGGTGGTGATCCACACGCCGGCGCTCGAAGTGCTGCTGATCGAGCGCGCCGACGCGCCCGGCAGCTGGCAGAGCGTCACCGGCTCCAAGGATCGCCCCGACGAGCCGCTGGTCGAGACCTGCGTGCGCGAGGTGCGCGAGGAGACCGGCATCGTGATCGGCAGCGACGCCGTGCCGCTGGCGGCGCTGCGCGACTGGGGCGTGTCGACGGTCTACGAGATCTATGCGCGCTGGCGTCACCGCTATGCACCCGGCGTGACCCACAACACCGAGCACGCCTTCGGCCTGCAGGTGCCCGCCGGCACGCCGGTGGTGCTGGCCCCGCGCGAGCACCTGCGCCACGCCTGGCTGCCCTGGGCCGAGGCTGCCGAGCGCTGCTTCTCGCCGTCCAACGCCGCGGCGATCCGCCGCCTGCCGCGGATCACGGGGTCGCCATGAACCCGCTGCAGTCCTCGGTCCTGCCGCCGGCCTCCGGCTACGGCGGCCGCCTGCGCGTGGCCACCTACAACATCCACAAGGGCGTGCGCGGCGTCGGCCCGCGCAAGCGCCTGGAGATCCACAACCTGGGCCTGGCGATCGAGGCGCTGGATGCCGACCTCGTCTGCCTGCAGGAGGTGCGGCGCTTCCACAAGCCCGACGCGCGGCGCTTCGACCGCACCTGGTTCGGCTGGCCCGAGCAGGGCCAGGCCGAGTTCCTGGCGCCCGAGGGCTACGACGTCGCCTACCGCACCAACGCCTTCACCCGCCACGGCGAGCATGGCAACGCGCTGCTGTCGCGCTGGCCGATCGGCGACATCGGCCACCACGACGTGTCCGACCACCGCTTCGAGCAGCGCGGCCTGCTGCACGTGCCCATCCTGTGGCACGGCGGCGCCGTCAATGCCGTCGTCGTGCACTTCGGCCTGCGCCACCAGAGCCGCGTGCGCCAGGTGCAGCGGCTGGCCGAGTTCGTCGCGCGCGAGCTCGACCCGGCCGCAGCGCTGCTGGTGGCCGGCGACTTCAACGACTGGGGCGAGCGCCTCGACGCGCCGATGCGCGAAGCCGGCCTGCTGCGGGCCGCGCCGCCGCCCGACGGCGGGGGGCTGCAGCGCTCGCTGACCTTCCCCTCGCTCGCGCCGGTGTTCGCGCTCGACCGCATCTACACGCGCGGGCTGCGCTGCGTCTCCACCTTCGTGCCGCGCGGCGCCACCTGGGCCCGGATGTCCGACCACCTGCCGCTGGTGGCCGAGTTCGAGGCGGAATGACGACCCCCCCCGTTGCGGCTGCGCCGCTCCCCCTCCAGCGGGCGCCACTGACGACCCGGCGGGGCCGGGCCGTGGTGGCGGCGGGTCGCGGGCGGCTTTCGGGGCTGTGCGACGCGGAGGCGCCGCGTTCATGAACCCCAGCACGGAACCTGCGCTGCCCGAAGCCCTGGCCTGGTACGTGCACTCGCGTGCGGTGTTCAGCGGCGGCAACGAAGTCGTGCTGCTGCGCGGCGGCGACGCGCTGTTTCCGGCGATGTGCGAGGCGATCTCGGGTGCGATGCGCGAGGTCTGGCTCGCCACCTACATCTTCGACGACGACCCGGCCGCGCGTGCCGTCGTCGACGCGCTGGCCGCCGCGTCGCGGCGCGGCGTGCGGGTGAGGGTGGTGGTCGACGGCTTCGGCTCGATGCATGCGCTGGACGCGCTGCAGCAGATGCTGGTGCCCGAGGGCATCGGCCTGGCCGTGTTCCGGCCGGCGCGCGCTTGGTGGAGCTGGCTGCAGCCGGGGCAGTTCCGGCGCCTGCACCAGAAGCTGTGCGTCGTCGATGGCGAGGTCGGCTTCGTCGGCGGCATCAACCTGCTCGACGACCGCCACGACCTGCACCACGGCTGGAGCGAGGCGCCGCGGCTCGACTACGCCGTGCGCCTGCGCGGCCCGGTGGTCGCGCCGGTCGAGCAGACCGCGCGCGCGATGTGGACGCGCGCCGCCTTCGGGCGCGACTGGCGCGAGGAGATCCGCGACATCGCGCGCAGTGGCCGCCCGCTGCTGCGCGCGCGCCGGCTGCTGCGCCGCATGCGGGTCGCGCTCAAGCCCGGCACCCCGGCCGGCGAGCCGGCACTGGCGCCGGTGCGCGCCGCCTTCGTCGTGCGCGACAACGTGCGCCAACGCCGCAGCATCGAGCGCAGCTACATCGATGCGCTGCGCCGCGCGCGCGAGCGCATCGACCTGGTATCGGCCTACTTCTACCCCGGCCGCGAGTTCCGTCGCGCGCTGCTGGACGCCGCCGCGCGCGGCGTGCGCGTGCGGCTGCTGCTGCAGGGCAAGGTGGACTACCGCTTCGCCGCGCTGGCGGCGCAGGCGCTGTACGACGAGCTGCTGGCCCGCGGCATCGACGTCTACGAGTACACGCCCGCCTTCCTGCACGCCAAGGTGGCGCTGGTCGACCGGCACTGGGCCACCGTCGGCAGCTCCAACATCGACCCGCTGTCGCTGCTGGTCAACCTGGAAGCCAACGTCATCGTCAGCGACCGCGGCTTCGTCGACACGCTGGCGCGCGAGCTGGACCGCGACTTCGCCGCGGCGGTGCAGATCACCGCGCCGCCCGCACTGGCCGGGTGGCGGCGCTGGTTGCGGCGCGGCTTCGTGGCCTGGGTCGCGCGCACGTATTTGCAGCTGGCCGGCGCTACCGGACGCTATTGAGGCCGTGAGCCCCGACCTCGTCGTCGAGCGGCCGGAGGGGCTGTACTGCCCGCCCGGCGACTTCTACATCGACCCCTGGCGGCCGGTCGACCGGGCCGTCATCACGCACGCCCACGCCGACCACGCGCGCACCGGCCACGGCCACTACCTCGCTGCGGCGATCGGTGCCGGCGTGCTGCGCGCGCGGCTGGGCGCGATTTCGCTGCAGACGCTGGACTACGGCCAGGCCATCGATCACCACGGCGTGCGGCTCAGCCTGCACCCGGCCGGCCACGTGCTGGGATCGGCCCAGGTGCGGCTGGAGCACGACGGCCGCGTCTGGGTCGTCTCGGGCGACTACTTCGTCTCGGGCGCCGGCGACGGCAATGCCACCTGCGCGCCCTTCGAGCCGGTGCGCTGCCACTGCTTCATCACCGAGTCGACCTTCGGTCTGCCGATCTACCGCTGGCGGCCGCAGCGCGAGGTCTTCGCCGACATCGACGCCTGGTGGCGCGCCAATGCCGCCGCCGGCCGTCCCAGCCTGCTGATGGGCTACAGCTTCGGCAAGGCGCAGCGCATCCTGGCCGGTGTCGACGCCAGCATCGGTCCCATCGTCGTGCACGGCGCGGTCGAGCCGCTCAACCGCGCCTACCGGGAGGCCGGCGTGGCACTGCCGCCGACGCGGCGGGTGAGCGAGGGCGACGACGTGGCCGATCTCCGCACCGCACTTGTCGTCGCGCCGCCCAGCGTGGCGGGCAGCGTCTGGGCGCGGCGCTTCGACAGCATCGGTGGCGGGGCGAGCGACGCCTTCGCCAGCGGCTGGATGCAGCTGCGCGGCGCGCGGCGCCGCCAGGGCTTGGACCGCGGCTTCGTGCTGTCGGACCATGCCGACTGGCCCGGCCTGATGCAGACCATCGCCGCCACCGGCTGCGAGCGCGTCATCGTGACGCACGGCTACGAAGCGGTGCTGGTGCGCTGGCTGCAGCAGCAGGGCCTGCAGGCCGCATCCTTCAAGACCGCGTACGGCGACGATGCGCTGGATGCCGCGACCGACGCCGTCGAGCCCAACGCGACCCCGGCATGAAGCGCTTCGCCACGCTGTACGCCGAGCTCGACGCCAGCACCGCGACGCGGGACAAGGTGGCCGCGCTGCGCCGCTACTTCGCCGCGGCGCCCGTGGCCGACGCCGCCTGGGCCGCCTACTTCCTGGCCGGGGGCAAGCCGCGCCAGACCGCGCCGACCGCTTTGCTGCGCCAGCTGGCGTGCGAGGTCTCCGGCATCGACGACTGGCTGTTCGAGGAGTGCTACCAGGCCGTCGGCGACCTGGCCGAGACCATCGCCCTGGTGCTGCCGCCGGCCGACGGCGACAGCGAGCTGGGCCTGGCCGCGTGGATCGAGCAGCGCCTGCTGCCGCTGCGCGCACAGCCTGCCGACGAGCAGGCCGCCAGCGTGCGCGCCTGGTGGCGCGAGCTCGGCACTGCGGAGCGCTTCCTCCTCGTCAAGCTGATCGGCGGTGGCTTTCGCGTGGGCGTCAGCAAGCTGCTGGTGCAGCGTGCGCTGGCCGAGCAGGCGGGGCTGGATCCCACGCTCGTCGCGCAGCGCATGATGGGCTACACCGACGCCAGGCGCGCGCCGGATGCCGCACACTTCGAGGCGCTGATCGCGCCGCCGCAGGCCGGCAGCGCGCGCGAGGCCGGGCAGCCCTATCCCTTCTTCCTGGCGCACGCGGTCGAGGGCGACGTCGAGGCGTTCGACAGCAAGCTCGGCCCGCCGTCGCAGTGGATCGTCGAATGGAAGTACGACGGCATCCGCGCCCAGCTCGTCAAGCGCGCCGGCCAGGTGTGGATCTGGTCGCGCGGCGAGGAGCTGGTGACCGAGCGCTACCCCGAGGTCGTCGAACAGGCCGCGACCCTGCCCGACGGCAGCGTGCTCGACGGCGAGCTGCTGGTGTGGAAGGACGAGCGGCCTGCGCCCTTCGCGCTGCTGCAGCAGCGCATCGGCCGCACGCTGCTGTCGAAGAAGATGCTGGCCGAGCTGCCGGTGCGCTTCATGGCCTACGACCTGCTGGAGCGGGACGGCGACGACTGTCGCCCGCGGCCGCAGCACGAGCGCCGCGCCGCGCTCGAGGCGCTGGTGCAGGGCAGCCCGCTCCTGCTGTCGCCACGGCTCGAAGCGGCCACCTGGCAGGCGCTCGGGACGCAGCGCGCCGGTGCGCGCAAGCGCGGTGTCGAGGGCCTGATGCTCAAGCACCGTGACGCCGCCTACGGCAGCGGCCGCAGGAAGCAGGAGGGACAGGCCGGCGGCACCTGGTGGAAGTGGAAGATCGACCCGATGAGCGTCGACTGCGTGCTGGTCTACGCCCAGCGCGGCCACGGCCGCCGGGCCGGCCTGTACACCGACTACAGCTTCGCGGTCTGGAACCGCGCGCCCGCCGATGCCGCCGAGGCGCAGGCCGTGGTCGAGGCGATCGCTGCGAAGCGCCCTGCCGAGCCGGGCGCACTGCAGCTCGTGCCGTTCGCCAAGGCCTACTCGGGGCTCACCGACGACGAGTTCAAGGCCGTCGACCGCGTGATCCGCGCCAGCACCATCGACAAGTTCGGCCCGGTGCGCAGCCTCCGGCCCGGCCTGGTCTTCGAGCTGGGCTTCGAGGGCATCAACCGCAGCGCGCGCCACAAGAGCGGCATCGCGGTGCGCTTCCCGCGCATGCTGCGCTTGCGGCCCGACAAGCCGCTGCACGAGGCGGACACTTTGCAGACACTGGAGGCGTTGCTGTTCAATGGGTGAGGTCTGTGCAGGCAGCGAATCCGGCTGGTGCGCTGCACTGCACTCGTGTCCCCCGGCCACGCTGCGCGTGGCCTCCTCCTTGACCTCGCTCCGTGCAGCGCCCCACCCGGCTTCGCTGCAGCCACCGACGTGGATGGTCGAACAGTCCCGGCGGTGGGACGACGAGGAGGGTGGGTGACCGGCGGAGTGAAGTCAAGGAGGAGGCCGGGCGCAGCCCGGGCGGGGGACATGAACGCAGCCGGTTGCCCGCGCTCCTCGGGCCGCTCGGAGTCAGCGCAAGGGGTCTTCCGCAGGGACTTTGCGTCACCCGTTAAGCTACATGCCCGTCGATGCGCTGCCGGCCCGCGGCCGGATGTCCGCCCATGAATGCCCCTCAATCCCTGCCTGCGCTGCAGTCCCTGGCCGACCCGGCCGGCGACGCGGACGAAGGCGTGCCGGTCTCCGTCAGGATCCGCGAGCGCCTCAAGGCGCGCGGCGAGCGCTTCCACGCCAACGACAACATCGCCGACTTCATCGAGCCCGGCGAGCTGTCCGCGCTGCTCGACGAGGTGGCCGGCAAGATGAAGGGCGTGCTCGACAGCCTGGTGATCGACACCGACAACGACCACAACACCCAGGACACCGCGCGGCGCGTCGCCAAGATGTACGTCAACGAGGTGTTCAAGGGCCGCTACGTGACGCAGCCCCCGGTCACCGAGTTCCCCAACGTCGAGCGCCTGAACGAGCTGATGATCGTCGGTCCGATCACCGTGCGCAGCGCCTGCTCGCACCACCTGTGCCCGATCATCGGCCGCG
>CAZTTC010000161.1:0-6858 GCA_964616015.1 uncultured Methylibium sp. | reverse complement strand
AGGATGCGAAGCGCGTCCTCGAGACCGCGCTCATCTGTGCGCAGCAGCCGCTGCCCCTGCGCGACCTGCGCATGCTCTTCGACGACGCAGTCGGTCCCGACACCTTGCGCATGCTGCTCGACGAACTGGCGCGCGACTGCGAAGGACGGGGCGTCGAACTGGTCGCCGTGTCCACCGGCTGGCGTTTCCAGAGCCGGCCCGAGCTGCGCGAGTACCTCGACCGGCTCAACCCCGAGAAGCCGCCCAGGTACACGCGCGCGACGCTGGAGACGCTGGCGATCATCGCCTACCGCCAACCGGTCACGCGCGGCGACATCGAGGACATCCGCGGCGTCACGGTCAACAGCCAGTTGCTCAAGCAGCTGGAAGACCGTGGCTGGGTCGAGAGCATCGGCCACCGCGAGACGCCGGGCCGCCCGGCCCTGTACGCGACCACCCGCCAGTTCCTCGACGATCTCGGCCTGGCCAGCCTGGACCAACTGCCGGCACTGGACGGTGCTTCCGGCGCTGCCCTGCTGGCCGAAGCGCTGCCGGAGCAGCCTTCGCTGCTCGATGCCGGCATGGCCACCGCCGCTCCCACCGACGCCGAGCCCATGGCCGACGCGCCTTCCCTTGATCCGACAGCCGGGGAGGCCGATGCCGCCATCTCCGCCGAACCCCAGACATGAACCCGAACGACACCCCGATGCATGACTCGCCGCCCGAAGTCCCGACCGGCGACGAGCCGGCGGGCGAGACCGCGGCCAAGCCGCCGCGCCGCCGCCGCGCCGCCAAGGCGCCGGGCGCTGATGTCGAGCAGGCCTCGGGGCCGACCGCGGGCGAGGCTGTCGTGCCGGCCGTGCCGGCCGAAGCGCCGACTCCCGAAGCGGGGGCGGCCGAGGCTCAGACCGAGGCCGACGAGGGCGCAGGCGGCGGTCGCCGCAGCCGCAACCGCAGGCGCGGCCGTGGCAAGGACCGCGCCGATCGTCCGGCTGGCGAGGGCGAGGGCGAGGCGGGCGCGTCCGCTGAACCGCGCCCCGCCCCCCTGGCCGTGGACCCCGTGCTGACGGAGGAGCGTTTTGCCGAGGTGCTGTCCGGCGCCTACGACGCCGAGCCGCCCGAGCCCGACGACGAGGCCAGCGTCGAGCAGGTCAGCAAGCGGGTGCTGCGTCCCGAACCCGAGGCGCCGAAACTGCACAAGGTGCTGGCGCAGTCCGGCATCGGCTCGCGCCGCGACATGGAGCAGGCGATCGCCGACGGCAAGGTCACGGTCAACGACGAGGTGGCGCATGTCGGCATGCGCATCTCGTTCGGCGATCGCGTCGCCATCGACGGCAAGCCGGTCAAGCTGCGCATCCAGGGCGGTCCGGCGCGCCTGCTGGCGTATCACAAGCCGGTCGGCGAGGTCGTGAGCTTCAACGATCCGGAAGGTCGGCCGACGGTGTTCCGCCGCCTGCCGCGCCTGCAGCACGGCAAGTGGCAGTCGGTCGGCCGGCTCGACATCAACACCGAAGGCCTGCTGCTGTTCACGACCTCGGGCGAGCTGGCGAACCAGCTGATGCACCCGCGCTTCGGCGTCGAGCGCGAGTACGCGGTGCGCGTGCTGGGCAGCCTCGACGACGAGCAGCGCCAGCGCCTGCTCGACGGTGTCGAGATCGATGGCCAGACCGCCGGCTTCCAGCGCATCGAGGATGGCGGCGGCGAGGGTGCCAACCGCTGGTACCGCGTCGTCATCACCGAGGGACGCAACCGCGAGGTGCGCAAGCTGTTCGACAAGGTCGGCCTGGCGGTGAGCCGCCTGATCCGCATCCGCTACGGCACGGTGGTGCTGCCGCGCGGGCTCAAGCGCGGCGTCTGGGTCGAGCTGGACGACCAGGACCTGCGCACGATCCGCCAGCTGGCCAGCGGGGGGCGCAGCCAGCCGGTCGAGGCGCGCGACGCGCGCCCCGCCAACCGCGAGCAGCGCCGCGACGGTCGCGGCGGCGGCAAGCCCGGCCGCGGGCCTCAGCAGTCAGGGCCGCGCCAGAACGACCGTCCGCCGCGACGCGAACGCGAGCCGCGGCCCGTGGATGCCGAGCCGCGTGTCGACGGCGAGCCGGGCGATGACATCGGGCCGATTCCCAACCCGCTGGAGCAGACCTTCGACCGTCGCTTCGCCAAGGGCCCCAAGCGCCGCGGCGGCGGGCAGGGCTTCGGCCACGGGACGCCGCCGCCGGACCTCGACGGCGACGGGCCGCCGGGCACCATCCCCAACCCGCTGGAGCAGACCTTCGACCGTCGTTTCGTCAAGGGGTCGCAGCGCATCACGGCCGGCTTCGGGCGCCACGACGCCCACGAATCGGGCCAGGGCGCCAGCCCCAAGAAGGGCGGCCCCAAGCAGCCCGATCCGATGCAGACCTCGGTCGGCTACATCGGTGCCGACGCCTACTTCAACAAGGCTGGCGGCAAGCGCGGCGGTCGCAGCGGCGGTGGAGGGGGTGGCGGTGGCGGTGGCGGCGGAGGTCGCGGCCGGGGCCGCTAGTGCCCCGCAGCGACGGCGGAACCGACCCCGCCCACTAGAATCCCAGGCTTTGCCCAATCATTGATTCCGGAGAACACATGGCGATCGAACGCACCTTGTCCATCATCAAGCCCGACGCCGTCGCCAAGAACGTCATCGGGCAGATCTACGCGCGCTTCGAAGGCGCCGGCCTCAAGGTCGTGGCGGCCCGGATGGCACACCTGTCGCGCGGCGAGGCCGAGCAGTTCTACGCCGTGCACAAGGCGCGTCCCTTCTTCAAGGACCTGGTCGAGTTCATGATCTCCGGCCCGGTGATGATCCAGGTGCTGCAGGGCGAGAACGCCATCGCCAAGAACCGCGAGCTGATGGGCGCCACCGATCCGAAGAAGGCCGACAAGGGCACGATCCGTGCCGACTTCGCGGACAGCATCGATGCCAACGCGGTCCACGGCTCGGACGCCCCCGAGACGGCCGCCGTCGAAGTCGCGTTCTTCTTCCCGGGCATGCACGTCTACGCGCGTTGATGGCGCCATGGCCGTCAATCTTCTCGACTTCGATCTCGAGGGGCTGACGGCCTACTGCGACCGCCTGGGCGAGAAGCGCTTTCGCGCCGTCCAGCTGTTCCGCTGGGTCCACCAGAAAGGCGAGGCCGACTTCGATCGCATGTCGGACCTGGCCAAGGGCTTGCGCGCCAAGCTGGCGGGCACCGCTGAGCTGCGGGCGCTGCCCGTCATCAGCGAGCATGTCTCGGCCGACGGCACCGTCAAGTGGCTCTTCGACGTCGGCGGCGGCGACGCCGTCGAGACGGTCTTCATCCCGGAGGATGACCGCGGCACCCTGTGCGTTTCATCGCAGGCCGGCTGCGCGGTCGGTTGCCGCTTCTGCTCGACCGGCCACCAGGGCTTCAGCCGCAACCTGTCGACCGGCGAGATCCTGGCTCAGCTCTGGCATGCCGAGCACCAGCTGCGCAGGCGATTCGGCACGACCGAACGGGTCGTCAGCAACGTCGTGATGATGGGCATGGGCGAGCCGCTGCAGAACTACGCTGCGCTGGTGCCCGCGCTGCGGGTGATGCTCGACGACCATGGCTACGGCCTGTCGCGTCGCCGCGTCACGGTGTCGACCTCCGGCGTGGTGCCGATGATCGACCGGCTGCGCGACGATTGCCCGGTTGCGCTGGCGGTGTCGCTGCACGCGCCGACCGATGCCCTGCGCGACGACCTGGTGCCGCTGAATCGCAAGTACCCGATCGCCGAGCTGCTGGCCGCTTGCCAGCGCTACCTCGAGGCGGCCCCGCGCGACTTCGTCACGTTCGAGTACTGCATGCTCGATGGCGTCAACGACAGCGACGCGCAGGCCCGCGAACTGCTGCGCTTGGTCGGTGATCGCGGGCCGGTGGGGCGCGTGCCGTGCAAGTTCAACCTCATTCCCTTCAACCCCTTCCCGGCGTCGGGACTGACGCGTTCGCCTGCGGCACGCGTCCAGGCGTTCGCCGCGATCCTGGCCGAGGGCGACGTCGTGACGACGGTACGCAAGACGCGGGGCGACGACATCGACGCCGCCTGTGGTCAACTGGCGGGCGAGGTGCAGGATCGCACCAACGCGCGCGAGCGCATGCAGCGACCGGTGATCCCGGTGAGCGCCGCCGCGCAAGAACATCTGCCGGCCCGGGCCGGCACGACGGAGACGACACGATGACGGGGACGACGCGAGTGGGTCGCGGGATGTGGGGCCGGGTCGCCCTGCTGGGCCTGGCGATGCTGGCCAGTGCCTGCGTGGCCCAACCGCGCCAGAACCCATCGACCGACCCGCAGGACAACCGCGGCATTGCGGCCGAGGAAAGCGATTCCCAGCGACGTGCGCGCGTGCGCCTCGAGCTGGCCGGGGCCTACTACGCGGAAGGACGGCTCGACAACGCGCTGTCGGAAGTCCGGCTCGCGCTGGCAGCCAGTCCCGATCTGCCGCAGGCGCTCAACCTGCGCGGCCTGGTCCTTGCGGCCCTGGGCGAGGAGAAGCAGGCCGAGGAGAGCTTCAAGCGTGGCGTCGAGGTGGCGCCGAACGACGGCGACACGCTGCACAACTACGGCTGGTTCCTGTGCCAGCGCGGCCGCTATGCCGAGGGCAATGCGCTGTTCGATCGCGCCCTGGCGATGAACTCCTACCGCACGCCGAGTCGCACGCTGCTGGTCCAGGGCGTCTGCGAGGCGCGCAGTGGCCAGCTCGACAAGGCCGAGCTGACGCTCAAGCGAGCCTACGAGCTCGACGCCGCCAACCCGGCGACGGCGATGAACCTGGCCGACGTGCTGTACCGGCGCGGCGACTACGAGCGGGCGCGCTTCTACGTGCGCCGGGTCAACAACAACGCCGAGTTGCGCAACGCCGAATCGCTGTGGCTCGCGGCGCGCATCGAGAACCGTCTTGCCAATCCGCAGGGCGTGCGCGATCTCGGCAACCAGCTGCGGTCCAGCTACCCGAGTTCGCGCGAGGCCGCGGCCTTCGAGCGGGGCATCTTCGATGAGTGAGGCCGTCGACGCCGCACCGCCGGTGACGGCCGGCGAGATGCTGCGCGCCGCGCGCGAGCGGCAAGGCCTGCACCTCGCGGTGCTGGCGGCTTCGCTGAAGGTCGCCCAACGCAAGCTCGAGCTGATCGAGGGCAATCGCTACGACGAGTTGCCGGATGCGACCTTCACGCGGGCGTTGGCGCTGAGCATGTGCCGTGCGCTGAAGATCGACGCGGAGCCGGTGCTGAGCCGGCTGCCGCAAGCGCAGAGGCGCGGGCTTGACCAGGTCTCGCTCGGCCTCAACGCACCGTTCCGCGACCGGGCGGCCGACAGCGATGGCGCAGAGTGGCAGCGCCTCTTCAGCCTGCCGGTGGTCGGCGCGTTGCTGCTGGTGGTCGCCGCGGTGCTGGTCTACGCCGTGCCCTCGGGGCCATGGTCCATCGGGCGGCTGCTGCCGATGCTCGATGGGGCCTCGTCGGGCGGGGCGGCGACCGTGCCGGTGAGCGCAGCGCCCGTGACCTCGGAGGCGGTGTCGCCACCCGCCACCATGCTGCCGCCCGCGGTCACGGCGGTGTCGCCGCAGACCGTCGCCGCGCCGGTGCTGTCGGCCGAGTTGCCGGCTGCCGCCGGCGCGGCGTCCGCTGTCGTCGACACCGTGTTCTCGGCGCCGGCCTCGGCGCCGCCGGCCGGCGGCATGCTGACCCTGCGCGCCTTGGCCGAGTCCTGGGTCGAGGTGCGCGATCGCAACGGCCAGATCCTGCTCTCGCGCACGCTGGCACCCGGCGAGGCCGCCGGTGTCGACGGTGCCTTGCCGCTCAGCCTGACCGTCGGCAACGCCGAGGCCACCGAGGTGGTCTTCCGCGGCCGGCCACTGACCCTGGCTGCCAACCGGGACAACGTCGCACGCATGGAGTTGAAGTGATGAATGCCCCCGAGACGGTCGCCGACCCGGTCGCCATCGCGGCCGCCCGGCCGGCGGCGCGCCGCAGTCGCCAGGCGCGCGTGGCCTGGGGTTCGAACGTCGTGACCATCGGCGGCGATGCGCCGGTGCGCGTGCAGTCGATGACCAACACCGACACGGTCGACGTGATCGAGACCGCCATCCAGTGCAAGGAGCTGGCCCTGGCCGGCTCGGAGCTGGTGCGCATCACCGTCAACACGCCCGAGGCCGCGCAGGCCGTGCCGCACATCCGCGAGCAGCTCGACCGCATGGGCATCGCGGTGCCGCTGATCGGCGATTTCCACTACAACGGCCACCGGCTGCTCAGCGAGTTCCCGGATTGCGCCGCCGCGCTGTCCAAGTACCGCATCAATCCGGGCAACGTCGGCAAGGGCGACAAGCGGGACCGCCAGTTCGCGATGATGATCGAGGCGGCCATGCGCCACGCCAAGCCGGTGCGCATCGGCGTCAACTGGGGCAGCCTCGACCAGGAGCTGCTGGTCTCGCTGATGGACGAGAACGCGGCGCGCGTCGAGCCCTGGGATGCGAAGCAGGTGATGTACCAGGCGCTGATCGCCTCGGCCCTGCAGTCGGCAGGCTATGCGCAGGAGCTGGGCATGGATCCGAACCAGATCCTGATCAGCTGCAAGGTCAGCGGCGTGCAGGACCTGGTCAGCGTCTACCGTGCGCTGGCCCGGCGCTGCGACTTCCCCCTGCACCTGGGTCTGACCGAGGCGGGCATGGGCACCAAGGGCACCGTGGCTTCGACCGCGGCGCTGGCGATGCTGCTGCAGGAAGGCATCGGCGACACCATCCGCGTCAGCCTCACGCCGCAGCCCGGCGAGGCGCGCACGCAGGAGGTGGTGGTGTCCCTGGAGATCCTGCAGTCGCTGGGGCTGCGCGCCTTCAACCCGAGTGAGACCGCCTGCCCGGGCTGC
>CAZTTC010000160.1:0-6965 GCA_964616015.1 uncultured Methylibium sp. | reverse complement strand
GCCCAGTCGACCATCTCGCAGATCAGCGCCGGCTGGTCGCCGTAGGCCAGCGAGTAGACGATGCCGGCCTCGCGCGCCTTCTGGGCCAGCAGCGGGCCGGCGAGCGCGTCGGCCTCGACGTTGACCATGACGATGTGCTTGCCGTGCCGGCAGCAGGCCAGCACGTGGGCGATGCCGGCCGACGGCGAGCCGGTCGCGTCGATGACGATCTCGACCGCGTCGCTGGCGATGACCGCGGGCGTGTCGTCGGTCAGGTAGGTGCTGCCGTGCTGGTGCGCGTCGGCCAGCGAGCGCGCGCCCAGGCGCTCGGCCTCCCAGCCGACCGACAGCAGCGCCTGCTTCGCGCGCGCCGGGCTCAGGTCGCAGACCGCGACGAGGTGGATGCCGGGCGTGCGACGCGCCTGGCTGAGGTACATCGATCCGAACTTGCCGGCGCCGATCAACGCGACGCGCAGCGGCCGACCGTCGGCCTGGCGCGACTGGAGCATCCTGTGCAGGTTCATGCCACGTCCTTCAGTTCGTCGAGCGAGGTCACCAGCGCCGACGCCGGCGTGCCGCCCTGCCAGGGCAGGTCCACCGGGTAGGCCTCAAGCAGGCAGTCGTCGGGCAGAACCTCGATGGGCGTGAAGTCGCGGTGCGCGATGTACTCCACGCGCTTGTGGCGGCGGATGTGGTTGGACACCGCGCACAGGCTGAGGTACACGCTCACGCGGTGCCAGGGGCTGAGGTTGCTGCTGCTCGCGTGCACGAGGCAGGAATGGAACATGATCATCGAACCGGCCGGGCCCTGCGGCGACACGATGCCGCCGTCGCGGCCACCGGCCTGGGCGACGAGCGTGGCGATCGCGTCCTTGTCGATGGTCCACAGCGGGTAGCTGGTCGTCGTCAGGTCATGGCCGGCCGGCAGCGCGCCGAGCTTGTGGCTGCCGGGGATGAACATCAGCGGGCCGTTGAACTGGTTGACCTCGTCCAGGAAGATCGCGACGTTCATCGCGCGCGGCGTGGGCATCAAGTCGTCGTTGAGCCAGGTGCCGTAGTCCTGGTGCCATTGCCAGACGTCGCCGTCGAAGGCCTGCTTGCCGTTGATCTTGAACTGGTGCATGTAGAGCTTTTCGCCGAACATCTGCTCGACCGGCCGGATCATCCGCGGGTGGCGCGACAGCCGCGCGAAGGCTGCGCTGTACAGATGGGCCGCGAAGTTGGTGCGGACGGCACGGCTGCCTTTCTCGCGCACGTTCTCGGGCCGGTCCATCGCGTACAGGCGCGGCACCTCGTCGGTCAGCGTCTTCACCTCGTCCGGCGTGAAGAGGCCGGGGAAGAACAGGTAGCCGTCGCGCTCGAAGCGCGCCAGCTGTTCGGCATTCAGGTCCATCGCAGGTCTCCTTGGTGGTGGTTGCGGGGCTTCAGCGGTCCCAGGGTGGCTCGGCCGCAGGATCCAGGCCGTAGCGCTGCGCGGCGCGCGCGAGCACGGCACGCTCACGCCGGCCTTCACGCACCAGCGCCTGCAGCGCGGCCAGCACGATGTGGTGGCGGTCCACCTCGAAGTGGCGGCGCAAGGCACTGCGCGTGTCGCTGCGCCCGAAACCGTCGGTGCCCAGGGTGACGTAGCGCGCCGGCAGGTACTCGGCGATCAGCTGCGGCCAGGCGCGCACGTAGTCGGTGGCGGCGATCACCGGTGCGTCGCCGGCCAGCAGGCGCGCGACGTGGCTGCGGCGGTCGCGCTCGCCGGGCGCCAGCCGGTTGGCGCGCTCGACCTCGCGCGCCTCGCGCGCCAGCTCGGCGAAGCTGGTGACCGAATAGACCTCGCTCGGCACCTGCCAGTCGGCCGCCAGCAGGTCGGCCGCGGCGAGGACCTCGCGCAGGATCGTGCCCGAGCCCAGCAGGCGCACGCCGGCCGCGGCGTCCGGGGCCTCGCGCTGCGCGTGGAGATACATGCCGCGCAGCAGGTCGTCGTGCGCGGCGGCCGGCAGCGAGGGCTGGGCGTAGTTCTCGTTCATCAGGGTCACGTAGTGGAACTCGTCGCGCTGCTGCTCGAGCATGCGGCGCGCCGCGTGGTCGACGATCACCGCCAGCTCGCCGGCGAAGCACGGGTCCCAGACGCGGCAGTTGGGCACCTGGGCCGCCGTCAGCACACTGTGGCCGTCCTGGTGCTGCAGGCCCTCGCCGCCGAGCGTCGTGCGACCCGCGGTCGCGCCGAACAGGAGGCCCCGCGCGCGCTGGTCGGCCGCAGCCCAGATCAGGTCGCCGACGCGCTGGAAGCCGAACATCGAGTAGTAGATGTAGATCGGCAGCATCGGCAGACCGCTGACGCTGTAGGAGGTGGCGGCCGCGGTCCACGAGGCCATGGCGCCGGCCTCGGTGATGCCCTCTTCGAGCAGCTGGCCGTCGCGGGCCTCGCGGTAGCTCAGCATCGAGCCGGCGTCCTCGGGTTCGTAGCGCTGGCCGTCGGGCGCGTAGATGCCGATCTGGCGGAACAGGCTGGCCATGCCGAAGGTGCGCGCCTCGTCGGCGACGATGGGCACGACGCGCGGCCCGAGCTGCGGGTCCTTCAGCAGGCCGGCGACCAGGCGCACGGCGGCCATGGTGGTGCTCATCTCCTTGCCGTCGGCGTCGAGCGCAAAGTGACCCCAGCCGGCCAGCGGCGGCACCGGCAGCACGGGCGCCTCGCGCCGGCGCTGCGGCAAGGCCCCGCCGAGCGCGCCGCGCTTCTCGTGCAGGTACTGCATCTCGGGGCTGTCGTCGTCGGGCTTGTAGAAACGCAGCTGCTCGCGGTCGGCGTCGGTCAGCGGCAGGCCGAAGCGCCGGCAGAAGGCCTCGAGCCCTTCGAGGTCGAGCTTCTTGGCCTGGTGCGAGGTCATGCGCGACTCGCCGGCGCCGCCCATGCCGTAGCCCTTCTTGGTCTTGGCCAGGATCACCGTCGGGCGGCCCTTGTGCGCCTGGGCCTCCGCAAAGGCGGCGTGCAGCTTGCGCAAGTCGTGGCCGCCGCGCTTGAGCGCGTCGATCTCGGCCTCGCTCATGTGCGCGACCAGCGCCTGCACCGCCGGGTCCTGGCGGAAGAAGTGCTTGATGTTGTAGGCGCCGTCCTTCGCGCCCAGGGTCTGGTACTGGCCGTCCACCGTGCCGGCCAGCGCGCGCAGCAGCACGTGGTCGGTGTCGCGCGCGAAGAGCGCGTCCCAGTCGCTGCCCCACAGCACCTTGATCACGTTCCAGCCGGCGCCGGTGAACAGCGACTCGAGCTCCTGGATGATCTGGCCGTTGCCGCGCACCGGGCCGTCCAGGCGCTGCAGGTTGCAGTTGATGACGTAGGTCAGGTTGTCGAGCCGCTCGCGCGCCGCGAGCGTGAGGCCGGCGATCGACTCGGGCTCGTCCATCTCGCCGTCGCCGAACACGCCCCAGACGTGGCGCGTCGGCGCGTCGGCCAGGCCACGGTGCTGCAGGTAGCGCAGGAAGCGCGCCTGGTAGACCGCGCTGATCGGGCCCAGGCCCATGGAGCCGGTGGGGAACTGCCAGAAGTCCGGCATCAGCCAGGGATGCGGGTAGGAACTCAGCCCCCCGCCCCCCACCTCCTGCCGGTACCGCGCGAGCTGCGCCTCGCTCAGCCGCCCCTCGAGGAAGGCCCGCGCGTACACGCCCGGCGCCGAGTGCGGCTGGAAGTACACCAGGTCGTCGGCGCGGAAGAAGTGGTTGAAGCCGACCTCGAAGATCTCGGCCGCCGAGGCGTAGCTCGCGATGTGCCCGCCCAGGTCGCCGTAGGTCTGGTTGGCGCGCATCACCATGGCCAGCGCGTTCCAGCGCATGATGGTCGCGAGGCGCTGCTCGATCTCCAGGTCGCCGGGGTAGCGCCCCTGGCGCTCCACGGGGATGGTGTTGCGGTAGGCCGAGTACGGCAGCACGTGCGGCACGATGCCCTGCTGCTGCGCCTGCTCCTCCAGCTGCTCCAGCAGGTAGAGCCCGCGCTCGCGGCCGCCCTGCTGCACGACCGCAGCCAGCGCGTCCAGCCATTCGCGCGTCTCGGCCGGGTCGGCGTCCTTGGCGCGGCCGCCCAGGCCCTGGAAGCGATCGTTCATCGAGCGATCCTAGTCCCGATCGGCGATCGAGCGGGCCGATGAGGCGGCGGCGCGAGCGCTGCGCGGCACGTCGGGGCCTCAGATCAGTACAGCGGCGCCTCGCCCGGCGGCCGCGTCTTGAAGCGCTTGTGCACCCACAGGTACTGGGCCGGGTTGTCGCGGATGCGGTCCTCGATCCAGCGGTTCATCCAGGCGGTGTCGGCCTCGGCGTCGGTGGTCGGGAAACCGGCCCAGGGCTCGTGGAAGCGCACGCGGTAACCCCGCCCGCCGGGCAGCATCTCGGCGATCACCGGCTGCACCTTCATGCCCAGCAGCCGCGCCATGCGCGACGGCGCCAGCAGCGTGGCGGCCGGCACGCCGAAGAAGGGCACGAAGGCCGCGTCCTTGGCGCCGAAGTCCATGTCGGGCAGGTTGAAGAAGCCCATGCCGTCCTTGATGGCGCGCATCAGCGGCTTGGCCGTCTCGTTGCGCGCGAAGATCTTCGCGTTGCCATAGCGCAGCCGCGCGCGCCGCAGCGCGCGGTCGAAGACGGGGTTGCTCTGCGCCTGGTAGATCGAGCAGCCGGGCCGGGCGATGAAGAGCTGCACCGCGGCGCCAGCGACGTCCAGGCCCATGAAGTGCGGCACCAGCCACATCACCGGGCCGGCATGGGTGTCGGCGAAGCTGGCCGGGCCTTCGACGTGCATCAGCCGGCGCAGCCGCGCGGGCGAGGCGTACCAGAGCAGGCCGCGCTCGAGCAGGCTGCGGCCCAGCCACTGGAAGTGCTCGAAGGCGAGCGCGCGGCGCTTCGGCTCGGGCCAGTCGGGCAAGCACAGCTCGAGGTTGCGCAGCGCGATGCGCCGGCGCGAGCCGGCCAGCGGCCACAGCAGCATGCCCAGGCCGCGGCCCAGCAGCGCCAGCAGCGGCAGCGGCAGCCAGTGCAGCAGCCACAGCAGGACGAGGACGGCGCGCATCAGCCGCCGCCTCCGCCACCACCTCCGCCATCGCCGCCCCCGCCGTCGCCGCCGTCGGGCCCGTGGTCGTCGGCGCGGCCCCGCGAGCCGCCGGACGCGGCGGACGTGCCGGTCTCACCGCCCCCAGCGTCGCGCGGGCCGGCGGTGGCGGCCGGCCCCTCGCGGCGCGGCGCCTTGTAGCGGTGGTAGCCCCAGAGGTACTGCTGCGGGCATTGCAGGATGAGCCCTTCCATCGCGCGGTTGATCGCCGTCGCCGCGGCCAGCGAGTCGGCGGGCAGCGGCTCGCCGAGCTCGGACACGCGCACCCGGTAGCCGGCGCCGTGCGGCAGCCGCTCGCCCCAGATCAGCAGCAGGGCCGCGCCGGTCTGCTGCACCAGGCGCGCCGCCAGCGTCATGGTGTAGGCCGGCTGGCCGAAGAACGGCGCCCACACGCCCAGGCCGTCGGGCGGCACCTGGTCGGGCAGCAGGCCGACCACCTCGCCGCGCTTGAGCGCACGCATCATCTGGCGCACCCCCGCCAGCGTGGCCGGCGCGGCGTCCAGCCCCGGGCGGCGGCGCGCCGCCTCGATCAGCGGACGCAGCCAGGGCTTGCGGGCGGGGCGGTACAGCACCGTCATCGCGCCGCGGCCGGCGCCATAGCGTTCGGCATAGGACTGGCCGACGACCTCGAAGCAGCCCAGGTGCGGTGTCAGCATCACCAGGCCGCGGCCGGCGGCCTGGGCGCGCTCGATCAGCTCGCCGCCCTGCCACTGCACCGGCACCAGCAGCTTCGCGCCGTGCGGACGCAGCCAGAGCGGCGGCAGCTCGGCCAGCATGCGGCCGGCCGCGGCGATGCCGGCGCGCGCCTGCGACCAGGGCACGCCGGCCTGGCGGGCATGGGCGCGGAACCGGCCGCGGTAGCCGGGCGACGCGGCGTAGACCAGCCAGCCGAGCGCGGCGCCGCACCCATGCAACAACCACAGCGGCCAGCCAGCCAGGGCGCGCATCAGGGTCATCAGGAAGCGGCTCATCGGGGTCGTTAGAATCTTGGCGTCGCCGAGTTACAGGACTACTTGCGGGGCGATCGCGGTGCCATCACCGCCGGGTCACGATGACGAATCGGGCTCAACAAACCGCTAAAGCGTTCGCCGCTCCTCCCACCAGGCCGGCAACGCGAGTTGCAACTTGATGGACTGGAGTTTAAGAGTGGCGAACGACTTTCTCTTCACCTCGGAATCGGTCTCCGAAGGTCACCCCGACAAGGTGGCCGACCAGATCTCGGACGCGATCCTCGACGCGATCTTCGCGCAGGACCCGCGCTCGCGCGTGGCCGCCGAGACGCTGACCAACACCGGGCTCGTGGTGCTGGCCGGCGAGATCACGACCAACGCCCACGTCGACTACATCGAGGTCGCGCGCAACACCATCAAGCGCATCGGCTACGACAACACCGAGTACGGCATCGACTACAAGGGTTGCGCGGTGATGGTCTGCTACGACAAGCAGTCCAACGACATCGCCCAGGGCGTGGATCACGCGTCCGACGACCACCTCAACATCGGCGCCGGCGACCAGGGCCTGATGTTCGGCTACGCCTGCGACGAGACGCCCGAGCTGATGCCCGCGCCGATCTACTACGCGCACCGCCTCGTCGAGCGCCAGGCCCAGCTGCGCAAGGACGGCCGCCTGCCCTTCCTGCGCCCTGACGCCAAGAGCCAGGTGACGATGCGCTACGTCGACGGCAAGCCGCACTCGATCGACACCGTGGTGCTGAGCACGCAGCACGCGCCCGACCAGAGCGAGACGCCGACCAAGATGAAGGCCTCGTTCACCGAGGCCATCATCGAGGAGATCATCAAGCCGGTGCTCCCGAAGGAGTGGCTGAAGGACACCCGCTACCTGATCAACCCGACCGGCCGCTTCGTCATCGGTGGCCCGCAGGGCGACTGCGGCCTGACCGGCCGCA
>CAZTTC010000159.1:0-6994 GCA_964616015.1 uncultured Methylibium sp. | reverse complement strand
GTCAGCAACGTCGCGGCCTTCGGCGCCTTCGTCGACCTCGGCGTCCACCAGGACGGCCTGGTGCACGTGAGCCAGCTGTCGAACAAGTTCGTCGGCGATGCGCGCGAGGTCGTCAAGACCGGCGACATCGTGAAGGTCAAGGTGCTGGAGGTGGACCTGGCCCGGGGCCGGATCTCACTGACGATGAAGCTCGATGCCGCGCCGCGCCGCGCCGACGAGGCCGGCGGCTACCGACCGGCGTCGCGCGACGAGCGCCAGCGCGGCAGCGCAGCGCGCGCGCCGCAGCCGGCCACTTCCGGCGGCGCGATGGCCGCGGCGTTCGCGAAGCTGCACAAGCGCGGCTGACCGGCGCCGGCGCGCCGCCGGCTCAGATCGAGGTCGGGCCGCGCCGGGCGGGCTCGCGCCGGCCGATCGACACGCGCTTCAGGCGCAGCGGCGCCGGCTCCACCACCTGGGGCGAGGCCGACGGGCTGGAGGCCATCATCACGATGCGGATGGCGGCCAGGTCGCTGGCCGACAGGCCGCCCTCGGCGACCGGCCGCGGCAGCGTCGACAGGCCGACCGCCATCGAGAACGCCGCCATCGCCAGCGCCGGCCGCGGCCAGCCGATCGCCAGGCCCAAGGAGCGCTGCGGCGCACGCACGGGCGCCTTGGCAGGCGCACGCACGGGCGCCTTGGCAGGCGCGAGGACCGGGGTCGCGGCGGCGGGCCTTCGCTCATGGCGTCGCGCGGCCTGCAGCACGGCCGGCGCCTGCGACTCCTCGGGAATCAGCAGCCAGCCGCGGGCGCGCCAGGCGGCGCCGAGGCTGCGGCGGCTGGTCAGCACCGTCAGCGGCACGGCGACGACCAGCGGCAGCAGCAGCGGCAGCACGCGCCAGGCGTCGTCGGGCCGGCCCGCCAGCCACCAAGCCAGCAGGCCGGCCGAGAGCAGGGCGCCGAGGCCGAACTGCCGGGCCGCCTCGCCCCAGCCGACCGACTGCGCTTCGCGCGCCGGCGACTGCCAGCCGAGCCGGATGCCGGTCAGCGCGCCCAGCACGAAGACCGAATGCGCCAGCATGCGCACCGGTGCCTGCAGTGCCGACAGCAGCGCCTCGAGGACGGCACTCAGCATCAGCCGGCCGCGGCCGCCGTAGCCGGCTTGCTGGCCACGCAGCAGCAGCAGGCGCAGCGCCAGCACGCGCGGCAGGAAGAGCATCGCCAGCGTCGCGCCCCACAGCGCGATCGCGGCGAACGGGGGGCCGGCCGGCGACAGGGGCGCGGCCGCCGGCAGCATCCAGGGCAGGCTACCCAGCAGCACGAAGGCCAGCCACAAGGGGGCGGCTGCATAGGCCATCGCCCCGGTCACGAACATCGCCCGGTGCACGCCGGCCAGGCCGGGCTCGACGACGAGACGGGCGTTCTGCAGGTTGCCCTGGCACCAGCGGCGGTCGCGCTGAAGTTCCTCGACGAGGTGAGGCGGTGCCTGCTCGTAGCTGCCGTCCAGTTCGGGCAGCAGCCAGACCTCGTAGCCGGCGCGCCGCATCAGTGCGGCCTCGACGAAGTCGTGCGACAGGATGGTGCCGGACAGGCCGCCCCGGCCGGGCAGCGCCGACAGCGCGCAGTGGCGCATGAAGGGCTCGAGGCGCAGGATCGCGTTGTGACCCCAGTAGTGCGACTCGCCGAGCTGCCAGTAGCGCAGGCCGGCGCTGAACAGCGGGCCGGTCAGCCGGCCGATGAACTGCTGCAGCCGCGCGTGCAGCGAGTCCAGGCCCCAGGTGCGCGGCGCGGTCTGCAGGATGCCGACGCGCGGGTGCGCCTCCATCACGCGCACCAGGGCCAGCAGCGCCTCGCCGCTCATGACGCTGTCGGCGTCGAGCACCACCATGTAGCGGTAGCTGCGCCCCCAGCGACGGCAGAAGTCGGCGACGTTGCCGGCCTTCTTGCCGCTGCGGCGGCGGCGCCAGCGATAGAAGATGCGGGCGTCCTCGCCGTTCGGGCCGTCCGGCCCGAGCTCGACGCGCAGGCGCTGCCAGGCGGCGACCTCGGTCACGCGCAGCGCCGCGTCCGGCGTGTCGGACAGCAAGAAGACGTCGAACAGGCCCACCGGCGCGCCGGCATGCTTCAGCGATTCGATCGTCGCGCGCAGGCCGGCCACGACGGTGGCGACGTCCTCGTTGCAGATCGGCATCACGATCGCGGTGCGTGCACTCGGGTCGATCGGCCGGCCGGCCACGGCCTCGGCCGACAGGGCGTGAGGGTCGCCGCGGCGCAAGCTCACGTAGCCCATCACCGCCGTCGTGCAGCCGGCGGCCACCCAGGCGAACAGCAGCGCGAAGAGGCCGGTCTGCACGGCGGTCCAGCCGCTGTCGGCGCCGGCCGGCGAGCCGGCGTCGAGGATCAGCGTCGCGAGCGCCGCGCTGCCCAGCACCAGGGCCAGCAGCAGGCGTCGCCGGCGCGTCGCCGCCGTCATCCAGGGCGCACGCTCCAGGGGCGCGGGCCGCGGGCCCAGGAGTCCGCGCCAGCCGCGCCAGGGCGCCGGCGTCATGGCGCCGCGCTGCATCGGCGGCGCGGTCAGCCGCAGCGAGGGCGGCAGCGGGAGGTAGGCATCGATGGGCTTGTGGCTCATGTCGGTGGCAGGGCGTAGGTCCAGGTCTCGGTCAACACCTCGTCGCCGCGCTTCAGGTAGGCGCGCAGCTCGAGCGGCTTCGTCGGGTCGTGGCGCAGCAGCTTCAGCGTCATCCTCCAGCCTTGGGTCAGCGGATGGCGGTAGACGTTCGCTAGCAAGACGCGTGCGTTGTCACCGGTGGTGACAACCGCCACCGGCGGCGCGTCGTCGGGCAGGGCGGTCAGCGCCTCGCCGGTGAAGTCGACGTTGAACTGCAGCTCTCCCGCCCGTGGCTCGGCATGGCTGCGGCCCCAGCGCGTCTGGGACACCCATCCGGCCGGCGGGCGCTGCTGGGCGTCGCCCTGCCAGCGCATCGTGTAGGCCAGCGCCAGCGGCTCGCCGCGCGCCGGCAGTTGCCTCGGCACCCAGTAGGCGACGACGTTGTCGTTGGTCTCGTCCGGCGTGTTGAACTGCATCAGCTCGACCCGCCCCAGCCCCCAGTCGCCCTGCGGCGCGATCCACAGGCTGGGACGGCGGTCATAGCGCGCTTCGGGGTCCTCGTAGCTGGCGAAGCTGCGGTCGCGCTGCATCAGGCCGAAGCCACGCAGGCCGCGCAGCGCAAAGCTGGTCGTGAAGCCGCCGGGTGGGTTGAGCAGCGGCCGCCACAGCCATTCGCCGTCGGCCGTCTCGACCTGCAGGCCGTCGGAGTCGTGCACCTCGGGCCGGAAGTCGCCCAGCGCCTGCAGCGGCTGCGGCTGGTTCTCGCCGCCGAGGAACATGCTGGTCAACGGCGCCAGGCCCAGGGTCGCGACCGGGCCGCGCAGGAAGACGCGGGCCGCGACGTCGATCTCGGTGGCCTGGCCGGGTCGCAGCACGAAGCGGTAGGCCCCGGTCACGCGCGGGCCGTTGAGCAGCGCGTAGATCGTCAGCCGGTCGGCGCCGGCGGCCGGGCGCTCGATCCAGAAGGCCTCGAAGGCCGGGAACTCCTCGCCCTGGCCGCCGACCGTGTCGACCGCGAGGCCGCGGGCCGACAGGCCGTAGTGCTGTCCGGCACCGACCGCCCGCAGGTAGCTGGCGCCGAGGAAGACGAGGACCTCGTCCTTGTAGCCCGGCCGGTTGAGCGCGGCGTGGACGCGAAAGCCCGCGACCTCGGCCTCGGCCTCGGCCTGCTGGCCGACGGCCGCGGCGGCGCGGCCGTAGTCGAAGGCGCTGCGCGGCACGCGCAGCGGGCGCTCCCGGCCGTCGACCAGCTCGTGCAGGCGCACTGGCTGCGTGTAGCCACGGCCGACGTGGAAGAACTGCAGCTCGAAGGGCAGGCCCTCGCTGCGCCACCAGGACGCATCGGGCCGGTAGCGGATGTCGCGGTAGTCGTCGTAGCTCAGCGCGAGCAGGCGCCGATTGGCCGTGACCGGCGCGGACCGGTAGGGCCGGTCGGCCAGCGCCCGCGCCTGCAGCGTCAGCGCCTCGAGGTCGAAGGGGGCCGCAGCGCGGGCGGATGCCACGCACATCGGCGCGATGCCGAGGAGCGCGAGGACGAAGGGAACGAGACGAAGGCAGCGAGAGAGCTTCAAGGCAGTCGAGGCGTGTGTGTCTTCTTGTGTCGAGGCGGAGGGCTTCGATGCCCGCGGGGCGAGCGATCGGATGTTGCGACGAGCGCATCGGTGCTCGCCATCGGCATGCACCGAGCGTGCCTGTAGGCCCCCGCCTACAACGCTGCGCCTCGCGCATCGGGTGACGCCCGTTAGCATCACGATGTGTCCAGACCCGCCCTGCGCATCCATGCCGGCCGCACCGCGCGGGCGCACCTGGCCGAGCGTGGCCTGAGTCCCGCCGACGTGCGCGTGATCGCCGCCGCGGCCGGCGGCCCCAAGGGCCTGGTGCTCGGCCCGCTGGACCGCTACCTGTTCGGGCAGTGGCTGCCGCGCAGCGCGCACACCGTGCACCTGGTCGGCGCGTCGATCGGGGCTTGGCGCATGGCCACCGGCGCGCTCCCCGACCCGGTGCGCGGCTTCGAGCGGCTCACGCACGACTACGTGCACCAGCACTACCCGCTCGAGCCCGGCCGCACGTTGCCGACCGCCAGCCAGGTCAGCCGCGAGTTCGCGCAGGAACTGCACGATTTCTTCGACGGCCAGATCGACGCGCTGCTGTCGCACGCACGCTACCGCCTGCACATCGTCACCTCGCGCGGCCGCCACCTGCTGGGGCGCGAGGGCGCGCTGCGCACGCCGCTGGGCTATGCCGGTGCGCTGCTGAGCAATGCGGTCAGCCGCAGGAGCCTGGGCTCATGGCTGGAGCGCGTGGTGTTCTCGGCGCCCGGCGAGGCGCTGCCGGTGGACCTGAACGACCTGCGCCACCGCCAGGTCCGCCTCACGGCCGACAACTTCCGCCCGGCGCTGCTGGCCTCGTGCTCGATCCCCTTCGCGCTGAAGGCGGTGCACGACATTCCCGGCGCGCCACCGGGTGCGTACTGGGACGGCGGCATCACCGACTACCACCTGCACTGGAACTATCCGTCGATGAACGAGGGCCTGGTGCTCTACCCGCACTTCCAGAAGGCGGTGGTGCCCGGCTGGCTGGACAAGGCGCTGAAGCACCGCCACCGCGCCACGCCCTTCCTCGACAACGTGGTGGTGCTGGCGCCCGACCCGGCCTGGGTGGCCTCGCTGCCCAACGGCAAGCTGCCCGACCGCAGCGACTTCAAGCGCTACGCCACCGACCTGGCCGGGCGCACGAAGGTCTGGCAGCGCGCCGTCGCCGAGAGCGAGCGGCTGGCCGACGAACTGGCCGAACGGCTGTCGCGCGGCGGCGGCCTGGCGGCCGACCCGCTTTGAAAGCCGGGATCGGCCGGTTCACAATCGATCCATGTTCCTGCAGCGCTTCGACCCGGATTCGAGCACCTGGACCTACCTGCTGTCGGACGACGTCAGCGGCGAGGCGGTGCTGATCGATCCGGTGCTGGCGCAGGTCGAGCGCGACCTCGGCGTGCTGCAGCAGCATGGTCTGCAACTCGTGGCCGTCGTCGACACCCACGTGCACGCCGACCACATCACCGCCGCGGCCGCGTTGAAGGCAGCGACCGGCGCGCGCACCGCCGTCGGCGCCGACTGCAATGCGGCCGGCTACGACCGCGCGCTGAACGACGGCGACGAGATCCTGTTCGGCGCCCAGCGCCTGCGTGCCATCGCGACGCCCGGCCACACGCCGGGCGGCATGAGCTTCCTGTGGGAGGCCGACGACCAGCCGGCGCGCGTGTTCACCGGCGACACGCTGCTGATCGGCGGCTGCGGCCGCACCGACTTCCAGGGCGGCAGCAGCGAGCAGCTGTGGGACAGCGTCACGCGAAGACTGTTCGCGCTGCCGGGCGAGACGCGCGTGCTGCCCGGCCACGACTACCGCGGCCTCACCGAGAGCAGCATCGCCGCCGAGAAGCGCGACAACGCGCGCTTCGCCGGCCACACGCGCGAGAGCTTCGTCGCGCAGATGGCGGCACTGAAACTGCCGCCGCCGCGGCGCATCGCCGAGGCCGTGCCGGCCAACAAGCGCGCCGGCGCCCCGCCGGACGTGGCCGAGGACATCCAGCAGGCCTGACATCCGCTTGCCGGTCTTTACCTGCCGGCAATCAACCGCGCCCGCCGGGCCGCGTTGTCAGGACAGGAGCCGCGACCGCGGCATCCGCTGACAGGAGAACGCGATGAGTTCGAAGATCCTCGCTCGCCGGCTGTGGGAGCGCGCGCGCTTCGCGCTGCTGCTGGCGCCGGCCCTGCTGGCCGGCTGCTACGTGGTGCCGATCGTGCCGCGGCCGGTCTACGGTCCGGGCTACCACCGCGCGCCGCCGCCTCCGGGCTACTACGGGCCGCGCGGCCACTGGCGCTACGGCGAGGCGCAGCCGGCGCCCGCCGTCGTGCCCTCGGTTCACATCGAGGTCGCCAGCAGCTCGCGGTAGTCGTCCGCGCTGGCGAGGCGCGGATTGGTCTTGTGGCAGTGGTCGGCCAGCGCGCCGGTCACGATGCGCTCGGTCCAGTCGCGCTCGACCGCCATCGCGGCCAGGCCCGAGGGCAGGCCCAGGCGGGCGTTCATGTCGGCGATCGCCGCCGGGATGTCGCCCGCCGAGGCCAGGCCCATCGCACGGGCCATGCGCTCCAGGCGCCGGTCGGCCCGGACGCTGTCGGCCTGCGCGTTGAAGCGCACGACCGCCGGCAGGAACATCGCGTTGAGCGTGCCGTGGTGCAGCTTCGGGTTCACGCCGCCGAGGCTGTGGCTCAGCGAATGCACGCAGCCCAGCCCCTTCTGGAAGGCCATCGCGCCTTGCATCGAGGCGCTCATCATCTGGCGCCGCGCCTCGCGGTCGGCGCCGTTCGTCGTGGCGCGCTCGATGTGGGCCCAGGCGCGCTCCAGGCCGTCGAGCGC
>CAZTTC010000158.1:0-7014 GCA_964616015.1 uncultured Methylibium sp. | reverse complement strand
TTCGCCGCGATGGGCGAGGTGCTGGGCCTGTACGCCAACATCGCGATCGCCTGGATGATGGCGGTGGTGGCCGACCTGGTGGTCAACAAGCCGCTGGGGCTGTCGCCGGCGGGCATCGAGTACCGGCGCGCCTACCTCTACGACGTCAACCCGGTCGGCGTGGGCGCGATGGGCATCGCCTCGGCGTTGTCGGTCGCGGCCCACCTGGGCGCCTTCGGGGCGGCGGCGCAGGCCTTCTCGGCGGCGATCGCGCTGGTGACGGCCTTCGTCGCCTCGCCGCTGCTGGCGTGGTGGACGAAGGGGCGCTACTACTTGGCGAGGGCCGCGGACCCTCACCCCGGCCCTCTCCCTGAGGGAGAGGGTGAAGCTAGCGCCTACCCCCGCCTGCAGCGCTGCTGCATCTGCGAGCGCGACTACGAGGGCGAGGACATGGCGCGCTGCCCGGCCTACGGCGGGCCGATCTGCTCGCTGTGCTGCACGCTGGACGCGCGCTGCGGCGACCGGTGCAAGCCCGAGCCGGCGCGCCTGGCCACGCAGTGGGGCGCCGCGCTGCGCTGGCTGCTGCCGCGGCGCGCCTGGCCCTACCTGGACACCGGCCTCGCGCACTACCTGCTGCTGATGCTGGTGGTGCTGCCGCTGCTGACCGCGATCACGCTGATGCTCGAGCGCCACGGCTTCGGCAAGGCCTTCGCGGTGATGCTGCTGGTGGCCGGCGTGGTGTGCTGGTGGCTGGTGCTGGCGCACAAGAGCCGCCAGGTCGCGCAGGAGGAGTCCAACCGCCAGACTCAAGCGCTGATGCGCGAGATCGAGTCGCACCGCCGCACCGACGCGCAGCTGCAGCAGGCGCGCCAGGTCGCCGACCGCGCCAACCAGGCCAAGAGCCGCTACATCACCGCCATCAGCCACGAGCTGCGCACGCCGCTCAACAGCATCCTCGGCTACGCGCAGCTGCTGGAGGAGGACGAGGCGATGCCGCCGCAGCGCGCCCAGGCGGTGCGCGTGATCCGCCGCGGCGGCGACCACCTGCTCGGCCTGATCGAGGGCACGCTCGACCTGGCGCGCATCGAGGCCGGCAAGCTGGCGCTCGAGCCCCGCCCGATGCGCTTTGCTGACGGCCTGCACGAGCTGGCCGGCCTGATGCAGCTGCAGGCCTCGGCCAAGGGCATCGCCTTCGAGACCGACTTCGCCCCCTCGCTGCCCGAGGTGGTGCGCGCCGACGAGCAGCGCCTGCGCCAGATCCTCATCAACCTGCTGGGCAACGCGGTCAAGTTCACCGCGCACGGGCGCGTCGTGTTCCGCGTCAGCCACCTGCGCGAGACCGCGCGCTTCGAGATCGAGGACTCGGGCCCGGGCATGAACGCCGACGAGCTGGCGCGCGTCTTCGAGCCCTTCCAGCGCGGCTCGGCCGCCGGGGCCAGCAGCGTCGCCGGCTCGGGCCTGGGCCTGACGATCGCGCGCATGCTGACCGAGCTGATGGGCGGCGAGATGACGGCCACCAGCACGCCCGGCGTCGGCAGCCGCTTCGCGATCCGGCTCTTCCTGCCCGAGCTGGCCGGCGCCGTCGTGCCGCGCGCCGCGGCGCGCAGCGCGCGCAGCGGCTACCTCGGGCCGCGCCGGCGCGTGCTGGTGGTCGACAACGAGGAGGTCGACCGCGACCTGCTGGTCCACCTGCTGCAGCCGCTGGGCTTCGAGCTGGTACTGGCCGCGTCGGGCGAGGAGGCGCTCGCGCTGCTGCGCGAAGGCGTCATGCCCGACGCCGTCCTGATGGACCTGGCGATGCCCGGCATCGACGGCTGGGAGACGCTGCGCCGCCGGCGCGCCGAAAACCTGGCGCCGGCCGCCCCGGTGGCCATCGTCTCGGCCAACGCCTTCGACAAGGCGCTGGACAACGACGTCGGCATCGGCCCGGCCGACTTCATCGTCAAGCCGGTGCGCCTGGACGACCTGCTGGACTGGCTGGGCGGGCGGCTCGGCCTGACCTGGGTCGCCGGCGAGCCAGCGGGCGCGACGCCGCGCTCGCCGGGCCCCGCCACGATGACCGACCCCGGCCCCGTGCCCTCGGCCAGCGCGCTCGAGGCCCTGGCGGGCCAGCTGCGCCTGGGCTATGTGCGCGGCATCCACGCCCAGCTCGACCGCATCGCCGCCCAGGAACCGCGCTGCGCGTCCTTCGTCGCGAGCCTGCGCGAACTGGCCCGCGACTTCCGGCTCGACGCGCTGGCAACGCGCGTGGAGCAGGCCCGAGCGCGACCGAACGCCCCGATCGCCGCGCCCACCCCGACCGACGATGGCCAGCGCCAGCCCCGTGCCGCTTGAGGCCGTCCGCGGCACGCCCGTGACCGCCCCGGCCTCCACCGGGGTGGTGCTGATCGTCGACGACCAGCCCGACAACCTGGCGATGCTGCACGACGCGCTCGACGAGTCGGGCTACACCGTGCTGGTCGCCACCTCCGGCGAGAGCGCCCTCGAGCGCTGCGCCCGCGCCCAGCCCGACCTCGTGCTGCTGGATGCGGTGATGCCGGGACTCGACGGCTTCGAGGTGGCGCGGCGCCTGAAGGGCGATCCCGTGACCGCGCACGTGCCGGTCGTCTTCATGACCGGGCTGGCCGAGACCGAGCACGTGGTCGCCGCCTTCCAGGCCGGCGGCGTCGACTACGTGACCAAGCCGATCCGCCCGCGCGAGGTGATCGCGCGCATCGAGACCCACCTGCGCGGCGCGCGCGAGCAGCGCCATGCGCGCAACGCGCTCGACGCCTTCGGCCACGCGGTGATCACCGTGCGGGCGAGCGACGGCCGCATCGTCTGGCAGACGCCGCTGGCGCGCGAGCTGCTGGGGGCGCTGCGCGCGCTGCGCGACGACGGCCACCACCTCGCCGAGCCGCTGGGCGACTGGCTGCAGGCCCAGGCGGTGCTGGCCGCGACCGGCCGGCTGGGACGACCCGGCGGTCAGCCGCTGCTGCTGGCGCGCGACGGCCGCCGCGTGAGCTTCGCGCTGCACGAGGCCAGCGGCGACGACGAATGGCTGGTCGTGCTGACCGAGAGCCAGGACCGCGGCGCGATCGACGCGCTGGCGCTGGCCTTCAAGCTCACCGCCCGCGAGGCCGAGGTGCTGCACTGGGTGGCCCAGGGCAAGACCAACCGCGACATCGGCGACATCCTGGGCACCAGCCCCAAGACCGTCACCAAGCACCTCGAGCACGTGTTCCAGAAGCTCGGCGTCGAGACGCGCACCGCCGCGGCCAACATGGCGCTGGCGCGCGGGCGCTGACCCACCTAATCGCGATCCGGCGCCACCGCCTGCTGCGCGCGCTGCTTGGCCGCCACATAGGCGCCGTGCGGGATGTAAAGCAGGTCGGACAGGCGGCGCATGACGTGGTTCTCGTGCGCCGACAGCGTGCCGTCGGCATAGGCCACGCGCCACAGGTGTTCGACCATGCGCAGCTTCTGCTCCATCGAGAAGGCGTCGTTGAGCCGCGAAGTGAAACCGAAGAAGTCGGTCGCCTCGCGCGAGGTCTGCAGCGCCAGCTCCAGCAGGCGCTCCAGCTCGTCGGGCGCGAGCGCGAACTTGTCGCGCAGCGCGTGGATCACCGCGGTGCGCTCGTCGGCGTGCAGCTCGGCGTCGGAGCGCATCACCTCGACCAGCAACACGGCCGTGGCCAGCTGCAACCGGTGATCGGCCGCCGCCGGCGTGGCCGTGGCGACGCCCGGCGCGGTGATGGATTCGAAGAGGTCCTTGAGGGTGCGAAGCATGGGGCGGAGGATCGCACGGCCGGCAAACCCCCTGCCGCGCCTCGCGCAGCCGCGGCCTGGCGCGCCCGTCCCGCGGCCGTGCACGACGACGCACCGGCCGGCCCCCCGGCTCCCGCCATCGGCCGGCGCGGGCACACCAGCTCAAGGCCGGGGCCGCGCCTTCACGTGCAGGCGTGCCCGCAGATCGTCGAGCAGCGTGCGCGCCGGCAGCGACAGCGTGCGGTCCTGCCGCCACACGAGGTGCCACCGGCGCCGCAGCGGAAAGCCCGCCACGGGCAGCACCGCGAGGCCGTCGCCGGCCGGGTCCGGCGCCAGCGTGTGGCGCGACAGCACCGCCAGCCCGAGGCCGGCACGCACCGCATGCTTGATCGCTTCGTTGCTACCCAGGGCCATGCGCGCCGGCCAGCGGACGCCCTGGTCGGCAAAGGCCTGCTCGGCCGCGGCGCGCGTGCCCGAGCCGGCTTCACGCGCCAGCAGCGGCTCGCCGACCAGCTCGGCCAGCTTCAGGCGGCGCCGCCGCGTCAGGGCATGCCCGGCCGGCGCGATCACGACGAGCGGGTTGTCGAGGAAGGGCCAGCGCGCCAGCGGCAGGTGCGCGGGCGGCAGCATCATCGCCGCCAGTTCGTCGTCGCCGCGCTCGAGCCGGGCGACGACCGCATCGCGGTTCTCGACCGCGAGCTCGATCTCGATGCCGGGGTACTGCCGTGCGAACGGGCCCAGCAGGTCAGGCAGGAAGTACTCGGTCGTCGTCACGGCGGCGATGCGCAGGCGGCCGCGCCGCAGGCCCTGCAGCGCCGCGGCCTCCTCCTCGAAAGCTTGCCAGGCGGCCCCCATCGCCCGCACCGCGAGTGCCAGCCGCTCGCCGACCGCTGTCGGCACCAGGCCGCGACCGCGCGGCTCGAAGAGCGCGAGGCCCAGGGTGGAAGCCAGCTCCCGCATCTGCGTCGACACCGTCGGTTGCGCCAGGTGCAGCGCGCGTGCGGCGCGACCGACTCCGCCGAGCCGCACGACGGCTTCGAAGCTGCGCAGCTGGACCAGGCTGGCGCGCGGTGCGCGCTCCAGGCCGGGCGGCGGGATCGACTCAGTCATATGTTCCTCCGATTTGATTGATCTGAACATATCACTTGTTCAGATGACTTTGCGGGCCGAGCATCGCGCCCCACCATGCAGAACTTCCTCGACCCCGCCATCCTGTTCTTCGTCTTCGGCCTGGTGGCCGGAACGCTCCGCTCGAACCTCGAGATTCCGCCGCCGATTGCGCGCTTCTTGTCGCTCTACCTGCTGATGGCACTCGGCCTCAAGGGCGGCTTCGCGCTCGCGAGGTCGGGGCTGACGAGCGAGGTGATGGTGAGCCTGGCCTGCGCGCTCGCGCTGGCGCTCGCCGTGCCGGCGATCGGCTATGCCTTGCTGGTGCGGCGGCTTTCGCGCTACGACGCCGCGGCGATCGCCGCCACCTATGGCTCGGTCAGCGCGGTCACCTTCATCACCGCGGTCCAGTACCTGGAGACGCAAGGCACGCCGTCCGGCGGCCACATGGCGGCAGCGATGGCGCTCATGGAGTCGCCGGCGATCGTCATGGCGGTGGTGCTGGCGAACGTGGCGCGCCGCCGCGAGGGCGCGCCCGCAGCGGGCGCGCCGCATGGCATCGGCAAGGTCCTGCACGAGTCCTTCACCGACGGCGCCCAGTTGCTCCTGCTGGGTGCGATGGGGGTCGGCCTCGCCACCGGGGAGGCCGGCCAGCAGGCCATGCAGCCGTTCTCCGGGGACCTCTTCAAGGGCATGCTCGCGTTCTTCCTGCTCGACATGGGGCTCGTCGCGGCGCGCAACTTCGGGGCGCTCAAGGGGCAGTCACCGTGGTTGCTGGCCTACGCGATCGGCGGTCCGCTGGCGCATGCGACCCTGGCCTTCGCGCTGGCCGCGGCCGCCGGCCTGTCGGTCGGCAACGCAACGCTGCTGATGGTGCTGGCTGCGAGTGCTTCGTACATCGCCGTGCCGGCGGTCGTGCGCGAGGCGATCCCGGAGGCCCACCCGTCGCTCTACTTCGGCATGTCGCTGGGCCTCACCTTTCCCTTCAACATCCTGGTCGGCATTCCGCTCTACGCGTCGATCGCGCAGCGTCTGGCCTGACCGCCGCATGCTGCGGTCGGGCCGATACGAACCGGGTGGCGCGGCGGCGCATCAGCCGCGCCGGTAGGTCAGCATCAGCCGCGCCGGTAGGTCAGCATCCGCCCCTTGTAGGCCATCACGTCGGCGAAAGCCGCCACGTCGATCCTCTCCTCGCTGCACCCGAAGCCCTGCGCCGCCATGTGACGGCTGAAGGCCGGGCGGTTGCCGCGGTCGGGATCGACGATCCACACCTCGGCCCGCACGGCGGCATGGCGCCCGATGAAGCGCGCCAGTGCGCCGCCGGGATCGCGCTCGTAGAGCAGGTCGCTGCCGATGATCAGGTCGTAGCGGCCGCGCACGATGGAACTGGAGGAGGACGGAGCCGGCGACATCGCGGGCGCGCCTTCGGCCGGGTCGCGGCTCCAGTGGCCGTGGCGGTAGCTCAGCGGCGGCAGGCGGTTGAGCCGCAGGTTGGCGCGCAGGAAGCTGGACGCGAGCGGGTGGCAGTCGCTGGCGGTGACGTCGGCGCCGCGGCGGTGACCCACCAGGCTGGCCAGCGCCAGGCCGCAGCCCACTTCCAGGATGCGCTCGCCGGCGCGCACCGGCCGCAGCGCCAGTCGCGCCGCCAGCTGCAGGCCCGACGGCCAGGGCAGGCCGAACAGCGGCCACGCGGCCGAGGAGATGCCCAGCCGTTCTGCGTGGCCCTGTGGATCGTCGAACTGCTGACGGTCCAGCAGCGAGCGGATGCGCAGGTCGGCGACGCCGGCGATGGCGATGCTCGCTTGCAGGGTGCGGTAGCCACGCATCGTGCAGTGTGGCAGCTCGGCCCCTACGACATCTGTCGTATTCCCCTGTCCGGGCGCCCTTCGGACACTGTGTCGGTCCCTCGTCGCGTCATCCGTTCGTCTTCTCAGGAGCTCCCCCATGCCGCAAACCACCACCCGCCGCAGCTTCGCCGTGCGGACCCTGGCCGCCGCCGCGGTCGCCACGCTGGGCTTCGGTGCCTCGTTCGGCGCGCGCGCCGCCGACACCATCAAGGTCGGCGTGCTGCACTCGCTGTCGGGCACGATGGCCATCTCGGAGACCGTGCTCAAGGACACGGTGATGATGACCATCGACGAGATCAACGCCAAGGGCGGCGTCATGGGCAAGAAGCTCGAG
>CAZTTC010000157.1:0-7135 GCA_964616015.1 uncultured Methylibium sp. | reverse complement strand
ACTACATCGAGGAGCAGGTCGAGTCGGTGTCGATCGGCCGCATCGGCGCCCAGGCGGCCAAGCAGGTGATCCTGCAGAAGATCCGCGACGCCGAGCGCGAGCAGCTGCTCAACGACTTCCTGTCGCGCGGCGACAAGATCTTCGTCGGCACCGTCAAGCGTCTCGACAAGGGCGACCTGATCGTCGAGAGCGGCCGCGTCGAGGGGCGCCTGCGCCGCAGCGAGATGATCGCCAAGGAGAACCTGCGCACCGGTGACCGTGTCCGTGCCTACATCCTGGAGGTCGACACGACCCAGCGCGGCCCACAGATCATGCTGTCGCGCAGCGCGCCGGGCTTCATGATGGAGCTGTTCCGCCACGAGGTGCCCGAGATCGAGCAGGGCCTGCTCGAGATCAAGAGCTGCGCCCGCGACGCCGGCTCGCGGGCCAAGATCGCCGTGCAGTCGCATGACAAGCGCGTCGACCCGATCGGCACTTGCGTGGGCGTGCGCGGCTCGCGCGTGAACGCCGTGACCAACGAGCTCGCCGGCGAGCGCGTCGACATCGTGCTGTGGTCGGGCGATCCGGCGCAGTTCGTGATCGGTGCGCTGGCGCCGGCCAACGTGCAGTCCATCGTCGTCGACGAGGAGAAGCACGCGATGGACGTGGTGGTCGACGAGGAGAACCTCGCGATCGCGATCGGCCGCGGCGGCCAGAACGTGCGCCTGGCGTCCGAGCTGACCGGCTGGCGCATCAACATCATGAGCGCCGAAGAATCGCAGGACAAGCACGCCACCGAGACCGAGTCGATCCGCAAGATCTTCGTCGACAAGCTCGACGTCGACGTCGAGGTGGCCGATATCCTGATCGCCGAGGGCTTCACCAGCCTCGAGGAAGTGGCCTACGTGCCGCTGACCGAGATGCTGGAGATCGAATCCTTCGACGAGGACACCGTCAACGAGCTGCGCACCCGTGCCAAGGACGCGTTGCTGACGATGGAGATCGCCAAGGAAGAATCGCTCGATGGCGTGTCGCAGAACCTGCGCGACCTCGAAGGTCTGACGCCCGAGCTGATCGCCAAGCTGGCCGAAGGCGGCGTCCAGACCCGCGACGACCTGGCCGATCTGGCGGTCGACGAACTGACCGAGCTGACCGGCATGGCCGAGGAGCAGGCCCGGGATCTGATCATGAAGGCCCGCGAGCACTGGTTCACCGCCTGAGCCGCCCGCCCAAGACGCCCGGACCCAGACCGCAGCCCGCCAGGCCCCCGAGACCCACCAAGGACCACCCACAATGGCCGTGACCACCGTCGCACAATTGGCCGCCGAGCTCAACCGGCCGGCCGCGACGCTGCTCGAGCAGCTGCATTCCGCCGGCGTCGCCAAGGCGTCGAGCGACGATGCCTTGACCGAAAGCGACAAGGAGCGCCTGCTCGACTACCTGCGCAGCGCGCATGGCACCAGCGCCGGCGGCGAGCGCAAGAAGATCACGCTCACCAAGAAGTCGACCACCGAGATCAAGCAGGCCGATGCGTCCGGCAAGGCACGCACGATCCAGGTCGAGGTGCGCAAGAAGCGGGTCTTCGTCAAGCGCGACGAGGCGCCGGCCGCCGAGGAAGCGGCCCCGGTCGCGCCCGTGATCGACGAAGCCGAACTCAGGAAGCGCGAGGAAGAGGCCAGCCGCCAGGCCGAGCTGCTGCGTCGCCAGGAGGAAGACCTGGTCGAGAAGCGCCGTGCCCGCGAGGCCCAGGAGCAGGCCGAGCGTGACGCGGCCGAGCAGCGCCAGCGTGCCGCTGCCGAGCAGGCGGCGGCCGCGCTGGCCGCGGCCGCCGAGCTGCCCGCCGGCAAGAAGGACAAGGCCGCTGCCGCAGCGCAGCCCCCGGCAGCGCCTGCGGTTGCCGTCGCCCCCGCCGAGCCGGTGAAGCCTGCGGTGCGCGTGGTCAAGGCCGCCGACATCGAGGCCGAAGAGAAGCTCAAGGCCGCCGAGCTCGCCAAGCGCCGCAAGGCCGCCGAGGACGAGGCATCGGCGATCCGCGCGATGATGAACGCGCCGAAGAAGGTGCTCGTCGCGAAGAAGCCCGAGGAGCCCAAGCCCGCCGAAGGCATCAAGGGCACGATCCACAAGCCCACCGCCAAGCCGGGCGCCACCGCGGCCCCGGGCGCTGCCAAGCCGGGCGACAAGAAGTCCGTCAAGTCCGAGAAGTTGTCGTCCAGCTGGGCCGACGACGCCGCCAAGAAGCGCGCGGCACTCAAGGGCCGCAGCGACTCCGGCGGCCGCGGCGGCTGGAAGGCGCCCCGTGGCGGCCGCCGTGGCGACCGCAGCGACGGCATGTCGTCCACCCCGATCCAGGTCGAGGCGCAGGTCCATGAGGTGCACGTGCCCGAGACCATCTCGGTCGCCGATCTGGCGCACAAGATGAGCGTCAAGGCCTCCGAGGTCATCAAGCAGCTGATGAAGCTGGGTCAGATGGTCACCATCAACCAGCAGCTGGACCAGGAGACCGCGATGATCCTGGTCGAGGAAATGGGCCACAAGGCCTTCCCGGCCAAGCTCGACGACCCGGATGCCTTCCTCGAGGAAGAGGCCGCGGTGTCGGAGGCCGAGATGCTGCCGCGCGCGCCGGTCGTCACGGTGATGGGTCACGTCGACCACGGCAAGACCTCGCTGCTGGACTACATCCGCACCACGCGCGTGGCGGCGGGCGAGGCCGGCGGCATCACGCAGCACATCGGGGCCTACCACGTCGAGACCCCGCGCGGCATGATCACCTTCCTCGACACGCCGGGCCACGAGGCCTTCACGGCGATGCGTGCCCGCGGCGCCAAGGCGACCGACCTGGTGATCCTGGTCGTGGCCGCCGACGACGGCGTCATGCCGCAGACCAAGGAAGCGATCCACCACGCCAAGGCGGCCGAGGTGCCGCTGGTCGTGGCCATCAACAAGATCGACAAGCCCGGCCACAACATCGAGCGCGTGCGCAGCGAGCTCATCGCCGAGCAGGTCGTGCCCGAGGACTTCGGCGGCGACTCGCCCTTCGTGCAGGTGTCGGCCAAGACCGGGCAGGGCATCGACGACCTGCTCGAGCAGGTGCTGCTGCAGGCCGAGGTGCTGGAGCTCAAGGCGCAGAAGGACGCGCCCGCCAAGGGCCTGGTCATCGAAGCGCAGCTCGACAAGGGTCGCGGCCCGGTGGCGACGGTGCTGGTGCAGAGCGGCACGCTCAAGCGCGGCGACGTGGTGCTGGCCGGCTCGACCTACGGCCGCGTGCGCGCGATGCTCGACGAGAACGGCAAGGCCGCCAACGAGGCCGGTCCCTCGATCCCGGTCGAGATCCAGGGCCTGACCGAGGTGCCACAGGCCGGCGACGAGTTCATGGTGCTGGCCGACGAGCGGCGCGCGCGCGAGATCGCGACCTTCCGCTCGGGCAAGTACCGCGACGTGAAGCTGTCGCGTCAGCAGGCCGCCAAGCTCGAGAACATGTTCGAGAACATGGGCGAGGGCCAGGCGCAGACGCTGCCGCTCATCATCAAGGCCGACGTGCAGGGCTCGCAGGAGGCGCTGTCCGCGTCGCTGCTCAAGCTCAGCACGGCCGAGGTCAAGGTGCAGGTGGTGCACGCGGCGGTCGGTGGCATCAGCGAGAGCGACGTCAACCTGGCGATCGCGTCCAAGGCCGTCATCATCGGCTTCAACGTGCGTGCCGATGCCGGCGCGCGCAAGCTGGCCGAAGGCAACAGCGTCGACCTGCGCTACTACAACATCATCTATGACGCCGTCGACGAGATCAAGGCGGCGATGAGCGGCATGCTGGCGCCCGAGCAGAAGGAAGAGCTGCTGGGCACCGCCGAGATCCGGCTGGTCTTCGTGGCCTCCAAGATCGGCACGGTGGCGGGCTCGATGGTCACGTCGGGCCTGGTGCGCCGCGGCGCGCGCTTCCGCCTGCTGCGCGACAACGTCGTGGTCTACAGCGGCGAGGTCGAGTCGGTGCGGCGCCTGAAGGACGATGTGCGCGAGGTCAAGGAAGGCTTCGAGTGCGGCATCAAGCTCAAGAACTACAACGAGATCAAGGAAGGCGACCAGCTCGAGTTCTTCGAGATCAAGGAAGTCGCCCGAACGCTGTAAGGCGGTCCTTGCTCATCCTCGAACAAGCCCCGCCCTCCGAAAGATGGCGGGGCTTGTCTTTGGAGGCACCCCACGATGAGACACAAGCGAGTCATCCCCAACCGGAGTTTCCGCGTCGCGGACCAGATGGCGGGGCTTGTCTTTGGAGGCACCCCACGATGAGACACAAGCGAGTCATCCCCAACCGGAGTTTCCGCGTCGCGGACCAGATCCAGCGCGACGTCGCCGAGCTGATCCGCGATCTGAAGGACCCGCGCGTCGGCATGGTCACGGTGCAGGCCGTCGAGGTGTCGGCGGACTACGCGCACGCGAAGGTCTTCTTCTCGGTGCTGATGGGCGACCCGGCCGAATGCGAGGCGGCGCTGAACGAGGCCGCCGGCTGGTTGCGCAACAGCCTGTTCAAGCGCCTGCAGATTCACACCGTGCCCACGCTGCACTTCCAGTTCGACCGCACCACCGAGCGCGCGGCCGACCTCAATGCGCTGATCCACCAGGCCAATGCAAACCGTGCCAAGGACGACTGAGCGCCGTGCGCTGCACGGAGTGCTGCTGCTCGACAAGCCGCTGGGCTGGTCGAGCAACGACGCCTTGCAGAAGGTCAAGGGCATGCTGCGCGCCGAGAAGGGCGGCCACACCGGGACGCTGGACCCGCTGGCCACCGGGCTGCTGCCGCTGTGCTTCGGTGCGGCGACCAAGTTCTCGCAGGCCAGCCTGGATGCCGACAAGACCTACCGTGCGACGCTGAAGCTGGGCGTCACCCGCACCGGCGGCGACCTGGAGGGCGAGGTCCTCGAGACCCGGCCGGTCGCCTTCGACGAGGCCGCGCTGGCCGCGGCCTGCGCCGCGCTGACCGGCAGCATCGCGCAGTTGCCACCGATGCAGTCGGCGCTCAAGCACGAGGGCCGTGCGCTGTACCACTACGCCCGGGCCGGCGTCGAGGTCGAGCGCCCGACGCGCCGCGTCCACATTCATCGGCTCGACGTCGTCGGCCGGCAGGGGGACGAACTGGAGATCGAGCTCTGCGTCAGCAAGGGCACTTATGTGCGCACGCTCGCCGAGGACCTGGGCGCTGCGCTCGGCTGCGGCGCCCACCTGATCGCCCTGCGCCGCCTCGCCAGCGGCCCGGTGGGCGTGGACGATGCGATCACCATCGACGCCCTGCAGGCACTCGAACCCGCCGAACGCGAGGCGCGCCTGCTGCCCCCCGACGTGCTGCTGGCCCGCTGGCCCGCCGTGCGCTTGGCGGCCGACGAGGCGGCGCGCTTCCTGACCGGCCTGCGTCGTCGCACCGAGGCCCGCGACTGCGAGGCCGTGCGCGTCTACGGCCCCGAACCGCACGCCTTCCTGGGCAGCGCCCACGTCAAGGGCGGCGAACTGATCCCCGGCCGGCTGCTGAGCCCGCCCGAGGTGCAGGCGCTGGTCGCCGCGGCACCCCCATCGAATCCCGTATCCCAGCCTCCCGTGAGCACGCCATGACCACCGCAGACTCCGCCCGCCAGATCCGCAACGTCGCGATCATCGCCCACGTCGACCACGGCAAGACCACCCTCGTCGACCAGCTGCTGCGCCAGAGCGGTACCTTCCGCGAGAACGAGAAGGTCGCCGAGCGCGTGATGGACAGCAACGACATCGAGAAGGAGCGCGGCATCACCATCCTGTCGAAGAACTGTGCCGTCGAGTGGAAGGGCACCCACGTCAACATCGTCGACACCCCCGGCCACGCCGACTTCGGCGGCGAGGTGGAGCGTGTGCTGTCCATGGTCGACTCGGTGCTGCTGCTGGTCGATGCGGTCGAGGGCCCGATGCCGCAGACCCGCTTCGTCACCAAGAAGGCGCTGGCGCTGGGCCTGAAGCCCATCGTCGTCGTCAACAAGGTGGACCGCCCCGGCGCGCGCCCCGACTATGTGATCAACGCCACCTTCGACCTGTTCGACAAGCTGCACGCCACCGAGGCCCAGCTCGACTTCCCGGTGATCTACGCCTCGGGATTCAACGGCTGGGCCGCGCTCGAGCCCGGCGTGGTAGGCCAGGACATGGCGCCGCTGTTCGACGCCATCCTCCAGCACGTGCCGCCGCACGAAGGCGACCCCGAGGGCCCGCTGCAGCTGCAGATCTGCTCGCTCGACTACTCCACCTTCGTCGGGCGCATCGGCATCGGGCGCATCAACCAGGGCACGCTCAAGCCGATGCAGGATGTGTCGGTGTTCGCCGGCGAGGACAGCATCCCCTTCAAGGCGCGCGTCAATCAGGTGCTCAAGTTCGACGGTCTCGAGCGCGTGCCGGCCACCGATGCGGGCCCCGGCGACATCGTGCTGATCAACGGCATCGAGGAGATCGGCATCGGTGTCACGCTCACCGACCTGGACGACCCGGTGCCGCTGCCGATGCTGGAGGTGGACGAGCCGACGCTGACGATGAACTTCTGCGTCAACACCTCCCCGCTGGCCGGCCGTGAGGGCAAGTTCGTCACCAGCCGCCAGATCTGGGACCGGCTGCAGAAGGAGCTGCAAAGCAATGTCGCGCTGCGCGTGAAGGACACCGACGAGGACGGCATCTTCGAGGTGTCGGGGCGCGGAGAGCTGCACCTGACCATCCTGCTGGAGAACATGCGCCGCGAGGGCTACGAGCTGGCCGTGTCGAAGCCGCGCGTGGTCTTCCACGAGGTCGGCGGCGAGCGCCAGGAGCCGATCGAACTCGTCACCGCCGACGTCGAAGAGCAGCACCAGGGCGGCGTGATGCAGGCGCTCGGCCTGCGCAAGGCCGAGCTGGTGAACATGGAGCCGGACGGCATGGGCCGCGTGCGCCTGGAGTACCGCATCCCGGCACGCGGCCTGATCGGATTCAGCAACGAGTTCATGAACCTGACCCGCGGCACCGGGCTCATCAGCAACATCTTCGACGGCTACGAGGCCTACAAGGGCGAGATCGGCGGTCGCAAGAACGGCGTGCTGATCAGCATGGACGACGGCGAGATCGTCACCTACGCGCTCGGCAAGCTCGACGACCGCGGGCGCATGTTCGTCAAGGCCGGCGACCCGGT
>CAZTTC010000156.1:0-7146 GCA_964616015.1 uncultured Methylibium sp. | reverse complement strand
CGAACCAGCTCTCGATGCTGCGCGACACGAACTGATAGCTCACCGTGTAGACCAGCGCGCCCGGCAGCAGCGCCACCAGGCCGAAGATGGCGGCCAGCCGCAGCAGCAGGCGCGAGCCGAAGCGGCCGCGCAGCACGCGCGCCGTGAGCCGGATCGCGCCGAACAGGATCACGCTGACCAGGATCAGCGCGATCGCCACGTTGAAGCCCAGCAGCCAGTTGTAGTGGCGCTCGTAGAACTCTCGGTTGTTGGTGGCGACGGCCAGCAGGAAGGTCAGCACCAGCGCCGCGCCGATGGTCGCGGCCAGCGCGATGATCCAGACCCAGCGCGAGGTGCGCCGGTCCACGCCGCGCGACAGCAGCAGCCCGATGCGGCGCCGCCAGCCGCCGGAACGATCGTCCACCGTGGTCGGTGTCTCGCGCTTCACGTCACTTGGCCGGCGGCGGCGCAGCGGGCGGCGGCAGGGCGGGTGGCGCAGCGGTCGGCGCCGGCGCGTCGGGCATGGCCAGCGTGCGCTGCACGCCCAGCGTCCATTCGGCCTGGCCGCCGAAGCTGATCTGGAGCGGCCGCGGCAGCTGCGAGGTGTCCAGCCGCAGGCTGAACTCGACGTACTGACGGCCTCCGTCGTCCAGCTCGGCCGGGTCGGCGAGCTTCCAGCGCGTCGCGCGCTGCACCGCCGCCAGGACGTCGGCCAGCGTGTCGTAGTTCTGGCTCAGGCTGCCGAAGTTGACGCGGTAGCGGCGCGTCAGCGGCTGCCAGGTCACCCGCCAGTGGCGGCTGGCGCGCGCCACCCGCTTGTCGCGCCAGTACCAGCGCGAGCGCAGCAGCTCGGCCTCGGCGACGAAGTACAGCGGCACGCCCTTGAGCATCGCGTCCTCGACCGCGCGCGGCAGCTCGATGCGCGCCTGGTAGCCGAGCAGCAGACCCTCCTCGTCGCGCGTCAGCTCGATCTGCGTGAGCTCGATCTTGTCGGCATGCGCCGGCAGCGCCAGCACGGCCAGGCAGGCCGCGATCACGAGCCACGCGCGCCATGTCGACCCCGGCGCGGGCCGTGCCGCGCGGGGCTGGAACCAGCATCGAACCCAGGCGGTGGACACGGCGGGCGGGTGGTCGGTTGTTCGGGGTGTCGCGGTCTCGCGGTCTCGGGGGCGGTCAGGGCGCGCGCTTGTGGAGCAGCGCGTAATGGAAGCCGTCCGTCACGGGCGGCGACTCGTCCGGTGGTCCGGGCGGCTGGCTTGCCTCCCCCTTCGATCCATTGTCGGCCAGCGGCAGCAGTTGCCCCGGGGAAGGCCGCAGCTCGGCGTCGGGTGCGCGTTGCAAAAAAGCGTCGATCCCGGCTTGCCCTTCGGCCTTGAAGACCGAGCAGGTCGCATGCACGAGCCGACCGCCGGGCGCGAGCACCGGCCACAGCGCATCCAGCATCGCGGCCTGCGTGCGCGCCAGCGCCTCGACGTCCGACGGCCGCCGCAGCCAGCGGACATCGGGGTGGCGCCGCACGATGCCCGAGGCGCTGCACGGCGCGTCGAGCAGGATCGCATCGAAGGGCCGGCCGTCCCACCAGGCCGCGGTGTCGCACGCATCGGCTGCTGCCAGTCGCGCGTGCAAGCCGAGCCGACCGAGCGTCTGCTCGACCTTCTGCAGCCGTGCCGCGTCGACATCGAGGGCCAGCAGATCGAGGTCCGCCAGCTCCAGCAAGTGGGCCGTCTTGCCGCCCGGCGCCGCGCAGGCGTCCAGCACGCGCGCGCCGGCCGGCAGGCCTGCGCTCAGCAGCAGCGGCGCGGCCTGCTGGGCCGCCAGATCCTGCACCGACACGTCGCCGGCGTCGAAGCCCGGCAGCTCGTGCACGGCGCGCGGCAGCGCCAGCTCGACGGCCGCGCCGCCCCATCCTCCCGGCAGGGACACCGCACGCGCGGCGATGCCGGCCGCGGCCAGGCGACGCAGGTAATCCGGCACGTCGCTGCGGCGCGCATTGACGCGCAGGCTCATCGGCGCGCGACGGTCGTTGGCCCGCAGCAAGTCCTGCCACTGCGTCGGCCAGTCGCGTTGCAGCGTCTCGATCCACCAGCGCGGGTGGTTCCAGGCCGCGACGGGGTCGGCGGCGAGCGTGGCCTCCAGCGCGTCGCGCTCGCGCAGGGAGCGCCGCAGCACCGCATTGACGAAGCGCGCCTGCGCCGCGGCGTGGCGCTTGGCGGCGTCGACGGCCTGGTTCACCAGCGTGTGCGCGTCGTAGGGCGCCGGCGCATCGCCGACCGGCCGCGACAAGGCCAGCGCGAGCAGCAGCAGCGCGTCGACCCAGGGCGGCGGCGCCTTCGGCACGAGCCGCTGGCGCAGCGCCTGCGCCGCGCCGAGGCCGCGCAGCGCATGGAAGGCGAGCGCCTGCGTGCCGGGGCGGACCGCCGCCGGCGTCGCCGCCAGCGCATCGTTCAGCGAACGTCCGGCGCGCACCGCCGCCAGCGCATCGGCGCCGTGGGCCATCAGCACGGCCAAGGGTGGCGGGGAATCGGGGCGGGGCGGGCTCACGGGCGCGCAGTGTAGGCGGCGGCTCGCATCGAGCACGACCCACGCGCCGGCTGCCACAACGGGAAGGGCGTCGTCAGCCCCAGCCGGGCTCGCGGTAGCGCGCAGCGAGCGACGGCGGCAGCGGTGCCTCCAGCAGCGTGGCCACCAGGCGCAGCGCATCACAGGCATCGGCCTCGAGCGAGGCGACCCCGGGGTCCTCTTCGAGCGCACCGACCCAGGCTTGCAGCAGCACCGGCCGGTGCATCCACGACTGCGCCTGCATGCGGCGCAGCGCGCGCAGCATCTGCTCGCTGTCGGGCACCTTGCACATCGAGGCCGCGCCGCCGAGCGGGTTGAGCAAGGCCGCCCACGGCGCCAGCACGCGCTCGAACCACAGACGCCCGGCGTGCGCGATGCGGCCGCCGCCCGCGTCGACCGGAACGATCCGCGCGAGGAAGGCGGTCAGCACCGCGAACTCGACCGCGTCGGCCTGCGCCAGCTCGCTGCCGTCGGGTGTCACTGCCGCACCGGGGGGCGCGAGCGGCGCATCGCCGAGCCGCTGGCGCAGCGCCAGCCAGCGCAGCCGGTCCAGCGGGCTGACGTGGCCGTCGGCGCCCATCACGCGCCGCGCCGTCTCGACCAGGCCCTGCCGTTCGGCCAGCGGTGCCGTGCGCGAGCGCTCGAGCAGCGCGTCGAACACCGGCAGGCGCGTCGCCGCGCCGAGCAGCGCGACGTCGGCAGCGATCTGCGCCGCCTGGGCCAGGTCCGCGGTGGCTTCCCTCCAGGCGGCCTGCTCGCGCTGGCTGCCCGGCGTCAGCAACAGCGCCAGCAGCGCGGCGCGCCGCTCGCCCGGTCCGCGCACGAAGGACAGGTGTTCCAGGGCTTCGCGCTCGCCGCGCGGCGCGGCCGCAATGTCGGCGTGACTCATGCGCGCTCTCCGAAGCTGGACGCGATCTGCGAATCCGGCCCACGGTCCGGCGAAGCCGTCTGCAGGGCGGCCGCCGGCCGGAAGCCGAACAGCCCCGCGACCACACGCGTCGGCAACTCGCCCACCGCGCGGTTGAAGTCGGTCACCGCCTCCTTGAAGACACGCCGCGTGAAGACGATCTGCGCGTCGGCATCCTGCAGCCCTTGCAGCAGTGCATGCACGCGCTCGCCGACCGTCGCGTCCTCGACCAGCGCCGGTCTCGCCTCGATCAGCACGCGCAGCGGCCGCAGCGCGCCGTCGAGCACCTGCTCGGCCAGCCCCAGGCTCTGGATCGCGCCGGCGCTGCTGGGCCGCACCTGCGCATGGTCCGCGGCGGCCTGGGCCTGGCGCGTCGCGGCCATCACCGACTGCAGCGTGGCGCGGCCGACCTCGTCGTCCATCGCGCCCTTGCACTCGGGCCCGGCCAACAGGGTCGCCAGGTCGAAGGCCAGTGCCTGGCGGCGGCGCAGTTGCGCGTCGATCGGCGCCCACGCGGCCGACACCGCGCTGCGCAGGCGCACCAGCCGGTTGTAGGCCCCGACGAGCCAGAAGCCGAGCAGGGCCAGCATCACGATCACGACGATCCGTGTCGTGTTCACGCGGCTGTGGAGTGGGCCTGCATCAGCGGCGACTCTACGCCAGCCTCCTGACGCCTCCGACGCCGCGTGCGCCGGCCAAGCCCGCCGACCCGAGACGGCGCCAGCATCGCGGCATGACGTCACGCGGCGGCGGCGCGCCGCCGACCCCGCTCCGGGGGGTCGTCGTGTCCTCGCCGCCCTGACTCGATGCGGCTCAGGCCGCCGCGCGCCAGGCTTCGTAGCCCTTGCGCCGCAGCTCGCAGGCCGGGCAGGCCCCGCAGCCGTAGCCCCAGGCGTGGCGTTGGCTGCGCTGCCCGAGGTAGCAGGTGTGCGTGTGGTCGATGGTGATGTCGACCAGCGCGTCGCCGCCGAGCCGCTGCGCGAGCGCCCAGGTCTGCGCCTTGTCGAGCCACATCAACGGCGTCTCCACCGTCATCGGCGTCGCCATGCCCAGGCTGAGCGCCAGCTGCATGGCCTTGAGCGTGTTGTCGCGGCAGTCGGGATAGCCGGAGTAGTCGGTCTCGCACATGCCGCCGACCAGCACGCTGAGCTTGCGCCGGTAGGCCAGGGCACCAGCGAACGCCAGGAACAGCAGGTTGCGCCCGGGCACGAAGCTGCTGGGCAGGCCGTTCGCCTGCATCTCGATCTGCCGCGCGCCGGTCAGCGCCGTGTCCGAGATCTGAGCCAGCAGCGCCAGGTCCAGCAGGTGGTCGTTGGCCAGGCGCCCGGCCCAGTGCGGAAAGCCCCGCGCGATCGCGTCGCGCACGACGGTTCGGCACTCGAGCTCGATGCGGTGGCGCTGGCCGTAGTCGAAGCCGATCGTCTCGACGTGCGCGTAGCGATCCAGTGCCCAGGCCAGGCAGGCGGTCGAGTCCTGGCCGCCGGAGAACAGGACGAGGGCGCCGCGGGGGTCGAGGCTCATGCCGTCAGCAGCGCACTTCGCCCTGCCCGAGCACCACCCACTTCAAGGACGTCAGCCCCTCCAGTCCCACCGGCCCGCGGGCGTGGAACTTGTCGGTGCTGATGCCGATCTCGGCGCCCAGGCCGTACTCGAAGCCGTCGGCGAAGCGCGTGCTGGCGTTGACCATCACGCTGGCGGAATCAACTTCGCGCAGGAAGCGCATCGCATTCGCGTGATTCGTGGTCAGGATCGCATCGGTGTGGTGCGAGCCGTAGCGGTTGATGCGGGCGATCGCCTCGTCGAGGCTGTCCACGAGCTTGATGCTGATGACGGGTGCGAGGTATTCCTCGGACCAGTCGGCCTCTACCGCGTCGACCAGCTTGGCACCCGGCACCGCGGCCAGGATCGCCTTGGCGCGCGGCCCGCAGCGCATCTCGACGCCCTTGGCGGCGAACACCGCGCCGATCCTCGGCAGGAAGGCCGCTGCGGTGTCGCGATGCACCAGCAGCGACTCGGCCGCGTTGCAGGGGCTGAACTTCTGCGTCTTGGCGTTGTCGGTGACCTTCACCGCCAGATCCAGATCGACCTCGGCATCCACGTAGACATGGCAGTTGCCGTCCAGGTGCTTGATGACGGGCACCTTGGCCTCGGCGGTGATGCGCGCGATCAGGCCCTTGCCGCCGCGCGGGATGACCACGTCCACGGACTCGGGCATGGCGATCAGGCGGCCGACCGCGGCGCGGTCGGTGGTCGCGACCAGCTGCACCGCGTCGGCCGGCAGGCCGGCCTCGGCCAGCGCCGCCTGGACCTCGCGGGCCAGCGCGAGATTGCTGTGGATCGCCTCCGAGCCGCCACGCAGGATGCAGGCATTGCCGCTCTTGATCGCCAGCGACGCCGCCTCGATCGTCACGTTGGGCCGGCTCTCGAAGATCATGCCGAAGACGCCCAGCGGCACGCGCATGCGGCCCACGCTGATGCCGCTGGGGCGGCGCTTCAGCTCGGTGATCTCGCCGATCGGGTCGTGCATCGCGGCGATCTGCTCGCAGCCCTCGGCCACGGTGGCGATCACCGCGGGCGTGAGCTTCAGCCGATCGAGCATCGGGCCGCTCAGCCCGGCGGCGGCCGCCGCCTCGAGATCGCGGGCGTTGGCCGCCTGCAGCGCCGCCGCACCTTCGCGCAGGCGTCGCGCCAGTGCGCGCAGGGCGGTGTCCTTGGCCGCCGAAGGGGCCGCGGCCATCGCGGCCGACGCCGCCCGGGCCAGCGCGCCCACGTGCGCCATGTAGACAGGGATGTCGGTGGGGTTCATCGTGGCGCGATTGTCCCGCAAGCAGGCCCTAGCCGAGCGCCTGCAACCCCAGCAACCACAGCGGCGCGGTGGCGGCGAAGGCCAGGGTCGAGACCACGATGGTCGCGGTCGTCTCGCCTTCGTTGCTGCGGTAGCGCTGGGCGAACATCAGCGCGTTGGCTCCGGTCGGCATCGCCGCCGCGACCACGATCACGGTCAGCGGCAGGCCGCGCAGGCCCATCAGCCAGCCGACGGCCAGCACCAGCGCCGGCTGCACCAGCAGCTTGCCGGCGGCCAGCAGCACCGCCGAGCTCGCCGCGCCGCGCAGGCCGTAGTGACCGAGCGACAGCCCGATGGCCACCAGGCACAGCGGCACCACCGCGGTGCCCAGCATCTGCAGCACCTCGTCGACCGGCCCCGGGATCGGCCAGCCGCTCAGGTTCCAGGCCATGCCGGCCAGCACCGGCAGCACGATGGGGTGGATCACGGTGTTGCGCACCGTCATCAGCAGCGTGCGACCGAGCGCCACGCCCTGCCCGGCCTCGCGCGCGGCGGCCTGGGCGACGTCGCGCTCGACCAGCAGCGTCAGCACGGTCAGCAGGGTCAGCGCGTGCAGGCTCACGATCGAGAGGTGCAGCTGCAGGCCCACCTCGCCGAACAGCGCGGCGGCCATCGGGATGCCGAGCTGGGCGTTGTTGCCGAAGGAGGCGGTGATCGCGCGCACGCTCGGGCGGGCCGCAGCGCCGGCAGCGTCGTGGGGCGGCGGGGCCGCCGACGCGGCACCGCGCCGCTGCTGCGCATAGACCAGCAGCATCCACGCGACCACCGGCGCGAAGAAGGCCGCGAGCGCATGCCAGGGCAGCGTGCCCAGGTCGATGCGCGCGGTGGCCCGGAACAGCAGCGCCGGCGCGAACAC
>CAZTTC010000155.1:0-7261 GCA_964616015.1 uncultured Methylibium sp. | reverse complement strand
CGCGCTGGCTGGTGCTGGGCGACATGGGCGAGGTCGGCGACCAGGGGCCGGCCTTTCATGCCGAGATCGGCGCCTACGCGAAGGCGCGTCACATCGAGTCGCTGTGGACGGCCGGCAGCGCCAGCGTCGCGGCGGCACGGGCCTTCGGGAATCCGGCGCGCGCCTTCGACGGCGTGGCCGCGCTGGTCGGGATGCTGCGCGAGGCGCCGGCCGCGGCCTCGGTCGTGGTCAAGGGCTCGCGCTTCATGAAGATGGAACAGGTGGTGGCCGCGCTGCAGGCGATGGCCGACCTCCACTGAGGACGCTCCCCGATGCTGATCACCCTGTCGCAATGGCTCGCGCTGCTCTACCCCGAGCAGCTCGGCTTCCTGCGCGTCTTCCAGTACCTCACCTTCCGCGCGGTGATGGCGGCGATGACGGCGCTGCTGATCGGCCTGGCGCTCGGGCCGATCGTGATCCGCCGCCTGACCGCCCTGAAGATCGGCCAGCCGATCCGCGAGTACGGCGTCGCCGAGCACCTGGCCAAGCGCGGCACACCGACGATGGGCGGCGCGCTGATCCTGTTGTCGATCGCGATCAGCACGCTGCTGTGGTTCGACTGGAGCAACCGCTTCGTCTGGATCGTGATGATCGTCACCTTCGGCTTCGGTGCGATCGGCTGGGTCGACGACTGGCGCAAGGTGGTCGACAAGAACCCCGAGGGCATGCGCTCGCGCGAGAAGTACTTCTGGCAGTCGCTGATCGGCCTGGTGGCTGCGCTCTACCTCGCCTTCAGCGTCGCCGAGACCTCCAACCTGCGCGTGCTGGAGCTCTTCATCCGCTGGGTGCAGAGCGGCTTCTCCAACGCGCTGCCGCCGCGCGCCGACCTGATCGTGCCCTTCTTCAAGAGCATCAGCTACCCGCTGGGCGTGTTCGGCTTCATCATCCTGACCTACCTCGTCATCGTCGGCAGCAGCAACGCGGTCAACCTGACCGACGGCCTGGACGGGCTGGCGATCATGCCGGTGGTGATGGTGGGCTCGGCGCTGGGCATCTTCGCCTACGTGACCGGCAACTCGGTCTACTCCAACTACCTGCTGCTGCCCTACATCCCCGGCGCCGGCGAGCTGATGATCTTCTGCGCCGCGATGGCCGGCGCGGGCCTGGCCTTCCTGTGGTTCAACGCCTACCCGGCGCAGGTCTTCATGGGCGATGTCGGCGCGCTCGCGCTCGGCGGCGCGCTCGGCACCATCGCCGTCATCGTGCGCCAGGAGATCGTGCTCGGGATCATGGGCGGCATCTTCGTGCTCGAGGCGTTGTCCGTGATGGCCCAGGTGGCGTGGTTCAAGTACACCAAGCGCCGCTACGGCGAAGGCCGGCGCATCCTGCTGATGGCGCCGCTGCACCACCACTTCGAGAAATCGGGATGGAAGGAGACGCAGGTCGTGGTGCGCTTCTGGATCATCACCATGCTGCTGTGCCTGGTGGGGCTGTCGAGCCTCAAGCTGCGGTGACGTCATGACCAGCCTGCAGCATCAGACCGTCCTCGTGCTGGGCCTCGGCGAATCGGGCCTCGCGATGGCGCGGTGGTGCGCCCGCTGCGGTGCCACGGTGCGCGTGGCCGACTCTCGCGAGCAGCCGCCGCAGGCCGCCGCGCTGGCGGCCGGCGTTCCCGGCGCCAGCCTGCAGAGCGGCTTCGACGCTTCCGTGCTCGATGGCGTGCAACGCGTGTTCAAGAGCCCCGGCCTGTCGCCGCTCGATCCGGCGCTGCAGCCGCTGCTGTCGCGCGCCCGCGAGCGCGGCCTGCCGGTGCAGGGCGAGCTCGACCTCTTCGTCGAGGCGCTGGCCGTGCTGAAGACCGCCCGCGGCTACGCGCCCAGGCTGATCGCGATCACCGGCACCAACGGCAAGACCACGACGACGCAGATGTGCGGCCTGCTGGTCGAGCGCAGCGGGGCGAGCGTCGCGGTGGCCGGCAACGTCGGGCCGACGATGCTGGCGACGCTGGCCGAGGCGCTCGATGCCGCGGGCGCCCCCGTGGCGGGCGGCGCCGAGCCGACGCCGCTGCCCGAGGTCTGGGTGCTGGAGCTGTCGAGCTTCCAGCTCGACGGCGTGCAGGGCTTCGTGCCCGATGCCGCCACCGTGCTGAACCTCACCCAGGACCACCTCGACTGGCACGGCAGCCTCGAGGCCTATGCCGGCGCCAAGGCGCGTGTCTACGGGCCGCCCGCCGCCTGGGACAGCGTGATGGTCGTCAACCGCGACGACGCGCGGGTCGAGGCCATGGTGCCGGCGCCGGTGCCGCAGAAGGGCCGAGGCGCGAAGCCGCTGGCGCGCCAGGTCCTGCGCTTCGGCCTCGGTGCCCCGCAGCAGCCCGGCGACTACGGCCTGGTCGTCGAGAGCGGCATGGCCTGGCTGGTGCGCGCGCTGCCGTCCGACGAGACCCACAAGCCGCGCGGTGGCGATCCGGCCCACGAGGACCTGCACCTGCAGCGCCTGATGCCGGCCGACGCGCTGCGCGTGCGCGGACGCCACAACGCTGCCAATGCGCTGGCCGCGCTGGCGCTGGCCACCGCGATCGGCCGCCCGCTGGCGCCGATGCTGCATGGCCTGCGCGACTACCGCGGCGAGCCGCATCGCGTCGAGTTCATCGCCAGCGTCGGCGGCATCGAAGCCTACGACGACAGCAAGGGCACCAACGTCGGCGCCACCGTGGCGGCGCTCGATGGCCTGGGTGCCGACAAGGCGCCGGCGCGGCTGGCCGTGATCCTGGGCGGCGACGGCAAGGGCCAGGACTTCGGGCCGCTCGCCGCGCCGGTGGTCCGCCACGCGCGCGCCGTGGCGCTGATCGGCCGCGACGCGCCGGCGATCGAGGCCGCGCTGGCCCCGGCCTTGAAGGACGTCGGCGAGGCCGGCCCGCCGATGCTGCGCCACGACAGCCTCGAGGCCGCGACGCGCTGGTGCTTCGACCAGGCCCGGCCCGGCGACGCCGTGCTGCTGAGCCCGGCCTGCGCCAGCCTCGACATGTTCCGCAACTACGCGCACCGCGCCGAGGTCTTCGCGGCCGCGGTGCAGGCGGTCGCGCACGATCTGGGAGAGGCGGCTTGAGCGCAGCGGACAGCGCCGCCACCGGCCTGCAGGCCCTGCGCGCGCGCGTGGCGGGCTGGCTGGGCCTGGCCGGTCGCGACGCGCTGCCGGTGCGCGACTGGGTCCACGCCGCGCCGGCCCAGCCCTCGCGCGTGCTCGGCTTCGACCAGGCGATGGTGCTGGTGGTGGCCGCGCTGCTGGCGCTCGGCCTGGTGATGGTGTTCTCCAGCACCATCGCGCTGCCCGACAACCCGCGCACCGCCCGCATCGCGCCGAACGCGACCTACATGCTGGTGCGGCACGCGCTGGCGCTGGGGGTCGGCCTGGTGTGCGCGCTGGTGGCCGTGCAGGTGCCGCTGCGCGTGTGGGAGCGCTGGGCGCCGTGGCTGTTCGCCGGCTCCATCCTGCTGCTGGTGCTGGTGCTGGTGCCCTACATCGGCCGCGAGAGCAAGGGCGCGCGCCGCTGGATCCCGCTGGGCGTGACGAGCTTCCAGCCCAGCGAGCTGGCCAAGCTGGCGATCGCCATGTACGCCGCCAGCTACATGGTGCGCAAGATGGAGATCAAGGAGAACTTCCTGCGCGCCGTCACGCCGATGGCGATCGCGCTCGCCGTCGTCGGCCTGCTGCTGCTGGCCGAGCCCGACATGGGCGCCTTCATCGTCATCGCGGCGGTCGCGATGGGCATCCTCTTCCTGGGCGGCGTCAACGGCCGCATGTTCCTGCTGAGCCTGCTGGTGCTGCTGGGCGCCTTCGTCGCGATGATCGTGATGAGCCCCTGGCGCGCCGAGCGCATCTTCGCCTTCATCTGGCCCTGGGACCCGGTGTACTCGCAAGGCAAGGGCTACCAACTCGTGCACTCGCTGATCGCCTTCGGCCGCGGCGAGATCTTCGGCCAGGGACTGGGCTCGAGCGTCGAGAAGCTGCACTACCTGCCCGAAGCGCACACCGACTTCCTGCTCGCCGTGATCGGCGAGGAACTCGGCTTCGTCGGCGTCGCGCTGGTGATCGCGGCCTTCTTCTGGCTCACGCGCCGCATCTTCCACATCGGCCGCCAGGCGATCGCGCTGGACCGGGTGTTCTCGGGGCTGCTGGCCCAAGGCATCGGGATCTGGATCGGGGGGCAGGCGTTCATCAACATGGGGGTCAATCTCGGGGTCTTGCCGACCAAGGGGCTGACGCTGCCTTTGATGAGCTACGGGGGCTCGGCGATCCTTCTCAACTGCGTGGCGCTGGCGATTGTGTTGAGGGTCGATATCGAGAACCGGCAGTTGATGCGGGGAGGGCGGTCTTGAAGCTGCTCTTGAGCGCTTCGATGCGCGGTGCCGGTCCCGCCGGGGCGAGACCCGGCGCGTCGTATCGCGCGACAGAGGGCGGTGCCGAATGAGCCCCCAACGCCATCTGGTGGTCATGGCAGCAGGAACAGGCGGCCACATCATCCCCGGCCTCGCCGTCGCGCAGGAGATGCAGCACCGCGGCTGGACCGTGAGCTGGCTCGGCACCGAGCAGGGCATGGAGAACCGCCTGGTTCCCGCCAGCGGCATCCCGCTCGACACCATTGCCTTCAGCGGCTTGCGCGGCAAGGGCCTGCTGCACACGCTCACCGGCGGGCTGCGCCTGCTCGGCGCGTTCGGGGCCTGCCTGCGGATCCTGCGCCAGCGCGCCGCCACCGCCGTGCTGGGCATGGGTGGCTACGTGTGTTTTCCGGGCGGCTTGATGGCCTCGCTGCTGGGCAAGCCGCTGCTGCTGGTCAATGCCGATGCGGCGCTGCTGATGAGCAACCGGGCGCTCAGGCCGGTGGCCGACCGCATCGCCTTCGGCTTCGACGGCGCGGCGGCCGCGACGACGAAGCAGGGCGTCGTCACCGGCAACCCGGTGCGTGCGGAGATCGAGGCGCTGCCGGCACCGGCCGAGCGCTATGCCGGCCGCGAAGGGCCGCTGCGCGTGCTGGTGGTCGGCGGCAGCCTGGGCGCGAAGGCGCTCAACGAGACACTGCCGCAGGCGCTGGCGCAGCTGGATGCGACCGAGCGCCCGCTGGTGATCCACCAGACCGGCGCGCTCAACCGCGACGCAGTGCGTGCCGCCTACGAGCTGGTCGGCTTGAAGCAGGGCGTCGAGGTGCAGGCCTTCATCGACGACATGGCGGCGCGGCTGGCGCATTGCGACGTGGTCGTGTGCCGCGCCGGCGCGGTGACGGTCAGCGAGCTGTGCGCCGCCGGCGTGGCCAGTGTGCTGGTGCCGCTGGTCGTCAGCACCACCTCGCACCAGCGCGACAACGCGCTCTACATGGCGCAGCACGGTGCGGCGATCCACCTGCCGCAGGCCGGGCTGACGCCGCAGGCGCTGGCCGAGCTGCTGCGCTCGCTCGACCGCGGCAAGCTGCTGGCGATGGCCGAGAGGGCGCGCGCACTGAGCCGGCCCCGCGCCGCGGCACGCGTGGCCGACGAGATCGAAAGGCTCGTGAAGTGAGCCCGATTCGCATGAACTCGTCGCCCATCCAGCCGCCGCCGCGGATCCGGCTCGGCCGGTCCGCCAGCGGCGCCCCCTCGACGGGGCGCGGCGGAGCCGCAACGGGGGTGGGCCCATGAAGCACGCGGTCAAGCACATCCACTTCGTCGGCGTCGGCGGCGCCGGCATGTCGGGCATCGCCGAGATCCTGCACAACCTGGGCTATGTCGTGTCGGGCTCGGACCAGAGCGACAGCGCGACGACGCGGCGGCTGGGCTCGCTGGGCATCCGCGTCGCGATCGGCCACGACGCCGCGCACATCGCCGGCGCCGAGGCGGTGGTCACGTCCACCGCGGTGAAGGGCGACAACCCCGAGGTGATCGCCGCGCGCGCCAGTCGCGTGCCGGTGGTGCCGCGCGCGGTGATGCTGGCCGAGCTGATGCGCCTGAAGCAGGGCATCGCCATCGCCGGCACGCACGGCAAGACGACGACGACCTCGCTGGTCGCCAGCGTGCTGGCCGAGGCCGGCCTCGACCCGACCTTCGTGATCGGCGGGCGGCTCGTCAGTGCCGGCGCCAACTCGCGGCTGGGCGTCGGCGACTACATCGTGGTCGAGGCCGACGAGAGCGATGCGTCCTTCCTGAACCTGATGCCGGTGCTCAGCGTCGTGACCAACATCGACGCCGACCACATGGACACCTACGGCCACGACTTCGCGCGGCTCAAGGCGGCCTTCGTCGAGTTCATCCACCGCATGCCCTTCTACGGCGCGGCCATCGTCTGCGGCGACGACCCGGGGGTGCGCTCCATCGTGCCGATGATCTCGCGGCCGGTGGTCAGCTACGGCTTCGCCGAGGACACGCAGATCCGCGCGGTGCAGGTGCAGGCGCTGCCCGGCGGGCAGATGCGCTTCGTCGCGCAGCGCCGCAACGGCGTGCGCATGCCCGACCTGCCGGTGACGCTCAACCTGCCCGGCGAGCACAACGTGCTCAACGCGCTCGCGGTCATCGCCGTCGCGGCCGAGCTGGAGCTGCCCGACGCCCCGGTGCAAAAGGCACTGGCCGAGTTCCACGGCGTGGGCCGTCGCTTCCAGCGCTACGGAGACATCGCGCTGCCGGCCGGCGGCCACTTCACGCTGATCGACGACTACGGCCACCACCCGGTCGAGATGGCCGCGGTGATCGCCGCGGCGCGCGGCGCCTTCTCGGGTCGCCGGCTGGTGATCGCCTTCCAGCCGCACCGCTACACCCGCACGCGCGACTGCTTCGAGGACTTCGTCAAGATCATGGGCACGGCCGATGCCGTGCTGCTGGCGGAGGTCTATGCCGCCGGCGAGGCGCCGATCGTGGCCGCCGACGGGCGGGCGCTTGCACGGGCCTTGCGGGTGGCCGGCAAGCTCGAGCCGGTGTTCGTCGATGACATCGGGGCGATGGCTCAGGCCGTCGTCGACAACGCGCGGGACGGGGATGTTGTCATTGCCATGGGCGCGGGTTCCATTGGCGGCGTTTGCGCGCAGGTCGTGGAATTGCTGGGAGTCGGGTCTTGAAGCTGGTCTTGTGCATGGCGATGCGACGCGCCGGGCCCGCCCGGCGGGCGGGTCACTTTCTTTGCTGGCTCAAAGAAAGTAACCAAAGAAAGAGCCTGGAACGCCAGCCATCTGGACGGAGCGATGCGCACGCATCGCTGCGCTCGCTCGGGGCGGTGGCGCACCCTGGCTCGCCCGCGAGGGGCTCGAACATTTCGGTTGATG
>CAZTTC010000154.1:0-7393 GCA_964616015.1 uncultured Methylibium sp. | reverse complement strand
GGCTGGCCGGAATGTGGGAGTCGTAACAGGGTTCCGGCTGCCTCATGGCGTCGCCATGGGGCAGAGTGTCGATAGCGGAGGTTATTGCAGGCATGAACTCGGCGCAGGCCAGAAGGCAACTCTCGCAGTCCGCCTGGAAGGCCCCAGAAGCGTCCGCTGCATCGCTGGTGGCCGGGACGAGATCGCTGCCAGCCTGATGCTCGTGCTCGTGGTGGCCGAAGTGCTTCTTCGCCGCGACACTGGCTTCGTGCGCGCAATACGGTGCCGCCGCGCCCCAGGCCCACTGGAACGGCACGACGAACAACAGGAATGCAAACACCCAACGACGCATGATTAAGATTCTAGACTGGTGGTGGCGACGTTGGCCGGCGATGGTGGTGGGCCCGAGCATGACGTTCCTCGGTTCGGCACCGGCGGCTGCTTCGAGCCCGTGGTGGGCGTGGATGCGCGGCTGGCCCCAGTCCTGATCGTTGCGGTCAAACCACGGGGTGCGCCGGCTTAAGTGCGAGTTAAGTCCGATGCCGAAAGCATCCCGTGTGCCGCTCCCGGTCGCAAACCGCTCGCACGCCTGCGGCGTGCCGGTCCATGGACAACACTCACCTGTTCGAACTGCTCAACGCCGGGCCTGGTCTGGCGCCGACCAAGCTTCTGCTCGCCGTGCTGCTCGCAAAGTGGCTGATCGTGGCCGTGCCCGTGATCATGGCTTGGGCGTGGGTGTGCGGTTCGCTCTCGGCGCGCGCCGAACTGCTGGAGATCCTGCTCGCCGTCGTGTTCGCACTGGCCGTGGCACAGATCGTTGCCTTGGTGTGGCCGCAACCCAGGCCCTTCACGTTGCACCTCGGCACGCAGTACCTGGCGCATGCCGACGATCCGGGTCTGCCCAGCGACCATGTGACCGTCTTCTGGAGTCTGGCGCTGTCCGCGTTGTTGACGCGGCGCTTTGCACCGTGGGGATTCCCGTTGCTCGCCGTCGGTCTGACCGTTGGGTGGAGCCGGGTCTACTTGGGCGTTCACTTCCCCTACGACATTTTCGCGGCGCTGCCGGTGGCGCTCGCTGGCGCGTTGGCGGCGCACGGGTTGCGGCACCGGGCTGCGGCCGGGTTCACGCGGCTGCTCGACTACGATGACCGGTGGCGGTCGGCTGTCGGTGGCTGGTTTCGGCGTCTGCGCCGCCCTTGAAGTGTCTGAGACATGCGCATCCTCCTGATTGAAGACGACTCGATGATCGGCAAGGCCGTCCGGCAGGGCTTGAGTTCGGCCGGATTCGCCGTCGACTGGGTGACCGACGGACGCGCCGCCGAACTGGCCCTGGGCAATGGCGTGTACGATCTGGCGATCCTCGACCTGGGATTGCCCAAGAAGGACGGCATGGCCATCCTGGCCAGCCTGCGCGCGCTGGGCAACTCGATGCCGGTGCTGATCGCTTCGGCACGCGACACGGTCAAGGACCGCATCGGCGGGCTCGACGCAGGCGCTGACGACTACCTGCTCAAGCCTTTCGATCTGGACGAACTGGTGGCCCGGGTCCGCGCGCTGCTGCGCCGCCATGCCGGCAGTGGTTCTCCGGTGCTGAGCCACGGCCCCCTGATGCTTGACCCGCTGCGCAAGACCGTGACGCGCGATGGAGCGCCGGTCGATCTGTCAGCCCGGGAGTTCGCGGTGCTGGAGGCGCTGCTCCAGCGGCCGGGCGCGGTGCTGTCGCGCGAGAAGCTCGAGGAGTCGGTGTACGGCTGGGGCCAGGAGGTGGGAAGCAACGCCATCGAAGTCCACCTGCATCACCTGCGCAAGAAGCTCGGCGGCGGCCTGATCAAGAACGTTCGCGGCGTCGGCTATCGCATTGCCGACGTCTGACCGGCAAACAGGGGCGAAACCGTTGCGATCCATCCGCCGTACGCTGCTGATCTGGATACTCGGTGCCTTGTCGCTGGGTGCTCTGCTGGTGGCGCTCGTGACCTATCTCGTCACGCTCGAGGAGATGAACGAGGTCTTCGACGGCGACCTGCGCAACGTGGCCGAGGCGGTGGCCAGCTACCACCATGCCGGTCATCACGAAGAAGGTGACGCGCCGCTCGAACTGCCGGTGCGGACTGACGAGCCCGAAGACACCGAGATCGTCACGCTGACGTGGACGGCGCGAGGCGAGCGTGTGTACTCGTCCGACCCGCGCGTGAACCTGCCCTTCACAACCACCGAGGGCCTGTCGCGCCCCGTCGTGGCTGGCGAGGAGTGGATCGTTTATTCGAGCGTGCGCCCCGCCGGCGTGGCGCAGGCCGCGCAGCGGGTGGCGTCGCGCAAGGAGATGGCCGGTGAGTCGGCGGGCAAGGTGTTTCCGCCGCTGATCGGGCTGGTTCTGCTGATCGGGGCTTTGCTCGTATTCGCGCTGCGCCGGGGCCTGGAGCCACTGGATGCGGCGGCGGGCGACATCGCACGCCGCAGCGCTGGGTCGTTGGACGCCATTTCCACCGACGACGCGCCGGCCGAGATCGTGCCGCTCGTGAACTCGATCAACGGGCTGATGCAGCGACTTGGCGTCGCCTTCACCGCGCAGCGCCGGTTCTTCGCCGACGCCGCCCACGAGTTGCGAACGCCGATCACCGCCTTGCGTCTGCAGTTACAGTTGCTCGAGCGGACAACGGACGATGGAGAGCGGCAGCGCGCGCTGACCGAACTCCACAGCGGCGTCGATCGCTCGCAGCGCCTGGTTCAGCAGTTGCTCCAGGTTGCGCGCACCGAGCCGGACGGCGAGGCGACCAAGCTGGCGCCGCTGGACCTCGCAGCCCTGGTGCGTGCGCAGGTCGCCGCGCTCAGCGTCAAGGCGGAGCAGGCTGGCCTCGACCTCGGTGCGGACACGCCGCAACCCGTACCGGCTGTGGGCGACGAACCGCAGCTGGGCGTGCTGCTCGAGAACCTGATCGAGAACGCCCTGCGGTACACGCCCGCGGGCGGTGTCGTCGACGTCTCCGCGTGCACCGAAGACGGCCGGCCGCTGATACGCGTGGTCGACGACGGCCCCGGCATCCCGGAGGCGGAGAGGGAACGGGTGTTCGAACGCTTCCATCGCGGCGAATCGGCGCAGAGCCTGTCGCGTGACGGCAGCGGCCTTGGCTTGGCGATCGTCAAGGCAATCGCGGAGCGCCACCGCGCGACGGTCGAGCTGCGCACTCCGGTCTCGGGGCGGGGCCTCGAGGTGCGCATCCGCTTCCCTCGGCCCTGAGGCGATCATTCGTCAGAAGCTGAACTTGGTCTTGACCAGCAGCTGGGTTCGCTTGATGTCGGGTGTGGCGTTGAGCGGGAACGCGAGGTCGATGTGCAGCACGTTGCCGAAGGCGGCGCGCGAGTTCGCGATCCGCAGTCCGAATCCGACGTCGCTCAGCCAACCGGGGTTGAGTGCATTCGTGTCCGTACCGCCCCAGGCCCGGCCGACATCGACGAAAGCCGCGCCACCCAGCCGAAACAGCCGCCAGACGAAGAGATCCGTGAAGTAGCGCTCCTCGAGCGTGAAGAGGGCGCGGCGTGTGCCGCTTTGGTAGCGCAGCGGGTAGCCCCGAAGACCCTCCTCGCCGCCGAGCAGCAGGCTTTCCGTGGGCGCCGGTCGGGTCAGCAGGTCGCCCGCAGCGCTTGCGTAGAACACCCAGCGCCCGTGGTGCGGCACGAACCAGCGCGCTTGCAGCCCCAGACGTTGGCGTTGCACCTGCGACTCGGCGTAGCGCCCGACGATATCGGCAGAGCCCAAGAGGATTTGCCCCGGCGCGGGCTCGAAGCCACGGCTCACCGAAGCGGCATAGAGCAGGGCGTCGCGTGTGGAACCCAGACCGGTCGAAGCCCAGCCGAGGCGGACGCTGGCCTTGAGGCCGAGCGCGAAGAACTCCGGCCGCCCGATCTGGTTGCGATTGACCTCGCGGTCAAACCGGTCCTCGATCAGCTCGTAGCCGACAAACGGCGCAACCAGCTTCTCGTCGGTCGGAAGGCTCAAGGGCGCTGCGAGCCCGGGCTCGGACGCGTAGCGGTCCTGCCGGAGCTCGACGCCCGCGGTCCAGCGCCGGACCCAGCCGTCGACCAGCCCGGCCGACCAGCCGCCGAACGCCTCGGCGCGGCGTGAGTCGTGCCGGTACTGGCTCGAGAGCACACCCGCGGCGTAGACCGAGTCAATGCGGTCGTCGCGCGCGGCGAGGGCGCCGGCTGCCCAGGTCGAGTCGAGTGCATAGAACGGCCGCACGACCGACACCGCGTTGCTGCGACCGTCGCTGTTGACGGCATGGCTGAGGTTGACCGCGGTCCGGCTGCCGAAGACGCTGCCGTTCGAAAACGTGAACTGGGTCCCGGACCGATCGACGTTGCGTGATCGGCCGAGGCTCACGATGGTGCCGGTGCCCAGCAGGTTGTACTCCTTGATCCCCACCCGCGTCGAGTTGGCACCGCCAGCCCTGCCAAAGCTGCCGCCGGGGTCGAGCGTCCAGGTGTCGCGGGTCGAGACTTCGATGTCGGCGATGTTGTCTCGCACGGCGAGCACCGTGAATTTCACGTCGTAGAGGTAGCGCGTGCTGCGCAGCGCCCGCTCGGTTTCGTCGAACGCGCGCACGCTGACGCGATCGCCACTCTTGAAGAGCAAGGCATCCCGCACCACGGAGGTTCGGGTCCGGATGTGCAGCGCGTTGGCCACGCGGAACGGCAGCTTGTCCTCGGCGGGGTCGTCTGTATCGAAGATGTCGTGCGTGACGACGCGAATCTCGCCGATCACCGCACCGGCGTCTTCCAGTTCCGCCAGCGTGGGCAGTGCGACGGCAACCGTTTGTGGATCGGCCGGTGCGGCGAGGGCCGGCAGCGGCGACAGCGCCACCGCGCAGGCGCAAGCCGCGCACACCAGTGGGTGCCGGGCGGTCCAAGGCCGGGTTTCAGGCATGCGGCTCCGCGGCCGAGGGGTGTGGTCTCGGCGCGAGACCACTGCCGAGTTCGTACTGGATCTCGACCACCGGAGCGATGGCCGACGATGAACGCCAGTTGCCGAGCGAACGACTCGCCGCGCGCGGGATGCCCAAAGCCTTCTTCAACGCTGCGCCGAACCCGCCATCGGGGACACTGGCGGATGGCTCGGCGACCAGCAGGGGCGGCGTCGGGACCGTGGCGATCTGCAGGGGGCGATCCGTTGGGCGTGCGCTCGACCCGGGAGCGCGAGCCTGCGGCAAGGCCAGGTCTTGCACGGCGCTGCGATCGATGAGCAATGCGCGATGCGCAGTACGCATCGCAGCGAATCGGTTGCCCGAAACGCTGGAGGGGCGCAGCCACCGTACGAATCGCGACGCGACCGATTGCGTCGGCTGCGCGTGCGGCTCCGTGGAGTGCACGACGTCGAAACCTTGCCGCCACCTGACAAGCAAGCCCGCGATGAGCTCCGATGCCCTCACGTCGTCACCTTGCAGGACAACCACCAAGTCGCCGTGCGCGAGCCGCAGCCCGGCGGCAATGGCGGCATCGCGCCCGAAGCGTCGTTTGAGACGCACGATACGTATGCCGTCCTCCCGGCCCCACGCGGCCATGGCAGTGGCGTCGGCCATCGAGCAACCGTCATCCACCAGGATCAGTTCCCAAAGCCGAACCAGGGCGCTGACGTCATCGAGCAGCGGAAGTACGTGGTGCCTTAATGCTTCCGCAGAGCCCTGCCAGGGCAGGACGCAGGAGATGGTGGGTTCGAAGTCGCGCATCGAGCCACCGGCCGACTGGTCTCGAATCCCACGTCGAGACTCTGGCATCTGGTCCATTGCGAGTACTGGCATTCAAGGTGTCAGCGAAGCTTCGGCTGGGGCGCCTTAACTGCGACTTAAGCAACTTCCCGGCGATGGGACCGCGGGCGGCCAAGCGCTCGCTTTGCGGTCGTGCGGGTTAAGTGATGGTTAAGTCGCACGCTCACACAGTGCCGCTCACTCATGGCGGCAGATCGACGGCCCGAATCGGGCAATTCAATCCCTGCGTCTCGCTTACAACGCGGCGCTTGGCGCCCATGGGTATGGGCCACTCCAGCGTTCATCACCTTGGTGCTGGTCGGTCTGCTGGTGTCATGGCATGGCGGCGGCATCGCAGGTACTGCGAGCTGGCCTGAACAGCAGGCTGTCTTCATCGCGTGGAACGCGAACTTCGCGGCGCTGCCGCCATCGTTGTGGTCCGCCATCACCTTGTTGGGCGACTCGACGGTTCTCATGCCCATGCTGGCCTTGTTCGTGCTCGGCAGGCCCCGCATCTGGGCTGCTGTTCTGGCCTCGGTGCCGGCGGGCGCGCTGCTGTCGACGTCGGTCAAGCACTGGGCCGGCGTGCCACGACCCGCGGCCGTGCTCGATCAGACATGGTTCAACCTGATCGGTCCGGCCCTGCACCACAACAGCTTTCCGTCAGGGCACACCATCAGCGCGTTCGCCGCCGCCGCTGCCGTGCTCGCGACCTGCGTGGGGAGACCGCAGCGCGGTCGCGACTGGCTTCTGATCGCTTGCGGCGTGCTGACGGCCACGGTGATTGCGTTGTCGCGCGTGGCGGTGGGAGCGCACTGGCCGCTCGACCTCGCTGCCGGAGCGGCCATCGGCTGGCTTGCCGGACTGAGCGGCGCGGCGCTGGCGCGTCACCCTGGCTGGTGGCATTGGCTGTTCTTCGGCGCCGGGCGCCCAGCCGCGGGTGCAGGGCTGATCCTGTGGGGCGTCTTGCTCTGGCTGCGCCCGCACCAGACGCTGATCTGCGCTGCGGTTCTCGGCGTCGCCGGGCTCAGCGCCGTCGTGGCGGGATTCTCACTTCTAACGGCAGGCAGATCTCGAAGCACGTTGCCGGCGTCGGCTACCGCCGACTCGTCGGTGCGTGAAGCCTCCGTCGCGAGCGGCCGCCCTCCGGGTTCCTGAGCCTCGGTGCGCGCTCTGAGGTCAGCGTCCGTCGGCCGCGCTGGCGCCCGCGGCGTAGATGTCCAATTGCGGCCGGTAGATGCTGCTGCGCATGTCGAACGCGCCCATGACGCTGTGGAACACCTGGCCCTGGGAATGCGCGGTAGTGCGGGTCAGCGTCGACGCCTCCACGCGGTGCTTGCGCTGGAAACCTTCGGACATCCAGACGATGAACGGCACCTCCTTCTGCACGTCGGGTGCCAGCGCCATCGGCGTGCCGTGCAGGTACAGGCCATGCTCGCCGAGCGATTCTCCGTGATCGGAGATGTACAGCAGCGTCGCCGGCATGCCGTCCATGCTCTTCAGCAAGTCGATGGCACGGCCGACCACGTGGTCGGTGTAAAGGATGGTGTTGTCGTAGGCGTTGAGCAGCGACTCCGGTGTGCACCGGTCCAGTTCCACCGAATCGCACACGGGCTTGAAGTGCTCGAACGAAGGCGGGACCTTGGTGTTGTAGGCCGGCCCCTGGCTGCCGCTTT
>CAZTTC010000153.1:0-7397 GCA_964616015.1 uncultured Methylibium sp. | reverse complement strand
CGGCCAGGAGCGGTCGCCGGCAACCGGCCGGTTGCGAGACGATCGCACTTACATCGGTGCGAGGGTCGCGACTTTGCCCCGTTCCGAACTCGGCTATCGGGCACCACCACTGGCCTTCGAGACGTAAGCGGCCAGGGCCGCGATCTGCTCATCGCTCAGCTTACCCCGGTACGAGGGCATCTGCCCGAGGCCGTCGCGCAAGGACTTCGCCACCCGCGCCGCATCCGGCTTCAGTTCGTCGAGCACCGGGCCCACCGCCCCCTCGGCGCCGGCGTCCTTCAGCGTGTGGCAAACCGCGCAAGCGGGCACCGCGCCCTTGGTGAACAGTTCCTTTCCGAGCTTGAGCTTCGGGTCGTCCTGCGCCATGGCCGTGGCCGCGGCGCAGACCGCCAGCAAGGGGATCAACGCACAGCGTGCCACGCGCGCCGGAGTGCTCGTCGCCTTCATGCCACCACCACCTTCACGGCATGGTCGGCCCAGCTGGCGTTGTTGTAGCCGCCGGCGTTCTCGAAGCGCTGCTCGGGCTGCACGTTGCCGGCCGCATCGGTCGCGCGGCTGGCCAGCGTGTAGTTTCCGGCGGGCAGACGCGCCGCGAAGACGAACTGTCGCCACGCATATCGCCCGAGATCGGGCCCGATGAAGCGCGCCGGCGCCCAGGTCCTGCCGCCGTCCACCGACACCTCCACCTTGGCCACCGCATTGAGACCGCCGAATGCCACGCCATGGATCTGCACGTTGCCGGCCTTGAGCGGCGTGCCGTCGGTGCCCGGGCCGTTGATCCACGATTTGACGCCCATCTCCAGCACCGACGGCTGCGTCGGCTCGCCCTTGCCGCCGGGCGGCGACAGCCGGTAGCCGTGCGACATGATCCTGGCGTCGGTCTCCTGCGCGGTAAAGGCCAGCCGCTTGATGTACTTGATGTTGTTCACGCCGGTATATCCCGGCACGATCAGGCGCAGCGGCCCGCCATGCGCCAGCGAGATCGGCACGCCGTTCATCTCCCAGGCCAGCAGCGCGTCTGCCATCGCGGATGCGGGCACCGAGCGTTCGACGATGATGCTCTTGGGGTCGAGCCCTTCGGGCAGCTTCTCGCCACCGGTCCCGGTCATGAACGCCATGCCGGCGTTGACGCCGCCGAGCGCTTCGGCCACCACCCGCACCGGCACGCCGCTCCACACCACGCAGCCCGCCGCGCCGACCTGCCATGGCGTGCCGCTGGGCTTGTTGGGGAAGTAGCCGCGTCCATTGCCGGAACACTGCAGCACCATCGCCAAGGTCTCCACGCCGAGCGACTTCAACTCGCCGAGCGTGAAGCTGCGTGGGTTTTTCACGCCTTCGACAGCGACCTGCCACGCGTCTCTGTCGGCCAGGATCGAAGCGTCAGGCGCCGGCAGGTTGTTGCGGATGTAGAGCTGCTCGGCCGGGGTGATGACACTGGTGCCGAAGGCGCTGCGCTGGGTCTCGATGGTGGTGCTGCTGTGCACGATGAGGCTGCGCGGGTCTTTCCAGCTGACGTACGCGGGCAGTGGCTTCGGCGCTGCGCCGGCAGCGGCTGGCGACGCGGCCGCGGGCGTCTCGCCGGCTGCCACCGCGCCACGGCTGAAGCCCGCGAGTCCGGCAGCGGCCAGTGCGGCGCCGCTGCCGGCCAGCAGGTGGCGGCGGGGTAGGGAAGCAGGACTCTTGTTCATCGGGGTGTCTCCAGGGGTGTGCGCCAGGCGCTTTGGGGGGTGAGCGGGGATCGGAGGCGGATCAGTGGGCGATCAAGGGACCGAAGGCGAGGTTGCGGGTGACGCCGTGGGAAGCGACTGCAGCTGGGCCTTCGCCACGTTCAGCGCCTTCTGCCTCTGCGACACCAGCACGAGCGGCTTGCCGTCACGCGAACGCAGCACCTGCCAGTACACGTTGTTCCACCACCCGCTGCCGTCCTCCAGGTCCACCGGCTGATCGAAGGCGAACACCGTGACCATGCCGCCTTTCTCGAAGAAGGTGGTCAGGTGGTAGACGAGTTGGCCCTCGATGTCGCAGGGCCGCATGAGCTGCGGAAAGCCCGGCAGCATCTTCGCGCCGCCCAGGCCGATGCGTGCGAGCAGCTGCTGCGGGTCCATGAAGTTGCCGCGCAGCGTACGCTCGTAGTACTCGTGCTCGATGGCGCCGCGCACGAGTTCGGGCGGGCGCATCGCCAGCACCGTGCCGGCACCGGTGGTGGCCAGCAGCAGCCCGGCGATGGCCTTCTGCACGCCGCGTCGCGCGAACCACGGCGTCGGCCGGCGCAGCAGGCGCACCGGCGGCTCGCCGGGCTCGAAGGCCAGCGCCAGCTCGGCACGGGCGCGCAGGTCGAACGCGCTGTCCTCGGGCATGGGTGGGTTGCAAGAACTGTCGCGATGCATGTCAAACCCTCCGCAGAGGCGTGACAGCCGCGCCCGGCTGGCTGCTTTGCTGCCGCCCTCGGGGTGCCGTCATCGCGGCCTTCAACGCGTCGCGCGCCCGGGCCAGTCGCGACAGCACCGTGCCCGGCGCGACCTCCAATGCCTCGGCCATCTGCGCCGTGGGCATGTCGTCGAAGTAGTACAGCACCAGCACCTCGCGGTGGATCGGCGCGATGCGCGTCAGCGCCTTGACCACGTCGAGCTTGTCGTCGAGCGCGGCGTCGGGCGCGGCCTGCTCTGGTAGCTCCTCGTCGTCCAGCGACACCGGCCCCTGCGCCAGGTGCCGAAACGCATTGCGCCGCATGATCTGGAACAACCACGCGCGCGCCGAATCGGCCTGCTTCAGTTGCTCGCGGTGGCGCCAGGCTGCGGCAAAGCAGTCCTGCACCACGTCCTCGGCCACCACCCGCGAACCGGTCAACGCCCACGCGCTGCGCAGCAGGAAGCGGTAGTGCTCGCGCACCCAAGAGTTGTAGCGGGACTCGGCCGACGAGAACATGATGTGTTCGAGAGCGTGCAGGACCGTGTGTCATTCCCTGCGCCACAGCACGACCTGCTCAGTGTTTACCCGGGTCGATGCGCGCTCACGGCCCGCGGGTTCCGCCGAGCGCGGGGAACTCCGCATCGCCGCGGGCCGAGCGACCTTGCCGCAGCATGGCGAGTCGCCGCGTCATGCCTTCGATCTCCACCGCCTGCCCGGCGATGATCTCCTCGGCCAGCTGCCGCGTCACCGGGTCGCGCCCGTGCTGCAGCACCAACCGCGCCATGTCGATCGCGCCCTGGTGATGCGGCACCATCATCGCCAGGAAATCGGCGTCGGCGTCGCCGCTGTAGCCCGGGGCGTGCATGGCCTGCATCATTGCGGCCATGCTGGCGTCCATCTCGCGCTCGAAGGCCGATGTTTCGCCGCCCACGGGCAGCGCGCCATGGTCGTGGTGAGACACATCGCCGGCAGCATGGGCGAAAGGCGCAAGCGTCGCCGCCGCGGCGGCCGCGAGCGCCGCGCGTCGAGACGCGCCGGTCATGCCGTCTGCCCCTTCGTCCCCGGCCGCACGTAGACGAGGTTGATGCTCTTCTTGTTGCGCAGCGCGCCCGAGGGCAGGTTCAGGCTGCCGAGCGGGATCTGCGCGATGAAGCCCGGGCGCAGCGGGTCGCTCACGTCGAAGGCGCTGCACACGGTCTGGCCGGCGTTCGGCGTGCCGGGCAGTTCGTCCTGCTCGTGCGCGACGTACAGCAGCGTGTTCTCGGGGTTGGTCCACAGCCCGTGCGCCTCGCGGCCATGACTGTAGAAGCTGCCCACCACGCGCCGCTGGCCGCGTGCGGCGCTGCGGTCGATGACCGCGATCGGGCTCGACGCCACGCCGCCCGGGCCACCGTCGTCGACGCGCGCCAGGCTCGCATAGACCACGCTGCCGCGTGCGTTGGAGACGAACTCGACGTGGTTGGGCCGCGCACCGGTGCCGAGCGCGACGCTGTCGAGCAGCTCGAAGCCGCCGCGCGTCGAGCGGCACGACACGGCGTCGGCCAGCTTGTGCGAGAACCAGACCTCGTCGCCGTCGGCGGTGGTCTTCATGAAGGGCGTGAAGCCGGGCTTGTCCTGCGCCGAGATGTCCAGCGTCGTCAGCCGCTCGGGCCGCGAGTGGCCGTCCGCGCCGGCGTTGACGCGGAACACGTCGACGCGCGCGACCTTCTGGCTGGCGACGAAGGCCAGCGTGCCCTCGCGATTGAACCAGACCTGCGCCGGGCCGTTGAGCGTGGGCAGGAACTGCCGCACCGGCGACAGCTCGGCGCCGCGCAGGTAGCGCAGCGCCCTGTCGACGTCGAGGATCGCGATGCGGTCCTCTCCGCGCAGCGTGACCCACAGCTCCTTGCCGTTGCGCGAGAAGGTCGGCTCGTGCGGCTCGCGGCCGAGCGGGATGCCGCTGGACAAGCGCTCGGCGTTCGTCGTCTCGCCGGCCGCGGGGTTGGGCGTGTTGCCGATCACGCGCTTGTCGACCGCGTCGATCAGGTAGATGTTGCTCGAGCCGCGGCCGCTGGTCGCCAGCAATGTGCCGTCGGGCGACGGCACGGCGCCGTGGGCGTCGATGCAGCCGTGGTACAGCGGCTTGTGGATCATCGCCGCGTGCGTCGGCGCGACGCCGGCCGTGACGTAGCGGAACGGCGGCCGCGGGTCCTCGTCGAAGCTGGTCAGGTTGATCGTCGTCTCGACCGCGTTGCGGCGCGGGTCGATGACGACCAGCGTGTTCGAGTCCTCGTTGGTGATGAAGACACGGTCACGCGCGTCGATGCCGCCGGGGGCCGCGCTGCCTTGCGCCATCGCGGCGGGCAGGGCAGCCAGGGCGGCGCCGACGGCCAGAGTGTGCTGGAGGAAGTCGCGGCGATCGAGGGTCATGGGGGTCCTTGAGGAGACGACGTTGGAGCGATGCCACGCGCGGCGCGGCGGGCAGAGGGAATCGAGTTCAAGAGCAGCGCCGGACGGGTTTCATTCCATCGGCGCGCGGCGCTGCGTCACTTGCCTGGCAGCGGGCCAGCGAGCTGCCGGTACACCTCGGCCGAGACGCGGGCCAGCTCGGCACGGTCGGCCTGCGCCGACAGCGCGTAGCCGAACGTCCCGTCGACCCAGTAGAAGACGTTGACCCCACCTTCCTGCGCGAAGCGGAAAGCGGTGTCCTGATTGGCGCCCGTGCCCGACGGCTTGGGCGCGCCGAGCGCGTTCAGGTCGCCGATCTCGTTGGACACGTACAGCGTCAGCTTGGCGCCCGCGTAGTCGCGGTACATGAACTGCGCGACCGGCCCCTTGCCGCCCGGCAGCAGGCGGCCGCCCTCCAGCGCATAGCCCAGGGTCTGCAGATGCGGTGGCTTCATCGGCGCGCCCATGCGCTTGGACAGCCAGGCGACGAGCTGGTCCTCGTGCGCGGCGTCCACTTCGACCGGCCGCCGCTGGTCGGGCGAGTACACCGCATGTGCGATGGCGGCGCGCTGTGCGAACGCCGAGGCCTGCACGATGCCCGTGGCCGGGGCTTGCTGGGCCAGCCGCGGTGCGCCGTCCTGCAACCCGCCGCGCAGGCTCCAGCCGAGTGCGCCGCTCACGACCGCGATCGCGAAAGCCGCGGCCAGCCGCTGCGCGTACCACGGCGTGCGCGGGCGCGCCGCGCGCAGCAGGCGGGCCGGCATCGGTTCATCCTGTACCGGGTCGAACAGCGAGCGCAGCTCCTGCTTCTGCGCGCGCCACGCCTCGACACGATGCGCTTCTTCAGGTCGCGCCGCGAGATACGCCTCCACCTCGCGCGCGCGCTCGGCAGCCAGATGGCCGTCGACCCAGGCATGCAGGTCGGCCTCGGTGATCGGGGAACTCGGGTTCATGATCGGGCCTTCATCTCACGACCTTCAGCCGTACGGGATCCGCCCGGCCTTCCATCAGTGCGCGCAGCCGCTCGCGCCCGCGCGACAGGCGCGACATCACGGTGCCGATGGGGATGCCCAGCGTCTTGGCAATGTCGGCATAGGCCATGTCCTCCAACGCAACGAGCAGGATGATCTCCTTCTGCTCGACGGGCAGCTGGTCGAGCGCGGCCTGCAGGTCGAGCACGGCCAGGCGTTCGCCCTGGGTAGGTGCGACAGGGATCTCGGGCGTGTCGTCGTCCAGGTCCACGGTGGCCACCTTCGGGCGCCGGATGCCGTCAACGTGCAGGTTGTGCATGATGCTGAAGAGCCAGGCGCGCATGTCGGCCACGCCGGACCACAGCCCGGCCTTGGCCCAGGCGCGCTCCAGCGTGTCCTGCACCAAGTCGTCGGCGTCGTCGCGATTGCCGGCCAGCGCCCGCGCGTAGCGGCGCAGGCGCGGCAGCCAGGTCAGCAGCGACTGGTCGTCGTGGCCTTGCACGTCGCGGCCCTCGGCGTCGGGTTCACTCCTTGACGATGTGCCAGACGTCCTTGAAGTTGTCACCGCTGCGGTCGCCGGCCTTCTGGTCGGGCTGGTAGAAGTACAGCGGCTTGCCCTTGTACGCCCACTGTTTGGCGCCGTCGTCGCGAGTGACGATGCCCCAGGCGCCTGCGGGCTGGTCGGACTGCGCGGCCATCAACGGTGGCCACAGCGCCGCGCAGGCGCCGTTGCAGACGCTCTTGCCGCTGCCGGCGGTGTCCTTGTCGAAGGTGTACAGCGTCATGCCGTTGGCGGCGACGAGAGCGCCGTTGACGAGCTTGGCGGGGGCGTCGGCGGCCGACGCGGCGAGCGATGCGAGGCCGAGGGCGACGGCGGCGAGCAGACCTGATGCGTTCATGGCGTTGGGCGCTTGTTCGGTCGCTGATCAGTAAGCCGCCGCGACGGCCAGCTTGGGATCGATCTGCCACGTCTCGGCGACGATCTTGCCGTCGCGGAAGGTCAGCACGTAGCGCACCTTGATCGGTGCCTTGCCTTCGAACTGCACGTTGGCCGAGACGGTCGCGCCCTTGGGGTTGGCCGACTCCTCGAGCTTGTCGACGCTGAGCTTCAGCGGCCCTTGCGAGCCGGTGAACTTGGTCCAGACGCCGCGGATCGCGTCGGGCGTTGCGTAGCTGCCATCGAGCGGCCCGCCGATCCACTCGAAGCGGGCGTTGTCGGCGTAGCCGCGCATCACGACTGCCAAGTCGCCGGAGGCTATGGCCTGGAAGTGCGTGCGGGCGTCGTCAGCGGGAGCGGCGAAGGTGCTGCCGGCGGCGAGGGTCAGCGCAGCAGCGGCGACGGAGACAGAGAGGGAAAGGGTCTTGAACATGGTGGCTCCTGGGGTTTGCGGAGTGGCGTGACTGCCAAGCGCTGGCGACTTCAGACCGCTCGAAGCGCCTGTCACAGCAGCAGACGGGAGGCGGCATCCGTTTATTCCGCCGCCTCCGAAACTTTTCGCACGCCAAGAAGAAGTACGCGACCAGCGTCGCGACAAGACCATGCCGCTCACGCTGCCCGGGAGCGGGGACCGCCCGGCAGCTTTTGGGGCG
>CAZTTC010000152.1:0-7400 GCA_964616015.1 uncultured Methylibium sp. | reverse complement strand
CGCGCGCTGTTCAGGCAGGTGAACGGGCCCTTCAGGCCGCGCACCTCGGGGAAGGCGTTCTCGGCCGGGCAGAACACCTTGTCCATCACGATCTCGCCGGTGACGCTGGCGCGCAGGCCGACCTTGCTGTGGATGGCCGGCGCCGACAGGCCCTTCGCGCCCCGGTCGAGGATGAAGCCGCGGATCGAGCCTTCGTCGTCCTTGGCCCAGACCACGAAGACATCGGCGATCGGCGAGTTGGTGATCCACATCTTGGAGCCGGTCAGCTCGAAGCCGCCGGGCACGCTGCGCGCCCGCGTCACCATGCTGCCGGGGTCGGAACCGTGGTTGGGCTCGGTCAGGCCGAAGCAGCCGATCCACTCGCCGCGCGCCAGCCTGGGCAGATACTTCTGCTTCTGCGCCTCGCTGCCGAAGGTCTCGATCGGCACCATGACCAGCGAGGACTGCACACTCATCATCGAGCGGTAGCCGGAATCCACCCGTTCGACCTCGCGCGCCACGACCCCGTAGCAGACGTAGTTGAGGCCGGCGCCGCCGTAGGTCTCGGCGATCGTCGGGCCCAGCAGGCCCAGTTCGCCCATCTCGCGAAAGATGGCCGGGTCGGTCTTCTCGTGTCGGAAGGCCTCCAGCACCCGAGGCGCCAGGCGCTCCTGGCAGTAGGCCCGGGCCGCGTCCCGCACCGCCCGCTCGTCGGCGGTCAACTGCTGGTCCAGCAACAGAGGGTCGTCCCAATGGAAGGCGGCAGCGGCCATGCTTGTCTCCGGTAAGTCGATCGAGTTTAGCGGGGCGCTTCCTGGACGCTTGTCGCGCGGGCGGCAGGGCATCCCAGATCGATTGCATCTTTCACGTTAGGGTGCACTCACTGTTTCGTTTGATATTGGAATGTATTGGCTTCGATCCATCGGCGTTTCTGGTCACGGCGATCACCGCGGCCTTAGCACTCCGCTGGTCTGAGTGCTAATATCGCGCCGTCGAAAGGAGGTTCTGGATGAGTACTGCTTCCATGAACACCGCTCTGAACCTGATCCCTGCTCCCCCGCCTTCCCAGGCGCTGGCCGTCCGCGACCCCTGGGCGCTCGTGCCCTCGCTGGGCGACCTGAACGCCTATATCTCGGCCGTCAACCGGCTGCCGATGCTGACGCTCGAGGAAGAGCAGTCGCTGGGCCGTCGCCTGCGCGAGGAACAGGACCTCGAGGCCGCCGGTCGCCTGGTCCTGTCGCACCTGCGCCTGGTGGTCTCGGTCTCGCGCCAGTACCTGGGCTACGGGCTGCCGCACGGCGACCTGATCCAGGAAGGCAATGTCGGCCTGATGAAGGCGGTGAAGCGCTTCGACCCCGACCAGGGCGTGCGCCTGGTCAGCTACGCGCTGCACTGGATCAAGGCCGAGATCCACGAGTACGTGCTGAAGAACTGGCGCATGGTGAAGCTGGCCACGACCAAGGCCCAGCGCAAGCTGTTCTTCAACCTGCGCTCGATGAAGCAGGGCTTCAAGGGCGAGGCGGCCGACACGGACCTGCACCGCAGCACCTTGACCGACGCCGAGATCGACATCGTCGCGCGCGACCTCAAGGTCAAGCGCGAGGAGGTGATCGAGATGGAGACCCGCCTGTCGGGCGGCGATGTGGCGCTCGAGCCGCAGTCCGACGACGGCGAGGAGAGCTACGCGCCGATCGCCTATCTGGCCGACGAGAGCACCGAACCCACGCGCGTGCTCGATGCCCAGCACCGCGACGCCCTGGCGGGCGACGGCATCCTGCACGCCCTCGAGGTGCTCGACGAGCGCAGCCGTCGGATCGTCGAGGAGCGCTGGCTCAAGGTCCGGGACAACGGCTCGGGCGGCATGACGCTGCACGAGCTGGCCGCCGAGTACGGCGTGAGCGCCGAGCGCATCCGCCAGATCGAGGTCGCGGCGATGAAGAAGATGAAGAAGGCTCTGAGCGACTGGAACGCCTGATCGCTGCGGCCTTTGCGCAGCAAGGCACCCGCGGACCCGGCCTTCATCGAAGCGGCCTCGGGCCGCTTTCGGTGTTCTGGCCTCCGTTTCAGCCCAGCAACTGCCGCAGGTCCGATGCCCAGGCCTCGACCGGCTGGCCGTAGCGCACGAACAGCCGGATGCGACCCTGCGGGTCGTAGACCCAGGCGCCGGCCGTGTGGTCCATCGAGTAGCTGCCCGGCTCCTTGCCCGGCACCTTCTGGAAGAAGGCCTTGTAGCTCTTGGCCAAAGCGGTCGTCTGCGCGAGATCGCCGCGCAGCGCGACGAAGCCCGGGTCGAAGCTGGCCATGTAGGCCTTCAGCAGCTCGGGCGTGTCGCGTTCGGGATCGATGGTGACGAAGACCGCCTGCAGGCGTTCGCCGTCGGCGCCGAGCAGCTTCTTGACCTGCGCCAGCTCGGCCATCGTGGTCGGGCAGACATCGGGGCACTGGGTGTAGCCGAAGAACACCACGACCGCGCGCCCCTTGAAGTCGGCCAGGCTGCGCAGCCGACCCTCGGCGTCCGGCAGCGAGAAGTCGCGCGCGTACTCGGCCCCGGTGATGTCGATGCCCTTGAAGCCGGCCACCGGCGCGGCCGGACCGGACGGCTGGTTGTCGCAGGCACCGAGCACGGCCAGCGCAAGGGCTCCACCGCAGAGAAGGAGGCGACGTCGGATCATGGGTCTCAGCCGCGCAGCAGCGGGTCCAGGTAGTGATCGAGCAGCAGGGCCGCGAACAGCAACGACAGGTGCCAGATCGAGAAGCGGAAGGTGCGCCGCGCCAGCGCCTCGCTGTAGGCGCGCCACAGCTTGAACGCGTAGCCGCAGAAGCCCAGGCCGAGCGCCACCGCGGCGGCCAAGTAGAGCCAGCCGCTCATGCCGTAGACGAAGGGCAGCAGCGTCGCCGCGAATAGCACGAAGGTGTACAGCAGGATTTGCAGCCGTGTGAACTCGTTGCCATGGGTCACCGGCAGCATCGGCAGGCCGGCGCGCGCGTAGTCCTCGGCGCGGTACAGCGCCAGTGCCCAGAAGTGCGGCGGCGTCCACAGGAAGATGATCAGGCACAGGATCCAGGGCTCGGCGCCCAGATCGCCGCGCATCGCGGCCCAGCCCAGCACCGGCGGCATGGCCCCCGAGGCGCCGCCGATCACGATGTTCTGCGGCGTCGCCGGCTTGAGGAGCACCGTGTAGACGATCGCATAGCCGACGAAGGTCCCGAAGGTCAGCCACATCGTCAGCGTGTTGACCCAGACCCCCAGCACCGCCATGCCGGCCACGCACAGCGCGATCGCGAAACTCAGCGTCTGCGTGTTGGTCAGCTCGCCCTTCGCGGTCGGCCGCCAGGCGGTTCGCTTCATGCGGGCGTCGATGTGCTGCTCGACCAGGCAGTTGAAGGCCGCTGCGGCGCTGGCCACCAGCCAGATGCCGACGGTGGCCGCGAGCGCCACGCCCCAGGCCGGCAGCGACGGCCAGCCCGGCACGGCCAGCAGCATGCCGATCGCCGCGCAGAAGACGATCAGCTGGACCACGCGCGGCTTGGTCAGCGCGCTGAACTGGCGCCAGCGGGCCAGCCAGCCCTGAGCCGGGGTCGTCGAGGGGGCGAGGGTCTGTGCCATGGGCCGCCGGATTCTAGGGAGCGCCCCGCGCCGCGACGCCGCGCGCCATCGGGGACGCAGCCGCGACCCGAACGGCCGCCGCCGACCGCGTGCGCAGGATCAGCGCGGTGATCACCAGCACCAGAGCGGCCGCCCCGCCGGTGTGGCTGACCGCCGCCAACAGCGGCCAGCCCAGCACGACGTTGCTGACGCCGGTGGCGAGCTGCCACAGCCCGATGAAGACCAACCCGGCCGCGAAGCGCCGCAGCGGCGGACGCAGGGCCAGGCGCCACGCCAGCAGCGCCAGCGCCGTCAGCAGCAGCAACGCGACCAGCCGGTGCGACACGTGGATCGCCGTCAAGGCCTCGAAGGGCAGCCAGCCCTCGCCGCCCTTGCCCGTGCCCAGCGGTCGCAGGATCGCGAAGCCGTGCTCGAAGTCCATCGCCGGCCACCAGCGGCCCTGGCAGGTCGGGAAGTCGGTGCAGGCCAGCACCGCGTAGTTCGTGCTGACCCAGGCGCCGAGCGCGATCTGCAGCAGCGCCAGTGCCGCGACCGCCACGATGCCGCGCCGCAGGCCAGCGCCGACGGGCACTCGGTCGTCGCGCCCGCCCCAGGCCTGCACCGCCAGCAGCGCGAGCAGGCCCAGCCCGCCCAGCAGGTGCGCGGTGACGATCGCCGGATAGAGCTTGAGCGTCACGGTCCAGGCCCCGAACGCGCCCTGCAGGCAGACCCAGACCAGCGTCGCCGTCGCCCACCCGGGCGACGCAGCCGAACGATCGCGCCGCCACGCCTGCCAGCTCAGCACCGTCATCGCGATGATCAGCACGCCGACGCCGGTGGCCAGGTAGCGATGGACCATCTCGACCCAGGCCTTGCCATGGGTCACGGGCCCGGTCGGCTGGGCGGTCTGCGCGGCGTGGATCTCGGCGCGCGCGCCCAGCGGGCTGGCGCTGCCGTAGCAGCCGGGCCAGTCGGGACAGCCGAGACCGGAGTCGGTCAGGCGCGTGAAGGCGCCGAACAGCACCAGGTCGAAGGTCAGGAACAGCGTCAGCAGGGTCAGCACGCGCAGGCGCTGCGAGACAGCACCACCGCGCGTGCGCGCCCACACCCAGGCCAGCGGGCCGAGCGCGATCACCAGGCCCAGCAGCGCGAGCTGGGCCAGGGGCGCGAGGTTGATGCCACTGCCGTCCACGGTCGGGGCTCAGCGTCCGGGCAGGTCCCAGCTGGCCGATGCGCGCAGCAGCTTGTCGAGATCGCGCTTGATGCGCGCCGGCTCGCTCGGAGCCGGAAAGCGCATCATGTAGTTGCCCAGCGGGTCGACGACGTGCAGGTGCGCGGCCAGCGTCTGGCCCGGTGCAGCCGCGAGCCAGCGCTCGAGCGCCTGGCGCGGCACGCGCAGGACGGTCGCGCCCTGCAGCGCGGCGGCGAGTTCGGGCCGCACCGGCACCGCGTCGTCGACCAGCCAGACGCGGTCGACGCGGTCCTTCTCGCGCCCCAGCGCCTCGCGCAGCTGGCGCTGCAGGTAGAGCTGGCGCTCGCACAGCGCGTCGCAGGCGCCGCCGCCGACGGCGACCAGCAGCCACTGGCCCTGCAGGCTCGCGGGCGCGACGGCCCGACCCGCCAGGTCGGCGAGCGGCAGCGCAGCGGCATCGGGCAAGGCTCGCTGCGGCTGGACCAGCTCACCGTGGTTGGTGCGGCCCTGCGGCCGAACCACGTAGTAGGTGAAGTAGGACGCCACCACCGGCGCGGCGCAGACCAGCAGCACCAGCAACATCTTCAGCCGCCCGCGCTTCACCTGCCCGTCGGCCAGCGTCGGCGCCGGCAGGCTGTGCACCGCGAAGCTCAGCGGCTGCTCGCCCGCGGCCTCAAGCGCGCGCGCGTCGCTGCCGTAGCCAGGGTTGGAAGACTTGGAACCAGACATACAGACCGATCAGCAGGATGGCCAGCGCGAACCACTGGAAGGCATAGCCGTAATGCTTGTGCACGTCGACGGCCGGCGCGGGCCAGCGACGCTGCAGGCCGTCTTTGCCGGACCCGCCGGCTGCGGCGGTGCCAGTGCCGGCATCGTCGCCATCGTCGATCAGCAGGACCGACAACGGCCGCAGCGCCAGCCCCGTCTCGCGTGCATAGGCACCGAGGTCGACATTCTGCCGGAGCGTGCCCGTGTCCGGCCCGTCGAAGGCGTAAAGCGCGGCGGGCGGTGGGGCGATCCGGCCGACGACGCGCACCTCGCCGGCCGGCGTGGGCACGGCCGGCACGCGCGCGCGATCGCGCACATCGCGCGGGGCCCAGCCGCGCTGCACCAGGACCGCATCGCCAGGACCGAGCTCCAGCGGCGTCAGCAGGTAGAAGCCGGGGCGCCCGTCCATCTGCCGGTTGTCGAGAAAGACGCTGAACTCGGGCCGCCAGCGTCCCTGCAGCACGATGCGCCGCTGGTGCTGCAGCGCGGCGCCGGTTGCGTCACGGGCCAGCGCGCCGGCCGGCAGCGGCGGCAGTGCACCGCGCGTGTCGATGGTCGCCTGCAGGGCCAGCTTCTGGGCCGCGCGGTCGAGCTGCCACACGCCCAGGCGCGCCGTCAGCGCCACGCCGGCCAGGGCCGCGACCAGCACGATGAGCCGGCGCCAGCGTGCCTTCACGCCGCCGCCCCGCCGACGATGCCATACAGTGCGGGCATGAAGTGGATCATGGGCTTGGCCTTCATTGGCATCCTGGTCGCCCTCGCGAGCGCCGGGCGGGCGATGCTGCAGGACGGCCGCGACGGCACGCCCAAGACCAACCGCATGCTGCGCGCTCTGGCCTGGCGGATCGGGCTGTCGGTGGCCTTGTTCACGTTCATCCTCGTGGCCTACAAGCTGGGCTGGATCGCACCGACCGGGCTGCCGCTGCAGCCCAAATAGAAAGAGCGCCGAAGGCGCTCTTTCCGCAGGGCGCAGCCGGCGCGCTCAGGTCCAGTAGACCATCAGGTACAGGCCGAGCCACACCACGTCCACGAAGTGCCAGTACCACGCGGCGCCCTCGAAACCGAAGTGGCGCTCGGGCGTGAAGTGGCCCTTCATCAGACGGATGGTGATGAACAGCAGCATCAGCATGCCGACCAGCACGTGGAAGCCGTGGAAGCCGGTCAGCATGAAGAAGGTCGAGCCGTAGACGCCGCTGCTCAGCTTGAGGTTCAGGTCGCCGTAGGCATGCGCGTACTCGTAGGCCTGCACGCCGACGAAGGTCGCGCCCAGCAGCACCGTGATCCACATCCAGGCGATGGTCTTGGCGCGATGGTTCTCGCGCAACGCATGGTGGGCGATCGTCAGCGTGACGCCCGAGGTCAGCAGCAGCGCGGTGTTGATCGTCGGCAGCCAGAACGGGCCCATGGTCGTGAACGGCTCGACGATGCCGGCCGGCGAGGCCGTGATGCCGGCGCCGGCGCTGGGCCACTGCGCCTTGAAGTCGGGCCACAGCAGCGCGTGCTCCAGGTCGCCGAGGTTGGGCACCGAGTGCAGTCGCAGCCAGTACAAGGCGCCGAAGAAGGCGCCGAAGAACATCACCTCCGAGAAGATGAACCAGCTCATGCTCCAGCGGAAGGACACGTCGATGCGGCTGCCGTAGAGGCCGCTTTCGCTCTCGTGGATCGCGTCGCGGAACCAGGCCTGCAGCACGAAGACGAACCACAGGAAGCCGAACAGCAGCGAGTACGCGCCCCAGCCGTGTCCGTTGATCCACTGGCCGGCGCCGAGGATCACGAAGAAGAGGCCGATCGAGGCCATCACCGGGTGCCGCGACGGCGCGGGCACGAAGTAGTAGGGCTGGTGCCCGTGCGGGGTTGCTGCCGACATGTTTGCTC
>CAZTTC010000151.1:0-7433 GCA_964616015.1 uncultured Methylibium sp. | reverse complement strand
GCTTCGACACCCGCTTCATCCGCATCTGGGAGTTCTACCTCGCCTACTGCGAGGCGGCCTTCGCGGCCGGCAACACCGACGTCGTGCAGTTCACGCTGCGCCGACCCTGAGGCTGCCATGCGCCGTCGCGACGGGCTGGGGCTGCTGGCTGCAACGGCGCTGGCCATGGCCGTGCCCACGGCGCGCGCGCAGTCGGCGGCCAGGCCGCCCCCCGAGGTGCTGGCCGAGTTGCCCGAGGCGCGGCTGCAAGGCAGCGGCCGCCTGCGCTACTTCGGGCTGCACATCTACGACGCGCGGCTCTGGGTCGGGCCGAGCTACCCGCGCGAGGCGCCGGGGCGCGAGGACTTCGCCGCCCACCCGCTGGCCCTGGAACTCGAGTACGCCCGATCGCTGGACGGCGAGAAGATCGCCGAGCGCTCGATCGAGGAGATGAGCCGCGCCGGCAAGCTGGCCGCCGCACAGGCCCAGGCCTGGCTGGACTTCATGAAGGCCGCCTTCCCGAACGTGCGGGCCGGCAGCCGGCTGACCGGCCTGCAGCGCCCCGGCGAGTCGGCACGCTTCTACGTCGACGGCAAGCCGGGCCGCGAGCTGCGCGACGCGGAGTTCGCACGACGCTTCTTCGGCATCTGGCTCGCACCGCAGACCTCGCAGCCGGCGCTGCGCCTGGCGCTGCTCGGGGGCGGCGCTTGAACGCCGGGGAGACGGCCGGTCTCGCTTCGGCATCGGCGGGTCTGCGCTATGGCGCGCTCGGGCTGCCGCTGGCCTTCGTCGCGCTGCCGCTGTACGTGGTGCTGCCCAATCACTACGCGGCGCAGTTCGGCGTGCCGCTGGCGGCGCTCGGCGCCGTGCTGCTGGGCGCGCGCCTGCTCGACGCCTTCGCCGACCCCCTGATCGGCCGCTGGGTCGATGGGCTGTTCGCGCGCGATGCCCTGGCCGCGTGGTGGGCGGCCGCCACCGCTGCGCTGGCGCTGGCGCTGGGGTTTCGCGCGCTGTTCTTCCCGGCCGTCAGCGGCACCCCGGCCCTGCTGTGGTGGTGCGCGATCGGGCTTGCCTTCACCTACCTGGCCTACAGCGTGATGTCGGTGGTGCACCAGGCCTGGGGCGCGCGCCTCGGCGGCGACGAAGGCGGCCGCGCACGGGTGGTGGCCTGGCGCGAGGGCGCGGCGCTGATCGGCGTGCTGATCGCCAGCGTGCTGCCTTCGCTCGCCGGCCTGCAGGTGGCCACTCTGGCTTTCGCGGCGCTGCTGGTGCTGGGCTTGTGGCTGCTGCGCAGCGCGCCGAGGCCGCCCACCGAGGCCGGCCCCGCCGAGGCGTCGGCGCTGTGGCTGCCCTTCGGCGTCACCGCGTTCCGGCGCCTGTTGGCGATCTTCGTCGTCAACGGCATCGCGAGCGCCGTGCCGGCAACGCTGGTGCTCTTCTTCATCCGCGACCGCCTGCAGGCACCGAGCTGGGAGCCGGCCTTCCTGGCGGCCTACTTCGCAGCCGGTGCGGCCTCGATCCCGCTGTGGGTCAGGGCGGTGTCGCGCTTCGGCCTGGCGGCCAGCTGGCTGGCCGGCATGGCGCTGGCCATCGTCACCTTCGGCTGGGCCTCGACGCTCGGCGCGGGCGACACGTTGGGCTTCCTGGCGGTCTGCATGGCCAGCGGCACGGCCCTCGGGGCCGATCTGGCGCTGCCGGGTGCTCTGCTGGCCGGCGTGATCCAGCGGGCCGGGCATGGCGGTCGCCGCGAGGGAGCCTACTTCGGCTGGTGGAACTTCGCCACCAAACTCAATCTGGCGATCGCGGCCGGGCTGGCCCTGCCGCTGCTGTCGGCCATCGGCTACGAGAGCGGCGCCCGCGATGCCGACGCGCTGCGCGCCCTGACGATCGGCTACTGCCTGCTGCCCTGCGGGCTCAAGCTCTGCGCCGCGCTGCTGCTGTGGATCCTGTGGTTGCGCCCGCCCACCCTGGAAGGACGACGATGAAACGACGCCTGTTACTGGCCGCGGCCGCCACCACCACGCTCGCCGCTCTGGCCGGCTGCGCCTCGCCGACGGTGGCCGACTACGCCGCCGAGAAGCCGACGCTCGACCTCGCGCGCTACTTCAACGGCACGCTCGACGCGCATGGCGTCTTCACCGACCGCTCCGGCAAGGTCGTGAAGCGCTTCACCGTCGTGATGAAGTGCAGCTGGAAGGGCGACGAGGGCGTGCTCGACGAGGACTTCACCTACAGCGACGGCAGCAAGCAAAAGCGCGTCTGGCGCCTCAAGAAGCTGGGGAGCGGGCGCTACAGCGGCACGGCCGATGACGTCGCAGGCCTTGCCGAAGGCCAGGAGGCCGGCAACGCCTTCAACTGGCGCTACACGCTCAAGCTGCCGGTTGACGGCAAGGTCTACGACGTGCAGTTCGACGACTGGATGTACCTGATGGACGAACGCGTCATGCTGAACAAGGCCAGCATGAGCAAGTTCGGCGTGCGGCTGGGCGAAGTCACCTTGTCCTTCTACAAGCGCTGAGCGATGGCCCTCAACCCCAAGATCGACGACTGGCGCGGCCGCGTGGCCTGGCTGGTCGGTGCGTCCACCGGCATCGGCCGCGCCACCGCGTCGGCGCTGCACGCGCGCGGCGCCAGCGTCGTCGTGTCGGCCCGCAACACCCAGGCGCTCGACGCCTTCGTGCAGGCCCACCCCGGCAGCCGGGCCGTGCCGGTCGATGCGGGTGACCGCCGGTCGGTGCGCGCGGCCACGCTGCAGGCCCTGGCCGTCGGTGGACGGCTGGACCTGGTCGTCTACAGCGCCGGTCACTACAAGGCGCAGCGCGCGACGGCCTTCGACCTGGACGAGATGCTGCGCCACCAGCAGGTCAACTACGTCGGCGCACTGCACGTCATCGACGCCGTGCTGCCGACCCTGCTGAAGCAGCAGACGGGGCACCTGAGCCTGATCGGCAGCGTCGCGGGTTATCGCGGCCTGCCGAACTCGCTGGCCTACGGCCCGACCAAGGCAGCGCTGATCAACCTGGCGCAGACGCTCTACCTCGATCTCAGCGAGCGCGGGCTCGGCGTCTCCATCGTCAACCCGGGCTTCGTCGAGACCCCACTGACGGCGCAGAACCGGTTCCGCATGCCGGCCCTGCTGACGCCGGAGCAGGCCGCTGACGCCATCCTCGGCGGCTGGCGCAAGGGCGAGTTCGAGATCCACTTCCCGAAGCGCTTCACCTTGTGGCTCAAGGCGCTCGGCCACCTGAACGACGCGCTCTACTTCCGCGCGGTGCGTCGCGCCACGGGCCTGTGATGCCGGCGACCACCAGCCACGACGCCCGCGTGCGACGCGTCATCGAGCGCTTCGAGACGCTGCGGCGCGAGGACGTGGCGCGGCTTGCGGACATCTATACCGAGGACGCGCGCTTCAAGGATCCGTTCAACGAGGTGCAGGGGCTGGCGGCGGTGCAGCGCGTGTTCGCACACATGTTCGACGCGCTCGACGACCCGCGCTTCGTCGTGAACGAGGCGCTGGTCCAGGGCGACCAGTGCTTCCTGGCCTGGGACTTCCTGTTCCGCTTCAAGCGCCATTCGCGCGAGCCGCAGACGATCCGGGGGGGCTCGCACCTGCGCTTCGCCGCCGACGGCCGCATCGCGCTGCACCGCGACTACTGGGACGCGGCCGAGGAGCTGTACGAGAAGCTGCCGGCCATCGGCGCGCTGATGCGCTGGCTCAAGCGCCGCGCCAACGGCTGAGGCGGCCGGCGCGGCTCAGAGCCAGCCCTTGCGCCGGAAGTACCAGAACGGCGTCGCCACGCTGACGACCATCAGGCCGATCGCGAACGGATAGCCGAGGCTCCAGTCGAGCTCCGGCATCGCCTTGAAGTTCATGCCGTAGATGCTGGCGATCAGCGTCGGCGGCAGCAGCGCCACGCTGGCCACCGAGAACAGCTTGATGATCTTGTTCTGATTGATGTTGATGAAGCCGACCGTGGCGTCCATCAGGAAGTTGATCTTCTCGAACAGGAAGGCGGTGTGCGAGTCGAGCGAGTCGATGTCGCGCAGGATCTGGCGGGCCTCCTCGAATTGCTCGGCCGCCAGCAGACGGCTGCGCATCATGAAGCTGACCGCGCGCCGCGTGTCCATCACGTTGCGGCGGATGCGGCCGTTCAGGTCCTCCTGGCGCGCGATCGCCGCCAGCACCTCGGCGGCGGTCTGGTCGTTGACCTCGGCCTGCAGCACCTGCGTGGAGACCTTCTCGAGCTCGTCGTAGATGCCCTCGAGCGAATCGGCCGAGTACTCGGCGTCGGCGTCGTAGAGCTTGAGCAGCACGTCCTTCGCATCCTCGATCAGCGCTGGCGTACGGCGTGCACGCAGCCGCAGCAGGCGGAACACCGGAAGGTCCTCGGCGTGCACCGAGTACAGCACCTTGTCGCGCAGCACGAAGGCCACGCGCACGTTGCGCGGGGTTGCATCGTCGTGGATCAGGAAGTCCGACCGGATGTGCAGCTCGCCGTTGTCTTCTTCGTAGAAGCGGGCAGATTCCTCGAGATCGTCGTCGACGATGTTGTCCGGAATCGCCAGGCCGAAGCGCTCGCTGATCCAGCCGATCTCCTCGGGCGTCGGTGCCTCGAGGTCGACCCACACCGGCAGGACATGAGCCAGTGCGGCGGCGCTGGAGATCTCTTCCTGGAAAAGCCGCCCGTTGACGAGCGTGAAGACGTTCAGCATGCGAACTCCGACAACCGGGCGGGCGAACGGCACCGCGAGGGCGGACTCGGGATCGATCGGCGAGGCCGCGGGAAAGTGAGATCGGGGACCGTCTCACTCCCGGCAAGGCACGCGTCGGGCCGACGCGGCGGGCAGTTGGAGTGGACGGTCACCGAGAGGGGGTGCTGTCCAACAGGGACTCCGTCTATGCAACCGCCGCATTATGGCACCCGCCCTCGGGCCCCGGGCCGCCGGCGGCCCCCGGGCGGGGTCGGCCATCGGCTTGTCAGCCGATGCGCGGGGGCGCACACTGGGCCAGACGCCGGGCGGCTCGCGACCGTGGTGAGCGCCGGCGGCGGCCCCTCCCCTCAACCCAGTGAAAGGCGGAACCATGAATCTGACGATCAGCGGACACCATCTCGAAGTGACGCCTTCCCTGCGAGAGTATGTGCTTACGAAACTGGACCGCGTCACTCGCCACTTCGACCAGGTGGTCGACATCAACGTGCTGCTGAGCGTCGAGAAGCAGAAAGAGAAGGAGCGGCGACAGAAGGCCGAAGTGAACCTGCACGTGAAGGGCAAGGACATCTTCGTCGAGTCGGCCCACGAGGATCTTTACGCGGCGATCGATGAACTGATGGACAAGCTCGATCGACAGGTGTGTCGACACAAGGATCGGCTGCAGGATCACCACCACGCATCGGCCAAGCGGCTCGATGCGACGGACCTGCAGTGAGCCAGGCGCCCGATCATCGGGAACGAGCGGCCTTCGGGCCGCTTTTTCGCGCCTCTTGGCCGTGCGTCGTTGCCAGACTGCAACCCGCGCCACCGTATTGCGGGGAATGGAGTCCACGCCCGACTCGCGGTGGCAAGCCCCTTCCTATAATTTTGGGACTCCCGAAGCGAAGCGTCGGCCAAGGCTGTACCGAAACCGGCGCGCAGATGCGATGAACCGTCTCTCCGCCATCCTGCCCGCCGACAACGTGATGGTGGACGCGGATGCCACCAGCAAGAAGCGCGTCTTCGAACAGGCCGGCTTGCTGTTCGAGAACCGCCACGCGATCGCGCGGGCCACGGTCACGGACAACCTGTTCGCCCGCGAGCGTCTCGGCTCCACCGGCCTGGGTCACGGCGTCGCGATCCCGCACGGGCGCATCAAGGGCCTGAAGAACCCGCTGGCTGCGGTGGTTCGCCTCCAGCAAGCGATCGGCTTCGACGCGCCGGACGACGAGCCGGTGTCGCTGCTGATCTTCCTGCTGGTCCCGGAAGCCGCCACGCAGCGCCACCTCGAAATCCTGTCCGAGATCGCCGAGTTGCTGAGCGACCGCGCGCTGCGGGACAAGCTCAAGACCGAGCCGTCCGCCGCCAAGCTGCACGAACTGATCGCCCGTTGGGAACCGCTGAAGTCGGTCGCCTGAACCTCGCGGAACCGCGCATGCCTTGCTGCGCAACGGCTGGCGCGATCCGGGGCGATCCATGAAGCCGACCGTCATCAGCGCCGAGGCACTGTTCGAGGCGCACCGCAGCGCCCTCAGCTGGGAGTGGCTGGCCGGTCATGCCCACCCGGAGCGCCGCTTCGACGAGATCGCGGTGCGCGACGCGCAGTCGGCCGCCGACCTGGTCGGCTACCTCAACTACATCCACCCCTACCGGGTGCAGATCGTCGGGCGGCGCGAGGTGCGCTATCTGACCGACGCTTCGCCCGAGGACCAGGAACGCCGCATCTCGCGCATCGTGACGCTGGAGCCGCCGGTGCTGATCGTCGCCGACCAGCAGACGCCGCCGGACCGGCTGGTCGCGATGTGCGAGCGGGCCGACATCCCGCTGTTCGTCACCGAGGAGTCTGCCGGCCACGTGATCGACGTGCTGCGGGCCCACCTGAGCCAGCACTTCGCCGACCGCACGACGCGGCACGGCGTCTTCATGGACATCCTGGGCCTGGGCGTGCTGCTCACGGGCGAGTCGGGCCTGGGCAAGAGCGAACTCGGCCTGGAGCTGATCTCGCGCGGCCACGGCCTCGTGGCCGACGACGCGGTCGACCTCTACCGGGTCTCGCAGACCGCGATCGAGGGCCGCTGCCCCGAGTTGCTGCTCAACCTGCTCGAGGTGCGCGGCATCGGCCTGCTGGACATCAAAGCCATCTTCGGCGAGACCGCGGTGCGCCGCAAGATGCGCCTCAAGCTCATCGTCCACCTGGTGCGCAAGGAGACGATGGAGCGCGAGTTCGAGCGCCTGCCCTACGAGCCGCTCTACGAGGACGTGCTCGACGTGCCGGTGCGCAAGGCGGTGATCGCGGTGGATGCGGGTCGCAATCTCGCGGTGCTGGTCGAGGCTGCCGTACGCAACACCATCCTCCAACTGCGAGGCATCGACACCTACAAGGAGTTCATCGCGCGCCACCGCGTCGCGATGGAGGGCGACGAGCCGGCCTGAGCCGGCGCCCGCCCGGACTACTTGCGGGCCGGTCGGTGCGGGCAGTCCTTCTTGGTGCAGTTCGCATACAGCGACAGCGCGTGCTCCTGCAGCGAGAAGCCCCGCGTCTGCGCGACCAGGCGTTGGCGCGCCTCGATCTCGGCATCGAAGAACTCCTCGACGCGCCCGCAATCCAGGCACACCAGGTGGTCGTGGTGCTGGCCCTCGTTGAGCTCGAACACCGACTTGCCGGACTCGAAGTGATTGCGCGACAGGATGCCGGCCTGCTCGAACTGCATCAGCACGCGGTAGACCGTCGCCAGGCCGATGTCGGAGTGCTCGGCCAGCAG
>CAZTTC010000150.1:0-7456 GCA_964616015.1 uncultured Methylibium sp. | reverse complement strand
GGCGCCGCAACCCGAAGGAGTTCACAGCGCCCCAGTGCAGCGAGCGCTTCGTCGAGCAGGGCGGCCTGCCCTTGCGCGCGGTGCTGTGCCTCACGGCCTACCGGCGGCTGACCGGGCTGTACGACCTCAGCGTGCTGGCCGCGACGGTCGACCAGGGCAGCATCGGCGCGCAGGGCCGCCTGGACGCGCGTGGCGTGAGCTTCGACAACGCGATGCGCCTGGCCACGCACTACCTGCAGGGCTACGGTCTGAAGGAGCCGCCATGACGAGCGAGCGCCTGGGCCTGGTGGAACTGCTCGACCGCGACGGCGGGGTCGCGCACCGCGTGCCGATCACGCGATGGCCGGTGACGATCGGCCGCGCGATCGACTGCGATGTGCTGCTCGACGATCCGCACGCCGCCGCCCACCACGCGAGCTTGAGGGCCAGCGACACCGGCATCGAGCTGGTGGCCGGCGACAGCGCCAACGGCGTGCGACTGCAGGGTCGCCGCCTCGCGAGCGGCGCGATCGCGGCCGTCGACGGCGGCACCGAGTGGCAGATCGGTCGCTCGCGGCTGCGGCTGCGGCTGGCGGGCGAGTCGCTGCCGGCGGAGCTCCCGCTGTCGACGCCGTCGCCGGTCGGCGGGCGGTGGCTGGGCGCCGGGCTCGCGTTCCTGCTCGTCTGGATGCTGGCGGACCACTGGCTGGAGAGCGACCCGGGCGATCCCGTGAGCGGCTACTTGTCGGTCTTGCTGAGCGTGCCGCTGGCCCTGGGGATCTGGTGCTTCCTGTGGGCGCTGGGCTCCAAGCTCTTCACGCGGCACTTCGACTTCCTGGCCCACCTGCGCTGGGCGCTGGGCCTGCTGCTGGCCGGGCTGGTGCTGGACGCCGTGCTGCCGCTGCTGGCCTTCGCGCTGTCCTGGGAGTGGCTGCCGCGCGCCGGCGAACTGCTGGCGCTGGCGCTGGGCTGCGTGCTGATCTACGGTCACCTGGCACTGATCGTGCCGGGCCGCCGGCGCCTGCTGAGGGTCGGCTTCGCGGCGCTGCTCGTGGTCGGCGCCGGGATGAAGCTGGCGCTGCACCACCAGCGCACGGACCGCTGGTTCGCGCCGCTCTACCTCAGCAGCCTCGGGCCGCCCGCGACGCGACTGGCGCCGACGTCGACCCCCGAGCAGTTCGTCGACGAGGCCCGCAAGCTGCGCGAGCCCCTGGAGAAGCGCGCGCGCGAGGCCGAGGCCCCCGGCTGGCTGCCTTGGGACGAGGACCACTGAGGACGCCCCGGCCCCGAGCGCTACAGTGCGCCGGTGTTCCAGCGCCGCATCACCTTCGCCTTGTTCTCGCTGGCCTTGCTGGCACTGGTGCAGGGCGGCGTCGCCTACTGGGCGGCCGGGCTCGCGGCCTACCACGTCGAACGTGGCCGCCTGACCAGCGACATCCTCGGTGGCTTCGTCGAGATCTCGGCCAACAAGCAGCGCCTGCGGGCCTGGATGGCGCAGACCCTGGTCGGCGCCGAGGCTCCCGTCGACGCGCGGGATCGCGCCCTGACCGACATGCGCGGCAGCCTGACGCAACTGAGCGGCCTGGCCGCCCGACTCGCCGAGCTGCATCGCGGGCGCGAAGCGAGCCCCGCGGACGGCGAACGCCAGCGCGCCCTCTCCATCCTCGACGACAACCTGCGCGAACTGGGCGCGCAATTGGCCACCGTGCCGCCCTACGAGTCCGCAGCGCAGACGCGACAGGTCTGGAACACCTTCGCCAGGGTCTTCAACGAATCCCAGGGCGAGGATCTGCGGCGGCTGCTGACCACGGCGATCGAGCGCGAGCGCGCCGCCACGGCCGCGGCGCGCTCGGCGGCCGACCAGGCGCAACGGCTGATGCGCAACGTCATCACCTCGGTGACCTTGACGTCGGCGTTGGCGACAGTGCTCCTGGCGGCCTATTTCCGGCGCAACCTGCGGCGCCCGCTGGGCGACCTGCTCGCCGGCACACGGGCCCTGCAGCGCGGCGACCTGACCCACCGCATCCCGGCCGAGCGCCGGGACGAGTTCGGAGGCCTGGCACAGAGCTTCAACGCCATGGCCAGCGAACTGCAGCATCACCGCGAAGAGGAAGAAGCGGCCCGGTCGCGCCTGGAGGCCGAGGTCTCGCAACGCACCGCCGCGCTGCGCGCCGCGAACAACACGCTGCAACGTCTCGACGCGCGGCGCCGGCACTTCTTCGCGGACATCAGCCATGAGCTGCGCACGCCCGCCACGGCGATCCGCGGCGAGGCCGAGGTCGCGCTGCGTGGCGGCGACAAGCCGGTCGACGAGTACCAGCAGGCGCTCGCCCGCATCGTGGCAACCACCCAGCAGCTGACCGTCGTGATCGACGACCTCCTGCTGATCGCCCGCAGTGACGTCGATCAGCTGACGATGCACCCCACCGATGCCGACCTGCCGGACTTGCTGCAGGACAGCTGCGAGCGGGCCGCGGCGCTGGGCGCGCCGCTCGGTGTGACCCTCGGGCTCGACGAGCCGGCCGAGCCGGCCGCGGCCCGGGTCGTGCGCGGCGACCGAGACCGCCTGCTCCAGCTCTTCATGATCGTGCTCGACAACGCGGTCCGCTACTCGCAGCCGGGGGGGCGGGTTCTGGTCGCCTGGTCAACCGCACCGGGTCTGCTGATCGTGACGGTGCGCAACCACGGGCTGGGCATCGATCCCGCCGAGCTGGACAGCGTGTTCGAGCGCCACTTCCGCGGTCGCCAGGCGCAGCGCCAAGGTCCCGTGGGGTCCGGGCTCGGCCTGTCGATCGCACTGATGATCGCCCGGGCCCACCAGGGTTACATCAACCTCGACAGCGACCCCGAGCTCGGAACCACGGTCACCATCACGCTGCCGGCAACCCACGAAGCCGCGGTCCTTGCCGATGCAGCTGCTGATCGTTGAGGACGACGTTCGCGTCGCCAGCTTTCTCGAGCGGGGACTGCGCGCCGAGGGTTTCCACGTCACCGTCGCACGCACCGGCCCGCTGGGGCTGGAGGCCGCGCGAAGCGGCGATCACGCGCTGATCATCCTCGACCTGATGCTGCCCGAGATGAGCGGCCTCGAGCTGTGCCAGACCTTGCGCGCGGAAGGCCGGCAGGTGCCTGTCCTGATGTTGACCGCGATGGGCACCCTGGACGACAAGGTGACCGGTCTGCGACTCGGGGCCGACGACTACCTCACCAAGCCGTTCGCCTTCGAGGAGTTGCTGGCGCGCATCGAGGCCTTACAGCGACGCGGCCGCGAACAGCGGTCCGTGCAAGCTGTGCTTCAGGTCGCCGATCTGCAGCTCGACCGCGAACGCATGAGCGTCGCTCGCGCCGGTGACCCGCTCGCGCTGACGGCGAAGGAGCTGGCCTTCCTCGAGCTGCTGATGAGTGCGCCGGGACGCGTGTTCAGCCGGGAGCGCATCCTCTCCAATGTGTGGGGGGCCTACGAGGACCCGCTGACCAACGTGGTCGACGTCTACGTGCGGCGGCTGCGCGCCAAGGTCGACGACGGGCGCGACCTGGCGCTGATCAAGACGGTGCGGGGCTTCGGCTACAAGATCAGCGCCGACGCAGGCTGAACCCGCAGCAGGCGCAGGCGGGCGCGTTCATCTGCCGTTCATGCGCGGCTCATCGTGCATTCACACGCCAGGCGCGCTCCGGTTCACCTTCGACGCGGACACTGACCGCAAGGCTCCACACACCGAGCGGGGCCTGCGTGGCGGACGACCCACGAGGTCGTCCGCTGATCTTGTCCCGCCGATCGAGGAATCCGCCCCCATGAACCGCGCCTTTGCCCTCCTGGTCACCTTGCTGTCCCTCGGCCCTGCCGTGCACGCCGAGGAGGCGCCCGCCTGTGTGCGCGCCAGCGAGCCGGAGATCGCCGCGCTGTTCGCGCGCTGGAACACGTCGCTGCAGACCCTGGATGCCGATCGCGTCACGGCCCTCTACGCGGTCGACGGCGTGCTGCTGCCGACGGTGTCGAACCAGCCGCGCACCAACCACACCGAGATCCGGGACTACTTCGTCAAGTTTCTCGAGGGCGGCCCGCAGGGCACGATCGATCGCAGCGTGATCAAGCTCGGCTGCAATGTCGCGCAAGACGTCGGCACCTACACCTTCCGCTTCAAAGACGGCAGCCGAGTCGCCGCGCGCTACACCTACGTCTACGAGTACCGCAATGGGCAGTGGTTGATCGCCCACCATCACTCGTCGGTGATGCCAGAAGGCAGCAAGCCCTGAGCGGCGAGCGCAGACGCGCCATCGTGATGTCGGACGCCATGACGCCCGCACAGCGCGTGCCCGCGGCCGCCTTGCCGTGGGAGGGCGATCGCACGGAGCTGCTGATCACCTCACTCGAGCTCGGCCACGCCGTGTCGCTGATCGCCAAGGCGTCCTGCCTGAGCGCCCGGCTGCACCGCGCCGCCGCAACGTCGCGAAGCCAGGCAGAAGGCGTCCACCCGCGGGCGGACGAGGCGCGGCGTGACGAGATCGAACTGGGGGCGACGCTGGGGGCGCTGGCCGCCTTCCCGCTGAGCTCGCCGGTGCTGCGCGCGCGCCTGCACGCGTCGTGTGTCCTCTGGACGCAGACCCAGGGCACGTGCCCGCCAAACCGCCAGGCGACCGCGGCTGCGGCCGTGCGCGCCGGCGAACAGTTGTTCGACGTGCTCGAACAGCTGATGGACCAGTACTTCGCCGTGATGTCGCGGCTGCGTTGAACGCTTGAAACTGCCAGAGGGCTACCGATGTACGAGCTACCCGTTCAGAGGCCCGTGTCGCGGCCGCGCCGCCAGTGGCTGCTCGCCATCGCAGGCGCAGCGCTGACCCACGCGGCGGCCTTGCAGGCTCAGCCGCGCGACGGCAGCCTCGACGCGCTGCTGGCCGCGCTGGAGATCAAGGCGGAGGCCCAGCGCTACGCCAAGCTGTCCGCCGAGGTGCATCTGGGCCTGCTCGGCGCCAAGGCGGCGCGCCAGCGGCTGGCGGCAGCGGGCGAGATCGACTCCTTCCTTGCCAAGCTGTCGGCGCTGTCGGCCGGCGTCGGGCTCCATGCCGAAGTCAAATCACTGGTCGACATCGGTCGCAAGCTCGTCGAGACCCCGTCGATCTCGCCGGACACGGGGCGGCTCGGTGACATTGCCCGGCTGTCGGACCAGGTCACGGCCCAGGCGGAGCGCATCGCCGGGCTCGTGCAGCAACGGTCCGAGCCCAGCGCCGGCAAGGCCATCACGCTGGCAGCGCGGGCCATGTACCTGAGCCAGCGCACGGCGCGCGACTACATGCTGGTTCACGCACGGCTCGATCCCGGGCAAACGCTGGCCAAAGGCATCCTGCACGAGAAGGCCGAACTCGATGCAGCGCTCGATCAGCTGACCGCCTTCCCGCTCAGCAACACGTCGATTCAGCAAGGCCTGCAGCTGGCGCGACTGCAGTGGGTGCTGGCGCGCGACGCGTTGGCTGCCAACAAGCTCGACAACTACAGCGCCGAGCAGGTCGCCCGCACCAGTGAGCGCATGTTCGAGGTGCTGGAAGACGTGATGGAGCAGTACGTCCGCCTGATGGCTGCCATCCTGTAGGAGCCGCCGAGGATCGCGGGTCCCGCCACCGCCTCCGCGTAAACCCTAGGGGTTAGTAGGCGCGCAGCCCTACAAAGAGCACCCCCCGGTCACCCGAGGAGGCGAGGTTTTCTGCAAAATAGAACGATCGTTCGTTTATTTGCGGAAACCCCTTGAGCAGCAGCCTGACCCCCGACGACGCCACCAGCAGCCCGATGCGCAGCGACGGCCGGATGGCGTCGCGTGGTCAGCAGAAGGGCCAGCAGACGCGCGCCGCCATCCTGGAGGCAGCGCTCGGCCTGGCCTCGCAGATCGGCCTGGAAGGCCTGTCGATCGGGGCGCTGGCCGAGGTCACGCAGATGAGCAAGTCGGGCGTGTTCGCCCACTTCGGCTCGCGCGAGGAGCTGCAGATCTCGGTGGTTCGCGAATACCACGCCCGCTTCGAGGAGGAGGTGTTCTTCCCCGCGGTGCGCGAGGCGCGCGGCCTGCCGCGCCTGCGCAGCATGTTCGAGCGCTGGGTCAAGCGCGTGTCGGTCGAGATCGACTCGGGCTGCATCTACATCAGCGGCGCGGTCGAGTTCGACGACCGGCCCGGCCCGGTGCGCGACGCCCTGGCCGGCATGGTCCGCACCTGGCACCGCGCCCTGGAGCGCGCGATCCGGCTGGCGGTCGACGAAGGCCACCTGAAGGCCGACACCGACCCGATGCAGATGCTGTTCGAGATCCACGGCCTGATCCTCGCCCTGCACCACGACGCGCGCTTCATGCGCAACCCCGGCGCGATCGAGCGCGCCGGCCGTGGCTTCGAACGCATCCTCGCCGAGTCGCTGAACCTTCCCGCGCCGGCGGCGGCGCGCAGGAACGCGCGCTGAGCGCAAGCTTTGCACCCGGTCGCACGACTGCACCTTACCTTTCCCGGAGTACCGCATGCCCACCTACACCCCCCCGATCCGCGACATGCACTTCGTCATGCACGAGCTGCTGAACGTCAGCGACGAACTGCAGGCCATGCCGCCGCACGCCGAGATGGACGTGGAGACGATCAACGCGGTGGTCGAGGAAGCCGGCAAGTTCGCCGCCGAAGTCACCTTCCCGCTCAACATCAGCGGCGACGAGGAAGGTTGCACGCTGAACCGCGAGACCCACGAGGTCGCCGCACCCAAAGGCTTCAAGGAAGCCTATGCGAAGTACGTCGAGGGGGGCTGGCCCGCGTTGAGCTGCGACCCCGCCTACGGCGGCCAGGGCCTGCCGATCGTCGTGAACCAGTGTCTCTACGAGATGCTCAACAGCGCGAACCAGGCCTGGACCATGTATCCGGGCCTGACCCACGGCGCCTACGAGGCCCTGCATGCGCACGGCACCGACGCGCAGAAGCAGACCTATTTGCCCAAGCTGACCAGCGGGCAGTGGACCGGCACCATGTGCCTGACCGAGCCGCACTGCGGCACCGACCTGGGCCTGCTGCGCAGCAAGGCCGAGCCGCAAGCGGACGGCACGTACAGGATCACCGGCGCCAAGATCTTCATCAGCTCCGGCGAACACGACCTGGCCGAGAACATCATCCACCTCGTGCTGGCGCGCCTGCCGGATGCGCCGGTGGGCTCCAAGGGCATCTCGCTGTTCGTGGTGCCGAAGTTCCTGGTCAAGGCCGACGGCTCACTGGGCGAGCGCAATGCGATCTACTGCACCGGCCTCGAGCACAAGATGGGCATCCACGGCAACGCCACGGCGCAGATCGCGCTCGACGGCGCGACCGGCACGCTGGTCGGCCAGCCCCACAAGGGCTTGGCGGCGATGTTCGTGATGATGAATGCGGCCCGCCTGGGCGTGGGCATGCAGTCGCTGGGGCTGACCGAGGTGGCCTACCAGAACGCCGTGGCCTACGCGAAGGACCGCATCCAGATGCGCAGCCT
>CAZTTC010000149.1:0-7501 GCA_964616015.1 uncultured Methylibium sp. | reverse complement strand
ACTGGGACGAGGCGTGCAAGCACCTCGCCAAGCGCGACCGCGTGATGCGCAAGCTCATCCCGCAGTTCGGCGAGGGCCGGCTCGAGAGCCGCGGCGACGCCTTCACCACGCTGGCGCGCTCCATCGTCGGGCAGCAGATCTCGGTGTCGGCCGCGCAGTCGGTGTGGGACCGGTTTGCCGCCTTGATGGGCAGCGCCCTGGCGCGCGTGTCGCCGACCGAGGTGCTGGCGCTGGACGCGCAGACGATGCGCGCGGCGGGGCTGTCGACGCGCAAGATCGAATACCTGCGCGACCTGGCCGGCCACTTCGACGCCGGCACGGTCCACGTGAAGGCCTGGGACTCGATGGACGACGAGGCCATCGTCGACGAGCTGGTCGCGATCCGCGGCATCGGTCGGTGGACCGCCGAGATGTTCCTGATCTTCCACCTGATGCGGCCCAACGTGCTGCCGCTCGACGACCTGGGCCTGATGAAGGGCATCAGCCTCAACTACTTCAGCGGCGAGCCGGTCACGCGCAACGAGGCGCGCGAGGTCGGTGACGCCTGGGCCCCGTTCCGCTCGGTGGCCACCTGGTATCTCTGGCGCAGCCTGGACCCGCTGCCGGTGTCGTACTGATCGCCGCCGGCTTCGGCCACAATCCGCCCACCTTTCCACCGAAAGGATCGTTCGGGATGAGCATCAAGAAGCACTTCCTCGAGTTCGAGCAGCCCATCGCCGAGCTCGAGACCAAGATCGACGAGCTGCGCTACGTGCAGAGCGAGTCGGCGGTCGACATCTCCGAGGAGATCGACCGCCTCTCCAAGAAGAGCCAGCAGCTCACGAAAGACATCTACTCGAGCCTGAACCCCTGGCAGGTGACGCAGATCGCGCGCCACCCGCAGCGGCCCTACACGCTCGACTACATCCACCAGGTCTTCACCGACTTCCAGGAACTGCACGGCGACCGCGCCTTCGCCGACGACCAGAGCATCGTCGGCGGCTTGGCGCGCTTCAACGGGCAGGCCTGCATGGTGCTGGGGCACCAGAAGGGTCGCGACACGAAGGAGCGCGCGGCGCGCAACTTCGGCATGAGCCGGCCCGAGGGCTACCGCAAGGCGCTGCGCCTGATGAAACTGGCGCAGAAGTTCGGCTTGCCGCTCTTCACCTTCGTCGACACCCCCGGCGCCTACCCCGGCATCGGTGCCGAGGAGCGCGGCCAGTCCGAGGCCATCGGCCACAACATCTTCGAGATGGCGCAGCTCGAGGTGCCGATCATCGCCACCATCATCGGCGAAGGCGGCTCCGGCGGCGCGCTGGCGATCGGTGTCGGCGACCAGGTGCTGATGCTGCAGTACTCGGTCTACTCGGTGATCTCGCCCGAAGGCTGCGCGTCCATCCTCTGGAAGACGGCCGAGCGCGCCAGCGAGGCGGCCGAGGCGATGGGCATCACCGCACACCGCCTCAAGGCCCTGGGCCTGGTCGACAAGATCGTCAACGAGCCGGTCGGTGGCGCGCATCGCGATCCCGCGCAGATGGCCGTGTACCTGAAGCGGGCGCTGAACGACGCGCTGCGCCAGGTCGCCGACCTCAAGCCGCGCGAGCTGCTGAACCAGCGCTACGAGCGCTTGAAGAGCTACGGCCGCTTCACCGACACCAAGGAGCGCTGAGCCGCCGGCGCCCCGGGCCGTCGCGGTCGCCTACAGCGGCGGCCGCGACTCGACCGCGCTGCTGCACGCGACGCTCCAGGCGGCCGCCGGTCTCGGCCTGCAGGTGCATGCGCTGCATGTGCACCACGGGCTGAGTGCCCATGCCGACGAGTGGCGGGCCCATTGCGCTGCGCAGTGCGAACGCTGGGCGCGGCGCGGACTGCCGGTCTGCCTCCATGTTGCCCACGTGCAGTTGACGCCGCGCCGCGGCGACAGCCTCGAAGCGGTGGCGCGCCGCGCTCGCTACGCCGCCTTGCGCACGATGGCGCTGGAGCAGGGTGCCCGCCTGGTGCTGCTGGCCCATCACCGGCGCGACCAAGCCGAGACGCTGCTGCTGCAGGCGCTGCGCGGCGCCGGCGTCGCCGGACTGGCCGGGATGCCGGCGCAGGTCGACCGCGACGGCGTGACCTGGGCGCGTCCCTGGCTGGCTCGGCCGCGCGAGGCGATCGAAGCCTACCTGCGCCGGCATCGACTGCGCCACGTCGACGACGACAGCAACGCCGACCCGCGTTTCGCGCGCAATCGGCTGCGTCTGCAGGTCTGGCCGGCTCTGGTGGCGGCCTTCCCGCAGGCCGAGGCGACGCTGGCCGATGCGGCCACTTGGGCGGCGCAGGCGGCAGCCGGCATCGCCGACCTCGCCACCGAGGACCTGAGGCACTGCACCGACGCCAGGGGGCTCGACCTGAAGACCTGGCAGGGCTTGCCGCCACACCGGGCGGTGCAGGCCTTGCGGGTCTGGCTCAAGGCTGTCGGTGCCCGGGCCGTCACGGCCAGCGACGTCGGACGCCTGATGGTCGAGCTGCCGGCGGCCGGTGCCGCGCGGTGGAGGCTCCAGGGCGGCGAGCTGCGGCGCTACCGCGGCCGGCTGAGCTTCGAGCCCCTGCCGGCCGCGGCGATCGCCCGCATGCCGGAAGCGCGCTTGTCGATCCTGCGGGTCGGGCGCTACGCCTTGCCCGGCTGGGGCGGCGTGCTGGTCGTGAAGGCAGTCCGCGAGGGTGGCATCGCTCTGGGCCGCCTGGCGGCCTTGCAACTGCTGCCGCGCCAGGGCGCCGAGCGCTTCCAGTTCGCCGTGGGCCGCCCACCGCGCAGCCTGAAGAAGCAGTTCCAGGCGCAGGCCGTGCCCGAGTGGTCGCGTCATGGGCCGTTGGTGCACGACGACGCCGGGCGCTTGCTGTTCGTGCCCGGCCTCGGCCTCGATGCGCGTGCGCTGGCGGCTCCGGGCGAGCGCCAGGTGGCGTTGCGCTGGCAGGGCTTCGGCCCGGCCTGAGGCCATCGGGATGCGTGTGAGCGGCCCGCTAAAATGCGCGGTTCGCGGCGCGGGACATCCCGTCCAAAGCCAGGGCGCCGCGACCCCCGCATGGCATTGATCGTTCACAAGTACGGCGGCACGTCGATGGGCTCGACCGAGCGCATCCGCAACGTCGCCAAGCGCGTTGCCAAGTGGGCACGCGCGGGCCACCAGATGGTGGTCGTTCCCTCGGCGATGAGCGGCGAGACGAATCGCCTGCTCGGCCTGGCGAAGGAGCTGTCACCGTCTTCGCACAGCGCTGCGCTGGCGCGTGAACTCGACATGATCGCTTCGACCGGCGAGCAGGTCTCGGTCGGGCTGCTGGCGATCGCGCTGCAGGCCGAGGGCCTGGAGGCCGTCAGCTACACGGGCTGGCAGGTGCCGGTCCGCACGGACAGCGCCTACACCAAGGCGCGCATCGAGAGCATCGACGATACGCGCGTGCGCGCCGACCTGGCCGCCGGCAAGGTCGTCGTCATCACCGGCTTCCAGGGCATCGACGGCGAGGGCCACATCACGACCCTGGGGCGCGGGGGCTCGGACACCTCGGCCGTGGCGGTCGCGGCCGCGATGAAGGCGGCCGAGTGCCTGATCTACACCGACGTGGATGGCGTCTACACCACCGACCCGCGCGTGGTGCCGGAGGCCAAGCGCCTGCAGGCCATCAGCTTCGAGGAGATGCTGGAGATGGCCAGCCTCGGCTCCAAGGTGCTGCAGATCCGCTCGGTCGAGTTCGCCGGCAAGTACCGCGTGCCGCTGCGCGTGCTGTCCAGCTTCACGCCCTGGGACATCCCGCTGGCCGAGGAAGCGGCCTCCGGGACCCTGATCACTTTCGAGGAAGACGCGAACATGGAACAAGCCGTTGTCTCGGGCATCGCCTTCAACCGCGACGAAGCCAAGGTCACCGTGATGGGCGTGCCCGACAAGCCGGGCATCGCCTTCCAGATCCTCGGGCCGGTGGCCGAGGCCAACATCGACGTCGACGTCATCATCCAGAACGTGTCGCACGACGGGAAGACCGACTTCTCTTTCACCGTGCACCGCAACGACTATGCGCGCACGCTGCAGCTGCTCGAGGCCACCGTGCAGCCGGTCGTCAATGCGGCCCAGGTCAGCGGCGACCCCAAGATTTGCAAGGTCAGCATCGTCGGCATCGGCATGCGCAGCCACGTCGGTGTCGCCAGCCGCATGTTCCGGGTGCTGTCCGAGGAGGGCATCAACATCCAGATGATCTCCACCTCCGAGATCAAGACCAGCGTCGTGATCGACGAGAAGTACATGGAGCTTGCCGTGCGCTCGCTGCACAAGGCCTTCGATCTGGACGCGCCGACCGTGCCCGCGTCGGGCGCTGCGGCATAATCCTCCCGGGCCTGGAGACGTGACCGAGTGGCCGAAGGTGCTCCCCTGCTAAGGGAGTATGGGGCTTAAAACTCCATCAAGGGTTCGAATCCCTTCGTCTCCGCCAGCAGCCAGCCGGAACAGGCCCCTCGGGGCCTGTTTCTCTTTATGGTGTCGGCGCGACCCCGCGGTAGCCCGGCGGGGCCGCAAGCGCGCACACTGGTTCCTTGTTCAACCCGAACCAAAGAGGGCTTCGCTGTGTCGCAGCGCAGCGCACGCCATGATCCGCATCCAGCTCCAGGTCGATCTCGCCTACGAGATCGACGAACACGGGGCCGACTTCGTGTTCAACGTTCACGCGGCCCACACGCCCTGCCAGACGATCTCGGCCGAGCACCTGTCGCTGAGCCAGCCGATCGTGCCGCAGATGCACACCGATCCGGCCAGCGGCAACCGCTACATGCGGCTGCGGGCGCTGCCTGGGGAGCTGAAGCTGTCTTATGCCGCCACGGTCGATCTGACGCACCACGCGGCCGATCCGTGGCAACTGGCCGAAGTGCCGGTGCGCCAGCTTCCGCCCGAGGTGCTGGGCTACATCTACCCGAGCCGCTACTGCCAGTCGGACCGGCTGGTGAAGCTGGCGATCCGGCAGTTCGGGCAGCTGGGTCAGGGCCACCGTCGCGTGCAGGCCATCTGCGACTGGGTGCAGGAGCGCGTCACCTTCACCTCGAACACCTCCAACGCCAACACCTCGGCGATCGACACCCTGATCGAACAGGTCGGCGTGTGCCGCGACTTCGCGCACCTGATGATCGCGCTGTGCCGGGCCGTCAACATCCCGTCGCGCTTCGCGACCGGCACCGACTACGGCGCCGATCCGGCGCTCGGCCCACCGGACTTCCATGCCTACGTCGAGGCCTACGTGGGTGACCGCTGGTACATCTTCGATCCCTCGGGCACCGCGATCCCGATGGGACTGGTGCGCTTCGGCACGGGTCGCGATGCCGCCGACGTCGCCTTCGCGACCATCTTCGGCGGGGTCCGGTCCCAGGCCCCGCTCATCCGTGCGTTCGCGGTGGACGACCCCGGGCTCGGCATCGTGCTCCCACATCACTGCCAGGAGGCGCTGTCCACCGATCGTGGCGCGCCCGAGGCGTCGACGCCGACCTACCTATAATTCCGGCGTCTCCTGCGGGCGTCGTTCAATGGCAGGACCTGAGCTTCCCAAGCTCAAGACGTGGGTTCGATTCCCATCGCCCGCTCCAGCATCGAGGCCCTGCCTTCCCAGCCGTTTGGCCCGCATGCCTGCCGATTTCCATCTGCTCGTCGTCGGTCCTGCTCCCGCGACCTTGCGCGCAGACAGTGCCTGTGCGACGCTGGCCGAGGCCACGGCGCGGCTTGCCGACACGGTGTTCGATGCGGTTCTGGTCGTGCAGGCCGACGATGTGGGGACGCTGGCGACCTGGCCCGCTCTCTCTCAAGCCTGCCTCGACGCCGCCGTGGTGCTGGTGACCGACATGCCGACGCCGGAGTTGGCCGTCGATCTGCTCGGCCGCGGCGTGCAGGCGGTGCTGGCCACGGCCGATGCGAGCCCCGGCGTGCTCGAGCGCGCCTTGCACCAGGCGGTGCTGCGCAAGCGCCTCGAACGCGAGGCCCGCAAGGCCTACGCCACCGACCTGGCGACGGGGCTGCCGAACCAGGCGCAGTTGCTGGAGCACATGAACCACCTGCTCGCCCTGCGCGAGCGGGCCCCCGGGCCGATGGCCTTGCTGGTGCTGCGCATCGAAGGCCTGGCCAGTGCCGAGGCCGCGCTCGGCCCGGCGGCTGCCGGCGCCCTGCGTCGCAAGCTGGCGGTGCGGCTGCGCGCCTCGCTGCGCGCCAGCGACGTCGTGGCCTCGATCGGCAGCGATGCCTTCGCAGCGCTGCTGGCGTGGATCGATGCGCCGGCGGCGGCCGAGCGCGTCGGCGCCAAGCTCGTGCGTGCGCTCCAGCGCCCGCTGCGCGTGGTCGACCGCGAACTGGCGGTCGCGGCCAGCGTCGGCATCGCGCACTACCCCGAGCAGGGCAAGGATGCGCAGACGCTGTTGAGGCTGGCCTTTGCCGGGGCCACGGGCTCGGCAGCCATCGGCCGCGCGGGCTTCGCCAACATCGTCGAGCGGGGTCCGGCCAGCGCAGCCAACGACGAAACTGCCGACTGAGCGATCAGAAGAACAGCAGCCAGACCAGCCCGCCGATCAGCAGCCACTTGCCGGCGTAGTAGACCTGCCGGTGGCTGGCCTTCAGGGCCTTGGCCTTCAGCCTCAGCCGGTAGGCGTAGAAGAAGGCCTGGTTGATCGCGCCGACCGGCTGGTCGCCTTCCTCGTTCTGCGATGACGCGGCCGCCATCACGTGGGTCGCGAAGAAGCGGTTGAACCAGCGCACCGGCGCCGTGTGCAGGGGGCGCTCGACATCGCAGAACAGCACCACGCGCTGCGCCTGGGTCTGATTGGCGGCGTGGTGGATGAAGGTCTCGTCGAACATCACCGGCTCGCCGTCCTTCCAGTGGTAGCGCTGGCCGTCGACCTCGATGAAGCAGCCCGGATCGTTGGGCGTCGTCAGGCCCAGGTGGTAGCGCAGCGATCCGGCGTAGGGGTCGCGATGCCGCACCAGGGTGGCCCCTGGCGGCAGCGACGCGAACATCGCCGCCTTGATGCTGGGGATGCCCTTCAGCAGCGCCACCGTCTGCGGGCACAGCGCACGGGCGCTGGCCAGGTCCTTGCCGTACCAGGTCAGGTAGAAGCGCTTCCAGCCGGTGCGAAAGAAGGAGTTGAAACCGATGTCGTTGTAGCTGGCGGCCGCGCGGATCTGGCCCTCGTCGTTGAGTCTGAGGGCCTCGTCGCGGATCGTCTGCCAGTTCGCCTGCAGCGGCGCCAGCTCGGGGAAGTCGCGCGGGTCGAGGTAGGCCCGCGCCGGCACGCGCGAGAACAGGTACATCAGCGCGTTCACCGGCGCGAGCACGATGGTGAAGTCGAGCGCGCGCTTCAGCGGGAAGCGCACCTTGCCGCGAAAGTGGATGAACAGCGCCGACGCCACGAAGACGATCAGCACCCAGTGGCGCGGTTCGAGCGCGACGCTCATTTCTGGATGTCGCCGAGGCAGAGGTACTTGATCTCGACGTAGTCGTCGATGCCGTGGTGCGAGCCCTCGCG
>CAZTTC010000148.1:0-7502 GCA_964616015.1 uncultured Methylibium sp. | reverse complement strand
ATGCGGCCGGTTCGACGCCGGGCCTGACGCCGGAGCTCGGCCATCTGCGCAGCGTGGTCGGCCTGGTGTGGCGCTCGGTGGTGCTGTGGATGCTGCTGCTGGCGTTGCTGAGTCTGGCCAACCTGGTCGGCTGAGGCCGGCGATCCTTCAGATCGCCGGTGTCGACTTCACGAAGCCTTCGACGTCGTCGAGCACCGGCGCGATCCAGCGCAGCGGCCGCGCGAAGGCGCCCGCCAGCGTCACATGGTTGGCGCGCTCGTACCAGCGCAGCGTCACGGCCGCGCCGGCGCGCTGCAGGCGCTGCGCCAACTGCGCCGTGTTGCGCTGCGGGTCGACCAGCTGGTCGGATGTCGCGGCGCCGAGCAGGCTCGGGATCGCGGCCCGGTCGGCGTAGCGGATCGGCTGCGAGTCGGGCGGCTCGTTCGGGTGGTGGAAGACCGGCCGCACGTCGGGGTTGACGATGGGGATGAAGTCGTAAGGCCCGGCCAGGCCGATCCAGCCGGCGAGGTGGCGCCGCGGGTCCAGGCCGAGCGGCGCGAGCCAGCGTGCGTCCAGCGCCAGCATCGCGGCGTTGTAGGCGCCGGCGCTGTGACCCATCACGAAGACGCGCCGCGTGTCGCCGCCGAGGCGCCGGGCCTCGCCCAGCGCATAGGCCAGCGCCCTTGCACAGTCGTGCAGGAAGTCCGGATAGCTCACCTGCGGGTAGAGCCGGTAGTCGGCCACCAGCGTCAGGATGCCGCGCGAGGCCAGGGCCTCGCCGACGAAGCGATAGTCCTGGCGAGAGCCGCTGTTCCAGGAGCCGCCATAGAGGAACAGCGCGGTGGGATGCCCGGCGGCAGGCGCTGGCGTCGTGGGCTGGTAGACGTCGAGCCGCTGCCGGGGATCGTCGCCGTAAGGCAGATCGCTGATCAGCACATGCGAGTCGCTGGGCAGCCAGGCGTTGAGCATCCGCGCCGGCGAGCAGCCGGCCAGCGACAGCGCACCACCGGCCAGACCCCCTGTCAGCAGCGTGCGGCGGATGCTCATCGGGGGCGATACGCGCGCGGCGGCGGCGCGGATGCCGGCCGGCGTCAGCCGGCCAGCCGGGCGCGGTGGCGGGCGATCTGTGCCCGGACCTGGGCCGGTGCGGTGCCGCCGAGCACGCTGCGAGCATCGAGCGAGCCGCGCAGCGTCAGCACTGCGCGCACGTCCTCGCCGATGTCCGGGTGGAAGGCCTGCAGCGCCGACAGCGGCAGCTCGCCGAGGTCGACGCCCTGGGCGATCGCCGCCTTGACGGCGTGCGCCACGACCTCGTGGGCGTCGCGGAAGGGCAGGCCCTTCTTGACCAGGTAGTCGGCCAGGTCGGTGGCCGTCGCGTAGCCGCGCTTCGCGGCGCGCTCCATCGCCTCGGGCTTGACCGTGATGCCGCCGACCAGCTCCGCGAAGATCCTCAGCGTGTCCTTCAGCGTGTCGACGGTGTCGAACAGCGGCTCCTTGTCCTCCTGGTTGTCCTTGTTGTAGGCCAGCGGCTGGCCCTTCATCAGGGTGACCAGCGACACCAGGTGGCCGACGACGCGACCGGTCTTGCCGCGCGCCAGCTCGGGCACGTCGGGGTTCTTCTTCTGCGGCATGATCGACGAGCCGGTGCAGAAACGATCGGCCAGGTCGATGAAGCCGAAGCTCTGGCTCATCCAGAGGATCAGCTCCTCGCTCAGGCGCGACACATGGACCATGCACAGCGTCGCGGCCGCGGTGAACTCGATCGCGAAGTCGCGGTCGCTGACGGCGTCGAGCGAGTTCTGGCAGACGCCGTCGAAGCCCAGCCTGCGGGCAACGCGCTCGCGGTCGAGCGGATAGCCCGTGCCGGCCAGCGCAGCAGCGCCGAGCGGCAGGCGGTTGGTCCGCCGGCGCACATCGGTCATGCGCTCGGCGTCACGCGCGAACATCTCGACGTAGGCCAGCAGATGGTGACCGAAGCTCACCGGCTGCGCGACCTGCAGGTGCGTGAAGCCGGGCAGGATGACCTCGGCGTTCGGCTCCGCCACGTCCACCAGGGCGCGCTGCAGCGACGCGAGCAGCCCGGCGATGGCGTCGATCTCGTCGCGCAACCACAGCCGCACGTCGGTGGCGACCTGGTCGTTGCGGGAGCGTCCGGTGTGCAGCCGCTTGCCGGCGTCGCCGACCAGCTGCGTCAATCGCGCCTCGATGTTGAGGTGCACGTCCTCGAGCTCGAGCTTCCAGTCGAAGCGGCCAGCCTCGATCTCCTCGCCGATCCGGGCCATGCCGCGCTCGATCGCGGCGAGGTCCTCGCCGCCGAGGATGCCCTGCGCAGCCAGCATCTCGGCATGGGCGAGGGAGCCGGCGATGTCCGCGCGCCACAGCCGGCGGTCGAAGCCGACGCTGGCGGTGTAGCGCTTCACGAGGTCGCTCATCGGCTCGGAGAACAGTGCCGACCAGGCCTGCGACTTCTTGTCGAGTTGGGTGTCTTTGCTCATGGTCCGACCCGCCGACGGTGCTTGCCGCGGGTCGTGAAGGTTGTGGACAATCGATTGTAGGAGTCCCTGCCGAGTGAACCGCGCCCCCGAACCCACCGATGCCGGCTCGAAGTCGATCGACGCCGACACGGCGGGCAGCGTGGAATCGCCCCCGCTCAGCACCGGATTCGGCAGCCTCGGCGGCTTCGAGCCGGCACGCGAGGTTGCCGACCTGCAGCCCGAGCCCTCGGCCTTCGACGTCTGCCACGTCGGCGTGGTGCTGCGTGCGGTGCTGTTCCTGCACGGTGTGCTGGCCCTGGGCGCGGCCTTCATCGCGCGCGACATGATCGGCTGGGGCCTGCTGCTGACCGAAGCTTCGGCCGTCGGCATGCCGGCGCTGCTGTGCTGGCTGCTGACGGCGTGCCTGGCGCAGCGGCGGCTGGCGCGGCTGCCGATCGGTTTGCAATGGACCGTGGCCACGCTCGCTGGTGCCGTGTGGGGCCTGGCCGGATGGTGGCTCTGGAGCAAGCTGCAGTGGGCGGCGCCCCCCAGCGCCGAGGGTCTGCGGACTCTGGCGGTTGCGGCCACCGGCGCGGCCATGGCGGCAGCGTTCTTCCATTGGTTGCGGCAACGGGCCCGGCTCGAGCGCCCGGCAGCGACCACCGCAAGGCTGGCCGAGCTGCAGTCGCGCATCCGCCCGCACTTCCTGTTCAACACCCTGAACACGGCGATCGCCCTGGTGCGCATCGATCCGTCGCGTGCGGAAGCGGTGCTCGAGGATCTGGCGGAGCTCTTCCGCGTTGCGCTCGGCGACACCGGCTCGCAGGCGGCCGCCAGCCTGCACGACGAGGTCGAGCTGGCGCGGCGCTACCTGGCGATCGAGCAGATCCGTTTCGGCGAGCGCCTGCAGGTGCGCTGGGAGATCGATCCGCAGGCCGATGGCGCCCGCCTGCCGCCCCTGCTGCTGCAGCCGCTGGTCGAGAACGCGGTCAAGCATGGCATCGAGCCCTCGCCGCGCGGTGGGACCATGCGCGTGCGCACGCGGGTTCGGCGCGGCCAGGTCGAGATCCTGGTCGCCAACAGCGTGCCTCGGCAGGCCTCGGTACCCGGGCATGGCATGGCCCTGCGCAACGTGCGCGAGCGCTTGCGGCTGATGCACGATGTCGCTGCCGACTTCCGTGCCGGCCGCGACGGCGACGTGTATCGCGTGCAGATCGTGGTGCCGCTGTGAGCGACGCGCTGAGAGTGCTGATCGTCGACGACGAGCCCTTGGCCCGCTTGCGGCTGGCGCAGTTGGTGCGCGATGTGGCGGCCACCGGCGATCCGGCGGCCGAGGTGGTCGGCGAGCTGGCGCACGGCGAGGCGGCGCTGTCCTGGCTGGCCCAGCAGCGCGCCGACGTCCTGCTGCTCGACATCCAGATGCCCGGCATCGACGGCACGGCGCTCGCCGCCCGGCTGCAGGCCCTGCCGCGACCGCCCGCGGTCGTGTTCGTGACCGCGCATGCCGAGCATGCGCTGCGCGCCTTCGAGCTCGAGGCGGCCGACTACCTCACCAAGCCCGTCAAGCGCGAACGTCTGCAGGCGGCGCTCGCCCGCGTGGCGCGGCGCGCCGCGGGCGCAGCGATCGACGAGGCGGTGATCGTCGTCAGCGAGCGCGGCCGTCTGGTGCGCGTGCCGCTCGCGGAGGTCCTCTACCTGAAGGCCGAGCTCAAGTACGTCACCCTGAGGACCGCGCAGCACACCTACGTGCTCGACGATCCGCTGACCGAGATCGAGCAGCGCCTCGGCGACCGTTTCCTGCGCGTGCATCGCAATGCCATCGTCGCCAAGCTCGCCGTGCGGGCCCTGGAGCGCCGCGCGAGCGAGGAAGAGGGTGCCGAAGGCTGGGCCGTGCGCGTGGCGCCCACCGATGAATGGCTCGCCGTCTCGCGTCGCCAGGCCGGCGCAGTGCGTGAGGCGCTGGCCGCCAGCGGCCTGTGAGCCGCCGACGGGCGGTCGACTGCCACGGATAATCCGGCCGATGCATCCGGCCGCCTTGCTCGACCTCGCCACCGAGTTGCTCCGCAGGGTGCTTGCCTTCGATGCGCCGGCCGACGGCGTGCTGTCGAGCTTCTTCCACCAGCACCGCGGTCTCGGCCCGCGCGAGCGACACGCCTTGGCCGAGACCGCGTACACGGTCCTGCGGCGGCGCCTGCTGTTCCAGCACCTGGCGCAGACGGGCCGTGGCCCGCTCGAGCGGCGTCTGGCCTTGCTGGGCTGGCAGGGCAGCGATGAGTTCGTGCGCGCTGCCCTGACGCCCGAGGAGCGCGAGTGGGTGGGTCGGGCTCGCGGTGTCGATCTGCAAGCCCTGCCCGACAGGCTGCGCCACAACCTGCCCGACTGGTTGGCCGAGCCGCTGCACGCCGCGCTGGGCGATGCCGAGTTCTGGCCCCTGGCCGAAAGCCTCAACCTGCCGGCATCGCTGGACTTGCGCGTCAACGCAGTGCGCGCCAAGCGCGAGCAAGTGGCGGCGACACTGCGCGAGGGCGGCATCGAGGCCGTGGCGACCCCGTACTCGCCCTGGGGGCTGCGGATCCGGGGCAAGCCTTCGCTCAACAGGCTGGCGGTCTTTGCCCGCGGCGATGTCGAGGTGCAGGACGAGGGCAGCCAACTGCTCGCGCTGCTGACCGAGGCGCGGCGCGGCGAGATGGTCGTGGACTTCTGCGCCGGCGCCGGCGGCAAGACACTGGCACTGGGCGCCATGATGCGCAACACGGGCCGGCTCTACGCCTTCGACGTGTCCGGCCACCGACTCGAAGCGCTCAAGCCGCGCCTGGCGCGCAGCGGTCTGTCGAACGTCCACCCGGCGCAGATCGCTCACGAGCGCGACGAGCGGATCAAGCGCCTGGCCGGCAAGATCGACCGGGTGCTCGTCGACGCCCCGTGCTCGGGCCTGGGCACCTTGCGTCGCAACCCCGACCTCAAGTGGCGACAGTCGCCCCAGGCCGTCGAGGAACTGCGTGCCAAGCAGCAGGCCATCCTGGCCAGTGCTGCGCGCCTGGTCAAGCCGGGTGGGCGGCTCGTCTACGCAACCTGCAGCCTGCTGGACGCCGAGAACGAGGTGATCGCGCAAGCCTGGCTGGCCTCCCAGCGCGACTTTGTCGCGCTGCCGGCCCTTGAGGTCCTGGAGCGTCAGAAGGTGAGCGCTGCAGGTGACCTGGTGCGCGGCAACTACCTGAGATTGTGGCCTCATCGGCATGCAACGGACGGCTTCTTTGCTGCATTGTGGGAGCGGCGCTAACGGGAGACCGCTGGAACGATCGGTCGGTCATTCGACTCGAATTCGTCATCTGATGCGGGAAAGTCCGTAGTTTCCCGGGGCAGTCGGGGGCGCCGGCACCTACAATCCCGCAGCAATCAGCAAAGGATGGCGATGGACTGGGTCTTGACGATGTGGGACGGTGCGGTGAATGGCCTGGCCCAGGGTTATCTTGATGCGAGGTGGTGGCAGGTGCTGGCCTACACCCTGGTGGCAACGCACATCACCATCGCTGCAGTCACCATCTTCCTGCACCGGTCGCAGGCCCACCGGGCGCTCGATCTTCATCCGGCGGTGATGCACTTCTTCCGGGCTTGGCTGTGGCTGACCACGGGCATGGTCACCAAGGAGTGGGTGGCGATCCACCGCAAGCACCACGCCAAGTGCGAGACCGAGGACGATCCGCACAGCCCGCAGACGCGAGGCATCAAGACGGTGCTGCTGACCGGCAGCGAGCTGTACCGCAGCGAAGCCAAGAACCAGGAGACGCTGTCCAAGTTCGGGCACGGCACACCCGACGACTGGATCGAGCGCAATCTGTACACCCGCTACAGCTGGCAGGGCGTGGGCATCTGCCTGCTGGTGAACCTGTTCCTCTTCGGCGCCATCGGCGCTGCGGTGTGGGCGGTGCAGATGCTGTGGATCCCGATCACGGCCGCCGGCATCATCAACGGCATCGGCCACTGGTGGGGCTATCGCAGCTTCGAGGCGCCCGACGCGTCGACCAACATCTCGCCGTGGGGGATCATCATCGGCGGCGAGGAGCTGCACAACAACCACCACACTTACCCGACCTCGGCGAAGTTGTCGGTCAAGCCCTACGAGTTCGACATCGGCTGGCTCTACATCCGCGTGTTGCAAAGCTGCGGCCTGGCGACGGTGCGCAAGACCCCGCCCCGGCTGGCGCTCGGCGCGGTCAAGCCCGTGGCCGACAGCCAGACGCTGGAGGCGATCATCGCGAACCGCTACGAGTTGATGGCTGGCTTTGGCCGCGAACTCAAGGCGGCCTGCCATGCCGAGCTGACGCGCCTGAAGGCGCAAGGCCAGCGCGACACGACAAAGTGGAAGCAGCTGCGGCTCGCGAAGCGCTGGCTGCACCGCGACGACGACCGCATTCCCCATGCGGTGCGTAGCGATGTTGCCACGGCGCGTGCCGAACACCCGGTGCTCGACAAGCTGGTGACGATGCGCGAGGAATTGCGACTGCTGTGGACGCGCACCAACGTGTCGGCCGAGCAGTTGGTCGCCGACCTCCAGGCCTGGTGCCGAAAAGCCGAGGAGAGCGGCATCGCGGCCTTGCAGGACTTCGCGATGCGCCTGCGCGCGGCGCACGCCTGAAGCGCGCGCGGGCGGCGCGCATCGCGGCCCCAAAGCAAAGGCGCCCCGCGGGGCGCCTTTCGCTTGGGAGCGAGAGCTGACGCCTACTTCAGCTTCACTTCCTTGTAGGCGACGTGCTTGCGCGCCTTGGGATCGAACTTCATCAGCTCCATCTTTTCGGGATGGGTCTTCTTGTTCTTGTCGGTCGTGTAGAAATGACCGGTGCCGGCCGTCGACTCCAGCTTGATCTTCTCGCGTCCACCTTTGGCCATGATGTGCTCCTCGCTCAGGTTCGGGTCACAGTTCGCCGCGGGCACGCAGGTCGGCGACGACCTGTTCGATGCCCACCTTGTCGATCAGGCGCAGCGCCGCGTTCGTGACGCGCAGGCGCACCCAGCGGTTCTCGGTCTCGAGCCAGAAGCGGCGGTACTGCA
>CAZTTC010000147.1:0-7586 GCA_964616015.1 uncultured Methylibium sp. | reverse complement strand
GGCGAGCGCGCGCCGCTGACCGACGACACCGCGGTGCTGGTCAACGCCTGGGAGCATCACGCCTACGAGCACGACGCCCCACCCGGCAGCAACACCCTGATCCTGGCGCTCTACATCGAGCCGCCCTGGCTGGCCGACATCCAGCGCTCGCTGGCGCTGTCGGGCCACCCGCGCTTCTTTCCGCAGCCCTGCGTGCGCATCACCGAGGCCACGCGCAAGATCGCCGAGGAGTTCGTGCTCGAGCTGTGGTGGGCCGACGAGGTCTCGCCCGGCCGGCTGGAGAGCCTGCTGTTCAACCTGATCATCGCGGTGGTGGAGAGCTACTCCGGCTGGCGCGACCTGGCCGGGCTGCTGAAGAGCAAGCCGCCGGTGGCGATGGACCCGCGCATCCGCCAGGCCATCGCGCTGATGAAGCAGGACGTGGCGCACGACCTCGACGTCGACACCCTGGCCGCGCAGACCGGGCTGTCGCGCGCGCACTTCTTCGCGCTGTTCCAGCGCGACACCCAGGTCACGCCGCTGGTCTATGCCAACGTGCTGCGCTTCGAGGCCGCGATCGACCGGCTGACGCACAGCCGCGACGCCGTCGGCGACGTGGCCTACGGCCTGGGCTTCTCGGCGCCGGGGCACTTTTCGCGCTTCTTCCGCGCGCACCTCGGGATCACGCCGAGCGACTACCGGCGCGTGGTGAACCTGTTCGAGCCGCCGTCGGCGGTGGGGGTCGGAGCGGATCTGATCTGAGTCGACCGCCGCCCCACGCCTGCGCCGCCAACGCACACCGACCCGCCACAGCGGGACCGGTCCTCGGCTTGTCGCTCAGCCGAGGACCGCTGCGCGGCTTACTGCTGCTTGGCGCCTTCCGTCAGGCGGCGGCCGAGGCCGACGGCGTACGGAGCTGCCCGGGCGGCGATCATCGGGTCGGCCGACGGCTCCACGCCCTTCGGGAACACCATCGGGTTGTAGGTGATCGTCAGGCAGGCACCACCGCCGTCTTCGGCCACCGAGGTGATCTTCAGCAAGCCCAGGTTGACCTTCTTGCGGCCTTCCGGCAGCGGCACGGTGGCGCTGTCGATCTTGTCGCCCGCCTCGGCCAGCTCGAGGTTGAAGTTGAACGCGACCTTGCCGTCCTTCACGCGCTGGCGCAGGTCGTCGAACAGGAAGCTCGGGCCCTTGGCCTTGGCCTCGTCGTCCGTCAGGCCCTGGAGGCCGCCGACGGGTTCGAAGATCCACTTGCCGAACTGCTTGCTGCCGCCGGCATTGACGAAGCCGAAGGCGTGCACGCCCCAGTAGTTGACGCTACCGAAACTGGCCGGCACCGGCTGCGACGCGAAGTGCTTGCCCTGCAGCAGCACTTCGGGGTTGGCATCGGCGAAGGCCTTGACCTTGGCCGGGTCGGGCATCTTGGTGGCCGGGTCGGGCTGCAGGGAGGCCAGGCGGCCGAAGAACTGCTGGGGCGACGAAGCACCGAACACCGGCGCCGAGATATTGCCCATCTGCCATTGCTCGCCGCCCGGCAGGTCGAACTGCAGCGCCAGGTTGCGCTGGGACTTGGCGTTGTCCGGCGCCTTCGGGTTGGCGCCGCCCACCGAGAAGCGCGCCACCACCGGCACCGGCTTGCCGCTGAAGGCCGAGCTGGTCGAGAGCGCGCGCGCCTCCGCCGTGCCGACGAACTCGCCCGTCGCACAGATCCCCTTGGCGCCGGAGCGGCGATAACCCTCGAACTTGCCGAAGGTGGACTCGAACTGGTTCAAGAAGGTGTTCGGATCGACCGGGGCGCCCGCGGGCGACTGCGCGAATGCGCCGGCGGTCAAGAGGACAGAGGCCGCGGCGACGGTGGAAAGAACCAGCTTGGGCATGGAAACAACTCCTGTGGGTGGGGAAAGACAATACAAGCAGACTGGGCCTCTGCGGGCCTCCAGCGCTCTCGCAGCGCTAGTCGATGCCGGGCGGCCCAGCTTACAGAGTCGTCAAGAAGTATCTGTGACCCCGCGGATGGCCAGCATGACCGGACGATGACCGTCCGGAGGGCGTGGCGCCATCGACCCGGGTTTCCATCAAGCTTGCTCCCCCTCCCGCAAGTGGGAGAGGGAGTCCATCCAATCGATCGAATGCAACTCGGTATGACGCGGGTGCGCCTGCGATCGCTTCGGCGTCGAGGGCTGCAAGCGTTGCGTTGCAGTCGTTCAGCGGGCCAGCCCCTGCTTGAGCAGCTTGGCATGCCGGCTGGCGAACCACTCGGTCACATCGCGGTCGAGGAACGGGGCCACCAACGCCACCGCCTCGGCCACTTCGGCCTCGGTGGAGCCCTGCTGCGCCCGGTACTTGCGGTTGCGCCAGCCGCGCAAGGCATCCAGTTCGTCGTGGCGCCCAGACCCCAGGCCCAGAGCGTGAGCCGCTCCTTCCCAGATCACCTCGTGGTGCCCCCGGTCGCTGGTCGCGGTCCAGCCTTCGGCGCAGGCCACGGCCAGGCTGGCCATCAGCACCGCGTCCCAGGCCGCGTCCATGCGCGTGCCGGCCGACACGCTGGGCTGCTGCGCGTCCTGCAACTTCACCCTCGCCTGCTCCAGCCAGGCCACCACGTCGCGGCCGTTGGCGGGGCGGGGCTTCAGCGGTGAGCCGGGCTCATCGGCCAGTTGCTTGAAGGATTTCAGCATCGAAGTCCCCGATCAGCGGTATGCGCGGCCCCTGCGCAACGCCCAGCGCGAAGCTCTCGCCGGCGCGGAGCTGCTGCTTGAAGGCGTCGATGCTGAAGGCAGTGGCATGCACCGGCCGCCCCAGCGCCCGCCCCGCGGGCTTGAGCGCGGCATTGAGCTTGAGCTCGGAGGCGCTGCCGAGCACCAGCACGTCCACGTCGCTGCCGGCACGGGCCTCGCCGCGCGCCACCGAGCCGAACACCAGCGCCAGCTTCACGCCCGCGAGGCCGGCCAGTGGCTCGCGCAGTGTGCGGACCAGCCGGCTGTCCTGCTGCATCAGCGTGGCCAGCGCGGCCAGGCTCGGATCGGCGCTGGCGTAGTAGCGGGGCAGGCCGTCCTGCTGCTGCCGCCGCACCAGGCCCGCGGCCGTCCAGCGCTTGAGCAGCCGGGCGACGTTGCCGGGGTCGATGCCGGCCTCGGCCGCCAGCTCGCGCTGGCCGAAGCCCCGCCCGGGCTCGGCGAACAGCGAGCGCAGCGCGCGAAAGCGCGCCACGCCGCCGAACAGCTCTTCCAGGGTGGATTCGTTCATTGCCGGGCCGTAGTCGATTGGACGGCAATGTAGCCGATTTGGCTACGGTGGTGTCGAATAGTCTACGTTGACGTCGAACAAACAACAGCCTGCCGGGCGCGGCACCGCGGCGACTGCGCGGCCTCGTTCACTCGATCACCACAACGCGCGTGACGGGGTCGTCGAAGGCCGCGCGCAGGCGAACACCAGGCGCCGGGAGAGGTTCTCGTCGAGCAGCCGTTTCACGCTAGGGCCAGCCGCACTTCGTGGTCTTCACGGGCGGCGGCCCAGGCCAGGCAGGCACGGATGTCTTCGGTCGTCAGTTCGGGGTAGTCCACCACGATCTGCGCGGGCGTTTGACCCTGTGCCAGCCAGCTCAGCACGTCGCCCACGCTGATGCGAAGCTCGCGCACGCAGGCCCGGCCGCCGCGACGCAGCGGATCCACGGTGATGAGCGGGTGGACCGGTTTCATGAATGCATGCTCCCTCACTTGAACGACGCGGACATCACTAATTCTTTGCCCGGGTTTGACTGCGTAGGGCTTCCACGGCGGTCTCGATAGCCGCTGGATCCGATGCCAGCGTGCCCCACTCCTTCCAGAAGTCACGCGTTGCGCTGTCCGGCGCAATCAACGGCTTGTCCAAGCGAATTCGCGAGGGCAATAGCACAGCGTCGCCAAGCATCAGCGCTTCGCCGGTGTCCAAGAGCGGGAGGATGCTGGTTAGGCCGGCGAGCGAGTCGGGCATGAGCCGCTTGATGACAGCTTGGTCGGTCTCGTTCGTCAATCTCAACGACAGAAAGTTGTTGCACTGGCTAAGGATGGTCTTGCTCACGTCTGAAGGGCGCTGACTGACGACGAGCAGTGAAACCCCATACTTGCGCCCTTCCTTCGCGATTCGCTCGAAAGCGCCTAGCGCCTGCCGTTGGACGGCATCAGCATCGTCACGCGTGGGAAGGTATAGGTGCGCCTCATCGCACAGCAGGGTGACGGGTGTCCGCTTGGCGGGCTCCATCCAAAACTGAACGTCGTACAGGAGTCGAGCCAGCGTGCCCGTGACAACAGGCAGAACATCGGACGGGACTTCGGAGAAGTCGATCACCTTGATGCCCTTGCCACCGGCCGCACCTAGCAATGCTACGAGTTGCTTCCCCAGCCAAGCGTAGCCGTTCGCCGCGGCGGGCGGGCTGAACATGAACCCGTAGCGACGGTCATCGAGCTTGGCTTCAAGCCGGGAAATGAACCGCGTGAGCTTGTCCTCCCAATCCCCCTTGATCGGGGTACCCTTCTGGCCAACGCCTTTGTCTGTGTTGTCCTTCTCCAGCAAGCTGACCAAGTCCTGAATCGAGTAGGGGACGGGCGAATCGACTGTGAAGGTCTTGACGGTCTCGGTCTTCTTTTCCGCTTCGAGCGTCCTCTGCTTGAGCGTTCTGACGTGAAGCGTGAACCGAGACGCTTGGTTGGGTGCGTTCTGATCGCTGCGATCGAGAATCATCGACAGCATCTCGTCGCGATTCAACAGCCAGTAGGGTAGGAAGAGCGCATCGGCGCCGGGAATCTGGAGATCACCCGGCCCGGCAATGCGTAGGCGCGTGGCGAACCCACCTTTGGCGGTGTCGGCCAGCGGCGTGTACTCACCATGCATGTCGAAGATGACGATATTGGGGTACTTCAGCTTGGCCGCCCGCTCCAGGATTAGGGCCACGGCATAGCTCTTACCAGAGCCCGTGCTGCCGAGGATGGCGGCATGCCGCTGGAAAAACTTATCCCCACTCACGATTGCATCTGCGTTGCGGTCGGTGACGAACACGCCCAGCTTGAGGCGTTCGCTTTCAGGGAAGTCAGCTCCGAGGAGACCCATAAACCGCTGCAGGTTCGCCGCGGAGATGACAAAGCACTCGCGGTCGATCTGAGGGAAGCTATCCGCGCCGCGCTTGAATGTGTTCTTCTTTTCGCCATCGACCGTGCGGAACGTGCCAATGAGAGCGCCGCGAACGAGGTCGGTGGGAACGGGGACGAGCATCACGTTGTCGCCATCCTCCGGGGCTTCTTCGGGCAACTCGTCTCGCAAGCTGCGGGTCACGCGCTCAGCTATAGCGATCAGGTACTCGCGCTCCGTGCTGCCGCGCACGGCGATCAAGTTACCGATGCCGATTCGCGTCAGCAACACCGAGTTAGAAACATCGATCGTCACCCGGCTTGTATCCACCGCGGCGACTCTTCCGAGCAGGTCGGCCTCAGTGAACTGAAGGGCGGCAGCGGCTTCCGTCATGGCTCAAGTACCTCGTCAACAAGCGAGTTCACATCCCAAAGCGCGAGCCCTGGTACGAAGGTCGGCACGCCGTCCCGGATCACCCGCGTGCCATCGGCGCCGGCCCCTTGCGCGAAGTCAAGAGCAACTACATTTGCGTGCGACAGCGCCAGTGTGTGCGCCTTGGCGCTAAGAGTGCGGGTCAGTATCAGGGTCGGCTTGCCCGCCTTGATAGCGGGCAACAAGTGCGTCTCTAGATGGTCGTCGTTGAACCCGTACCCCAGAATGAGGAAGCGCCCGGCACGGTCGATCGCCTCGTTGGCCCTAGCACGGTGAAGATCGAACGGGCTGTCGTAGCCGTTGCGAAACTTGTTCTGGCCGGGAGTGATGATGAGGCGCGTTGCGCCGTCGACCTCGGCCACGCAGCAGACAGGTCTATCGCCCCGCAGGTACCAATCGAGGCTGCCGTGCGGCTTGAACACGAGCGCGCGCTCGCGGTGCTGAAGTTTGGCGCGCCCCTTTTTTAGCTCGACACCGCGGCAGAAGCTGTACCTGCTTTCCTTCTCGTCGAGCGCGCCAGCGAAACGGCCGACGAACATGGTGTCCACGGCGAGCCCCGCCTCTTCGACGGCCAATTCGACTAGCCGCTCGTAGTTCGTCGTGATGATCGGCAGGCCAGCGGAGGGCTTGAGCATGTGAGCAAGAAGGCGGGTCAAACGCAACTTGCGGCCAGCGAACACCTCGGAGATGACGCGCCGCTCGTGCGCCGCGAACAGTTCACCAGTCCGTGCGGCGATCGCGGCCTCCAGCGCTGGGCTCGGCGCCTTGGCTTGGAGCGCCGTCTCCAACCCGTGCTTCTCTATGAGCGGTAGAAGCTCGGCCCAGAGAGCTTTGTCTTCGGTTCCCAGGTTCGAGGCCACGTTATCGCGAAGATGATCGGCCAAGCCCCCCATGCCCGGGACCCCCTCGGCCACAGAAAGGCCCGAACCGACAACGGTGACAAGGCCGTCGCCGAAGTGGTTTTGTAGGAGTCGCTTGAGGTCGTCGAGGCTCATACGGCTTCTATCTCACTAATCGCATCTTCTCTACGTTGCTCTAACTGCCGATTGTCGGGTAACCCGAGTCAGACCGGGCTCTCACACCGTGATGCGTCGTCTGTTTTATGGCTGCTTGCAGACGACAACCCCCAATCTGACCGAAAGCAAGCCCGACTCAAGCCACCGCTGCACCGCAGCACACATCTCACCCGACGATTTGGTCAGTGACCGGACGATCCGGTCCATCGCCGGACCCTTGCGTTAACGCCCGCGCCTGCGGATGTCGAGACTGCGCTCCAACGCACAACGACAACCACAGGAGACCGCCTTGCACCGTGAGCCCGCGCTCGCCGTCCGCCCGGACGGCGCCCATGTCGGCCAGCCCCTGCAGAGGCTGGAAGACGCGGCGCTGCTGAGCGGGCGCGGCAGCTACGGCGACGACCTGGGCGTCAAGCCCGGCACGCTGCACGCGGCGGTGCTGCGCTCGCCGCACCCGCACGCGAAGCTGGGCGCTGTCGACGTGGCCGCGGCGCTGGCGCTGCCCGGCGTGCGCGCGGTGCTGACGGGCGACGACGTGCAGCGCTGGTCGCAGCCCTTCGTCGTCGGCGTCAAGCAGCCGATGCAGCACTGGGCGCTGGCGGTCGATCGCGTGCGCTATGTCGGCGAGCCGGTCGCGGTGGTGGTGGCCGAGGACCGCTACCTCGCCGAGGACGCGCTGGACGCGATCCGCGTCGACTACGAGCCGCTGCCGGTGGTGGTGGAGATAGCGCGTGCGCTGCAGGCCGGCAGCCCGCTGCTGCACGACGCCGTCGGCAGCAACATCGTCTCGGAGCGCGCCTTCCGCTACGGCGAGCCCGAGGCCGCGTTCGCCAACGCCGTGCACCGCGTCAGCGCCACGGTGCACTACCCGCGCAACTCCTGCGCGCCCATCGAATGCGGCGTGGTCGTCGCCGAGCACCTGGCCGGCGGTGAGGGCTACGACGTGCTCAGCAACTTCATGGGCCCGTTCTCGCTGCACGCGGTGATGGCGATGGCGCTCAAGCTGCCGGGCAACAAGCTGCGCCACCGCGTGCCGCGCGACTCGGGCGGCAGCTTCGG
>CAZTTC010000146.1:0-7621 GCA_964616015.1 uncultured Methylibium sp. | reverse complement strand
TCCCGGCCGCGGTCGGCGTGATGCTGTACTGGGAGCCGCTGGCGCGCGAAGGCCTGGCCTGGATCGTGGCGATCGTCGCCAGCACGGTCGCCGCGATCGCAGTCACGGCCTGGTTCCTCGCGAAGCGCCTCGGTCCACCGCCCGACGACGAGGCGCGGCACGATGGCTGAGCCGCTGCGAATGCCGATCGGGCCGGTCGGGCTGGTCGGCGCCCTCGAGCCGCTGGCCGAGGTCTGGGTCTACCTCGCCGCGACGCCGCTGTTCGGGCTGACGCTGACGCTCGGCGCCTATGTCGTCGCCGACCAGGTCTCGGTGCGCACGCAGCGCCACCCGCTCGCCAACCCGGTGCTGTGGTCGGTGCTGGCGATCATCGCGGTGCTGTGGGCCACCGGCACGCCCTACCGCCGCTACTTCGAGGGTGCGCAGTTCGTGCACTTCCTGCTGGGCACGGCCACGGTCGCGCTGGCCGTGCCGCTGGCGCGGCTGTGGCCCGAGCTGCGCGCGCGCGCCGGCACGCTGCTGATCGCGCTGTGCCTGGGCGCCGGCGTGTCGGTCGCGGTGGCGCTGGGCGTGGCCTGGTCGCTGGGCGGATCGAAGCTGCTGCTGGCCTCGCTGCTGCCGAAGTCGGTGACGGCGCCGATCGCGATGGGCATCGCCGAGCAGATCGGCGGCTCGGCCACCCTCGCCGCGGTGTTCACCGTGACGACGGGCATCGTCGGCGCGCTGGTCGTCACGCCGCTGCTGAACGCGATGCGGGTGCGCGACTGGGCCGCGCGCGGCTTCGCGCTGGGCCTCGCGGCGCATGGCATCGGCACGGCGCGCGCGTGGTCCGTGAACCCGCGCGCGGGCGCCTACGCCAGCCTCGCGATGGGCCTGCACGGGGTGCTGGGCGCCTTGCTGCTGCCGCTGCTGGCGCGCTGGCTGCTCCGCTGAGCGCCCGATGCCCCATCGCGCCCATCGGGCATGGCAAACCTGCCATCCTGACAAGGCTGTCAGCTTCACCGCCCCGGTGCCGTCCGCGCCGTCCCCTTCCTGGAAACCCCGATGACCCGATTGAACGTCAACGGCGCGGTGCGCGAGTTCGACGCCGAGCCCGACACGCCGCTGCTGTGGGTGCTGCGCGAGCAGCTCGGCCTGACCGGCACCAAGTACGGCTGCGGCATCGCGCAGTGCGGTGCCTGCACCGTGCACATCGACGGCGTGCCCACGCGCAGCTGCGTGCGGCCCGTCTCGACGGTCGATGCCGGCGCCAAGATCGTGACGATCGAGGGCTTGTCCACGGACGGCTCGCACCCGGTGCAGAAGGCCTGGGCCGCGCTCGACGTGCCGCAGTGCGGCTACTGCCAGAGCGGCATGATCATGGCGGCCGCGGCGCTGCTGAAGGACAAGCCCGACCCGACCGACGCCGACATCGACGCGGCGATGACCAACCTCTGCCGCTGCGGCACCTATAACCGCGTGCGCGCCGCGATCAAGGTCGTGGCGGCGGGCGGCGACGTCAAGCGGGCCGGCCTGGACATCGTGCATGTCGCCCGCGCCCCGGCCCCGACGCAAGGCGGCGCCGCATGAGCGCCGCCACCGCCTCGCGGCGGCGCTTGCTCGGCGGACCGCCGGCCGCGGCCAGCGGTCCGGTCGTCGGCTTCGACGGGCCCTTCACGGCCACCGGCCGGCGCATCCGCGACCTGCGGCTCCGGCACCACCGCCTGAAGAAGGCCTGAGGCCCGCGGCTTGGCACGGCCTGCGCGTCGAGACCCCGGCCGTGCGGCGGTGACGGCCCGCGCGATGTGACATGCTCGATCCATGGCCATCCTGAAGAACCTGAGCGCCTCGCGCTGGAGCCGGCGGCTCTTCCTGGGCGGCACCGTCGTCGCGACCGGCAGCCTGGTCGTCGGAGCGGTCGGCTACAAGCACCGGCGGCGCTGGACCACGGCCGCCGGCCCGAACGACCCGCCCGAAGTCAACGCCTGGGTCGTCGTGCAAGCCGACGAGACGGTGATCGTCCGCATCGCGCGCTCCGAGATGGGCCAGGGCTCGCTCACCGGCCTGGCGCAGCTCGTCGCCGAGGAGCTCGACTGCGACTGGTCGCGCGTGCGCACCGAGTACCCGACGCCGAGTCGCAACCTGGCGCGGTCGCGGGTCTGGGGATCGATGTGGACGGTCGGCAGCGGCAGCATCCGCGGCTCGCACGACGAGCTGCGCCAGGCCGGCGCGGCGGCGCGCGCGATGCTCGTCGAGGCGGCCGCGCGCGGATGGAAGGTCGCGGCCTCCGAGTGCCGGACCCGCCGTGGTGTCATCACGCACGCCCCGAGCGGCCGGCGGACGAGCTATGGCGCCGTCGCAGCGGCCGCGGCCAAGGGCTCGGCGCCATGGCGCAAGCTGCCGCTGCGCGACCCCAAGGACTGGCAGCTCGCCGGCCAGCGCCTGGCGCGGCTCGACACCGCCGAGAAGACCACCGGCGCCCTGGTCTACGCCAGCGACCTGCAGCTGCCCGGCCTGCTCAACGCGGCGATCCGCGCCTGCCCGGTGTTCGGCGGGTCCGTGAAACACGTCGACGAGGCCGCCGTGCTGCAGCGGCCCGGCGTGAAGCAGGTGGTGCGCGTCGGCACGCAGGCGGTGGCCGTCGTGGCCGACACCTGGTGGCAGGCGAAGACGGCGCTCGACGCGCTGCCGATCGAGTGGGACGAGGGCCCGAACGCGGCCCTGTCCAGCGCCGACATCGCCGCGACGCTGAAAGCCGGTCTCGCTGCGCCCGACGCGGCCGTCGGCCGCAGCAACGGCGATGCCCGGGCGGCGCTCGCGCACGCCGCCCGCCGCATCGAGGCCGACTACGCCTTCCCCTACCAGCACCACGCGACGATGGAGCCGATGACGGCGACGGCGCGCTTCACGCCGGCGACCGCGACCACGCCGGCCCGCTGCGAAGCCTGGTCGCCGTCGCAGAACGCCGACGACGCCTTGCGCAACCTGGCCGATGCGGCCGGCCTGCCGGTCGAGCAGTGCGAGTTGCACAAGCTGCCGCTCGGTGGCGGCTTCGGTCGCCGCGCCGCCCACGACTTCGTGCGCCAGGCAGCGACTCTCGCGAAGGCGGTCCCGGGATCACCGGTCAAGCTGATCTGGTCGCGCGAGGAGGACATGACGCACGGCTACTACCACCCCGTCACGCAGGCCCGGCTCACCGCCGGGCTCGACGCGCAGGGCGAGCTGCAGTCGCTGCACCTGCGCCTCTCGGGGCAGTCGATCATCGGCTCGCACTGGCCGCGCAGCCTGAAGGACGGCCGCGATGGCCTGATGTTCCAGGGCCTGGACGCCGACAGCTCCGACGCGGCGCTCGGCTACACGATTGCGCACCTGCTGATCGACCACGCGATGCACAACCCACCGGTCACGCCGGGCATCTGGCGCGGCGTCAACCTGAACCAGAACACCTTCTACCTCGAGTGCTTCATCGACGAGATCGCGCACGCCACGCAGCAGGATCCGCTGGCGCTGCGACGCAAGCTGATGGCCAGGCATCCGAAGCATCTCGCGGTGCTCGAGGCCGCGGCCGAGCGCGCCGGCTGGGGCCGGCCGGCGGCGCCGGGCGTCTTTCGCGGCATGGCGCAGGTGATGGGCTTCGGCAGCTACGTCGCGGCGGTGGCCGAGGTCTCGGTCGACGACGCGGGCCGGCTGCGCATCCACCGCATCGTCGCCGCCACCGACTGCGGCCATGCGGTCAACCCGCAGCAGATCGAGGCCCAGGTCGAGGGCAGCTTCGCCTTCGGGCTGTCGGCCGCGCTGTACGGGGAGTGCACCGTCGAGCGCGGGCGCATCGTGCAGACCAACTTCGACCGCTACCCGGTGATGCAGATGGCGGCGATGCCGCGCGTCGAAACGATCGCCATGCCCTCGGGCGGCTTCTGGGGCGGGGTCGGCGAGCCGACCATCGCCGTCGCGGCGCCGGCCGTGCTGAACGCTGTCTTCGCGGCCACCGGCCGGCGCATCCGCGAGCTGCCGCTGCGCCGGCACGACCTGAAGCGCGCCTGAGACTCAGCCGAGCGCAGGCCCCGCGCGCCGCAGCCAGGTGCGCACGATCGCGCTGGCCAGCGGTCCCGCCACCTCGGCGATGAAGCGGCGGAAGTCGACGTGCGCGCTGTCGTCGGCGCGATCGGAGACGGTCCGCAGCACCGCGAACGGCAGGTCGCAGTCGTGGCATACCTGAGCCACCGCCGCGCCCTCCATCTCGACGGCCAGCGCATCGGGCAGCTCGGCGCGCAGCGCGAGGCTCTCGGCGGCCGTCGCGACGAAGCGATCGCCGCTGACCACCAGGCCCTCGTGCACCGCCGGCGCCTTGATGCCCAGCGAGGCCAGCGACGCGGCCAGGCCGATGCGCTCGGCCTCCAGCGCATCGCGCGCGGCCCGTGCCAGGGCATCGGACAGCGGCGCATCGGCCGGGAAGCGAGCGCGCCCGCTGCCCGGCACCTCGTGGCGCGGGAACAGCGGCGAGACGTCGAGATCGTGTTGCAGCAGCTGGCGCGCGACGACGATGTCGCCCACCTGCACGGCCGGCGCCAGCCCGCCGGCCACGCCGGTGAAGACGATGGCCTCGGCGCCGAAGCGCTCGATCAGCAGCGTCGCCGTGGTCGCGGCTGCCACCTTGCCGATGCGCGACAGCACCAGCACCACCGCGTGGCCGTCGAGCCGACCGGTGACGAACTCGCGCCCGGCATGGTGATGCACGGCCGGCGCGACGAGCGCGGCGCGCAGTCCGGCAAGCTCCTCGGGCAGGGCGCCCATCAAGGCCAGAGTCATCGTCAGCCCTACAAGAACGACGGCCCGATGTTGCCACCGGGCCGCTCGGGCGTCGCCTGAACCGGCCGCTTCGCGGTCAGGTCTTGTCGCGCAGCTCGCGCCGCAGGATCTTGCCGACCGGCGTCTTGGGCAGCTCGGTGCGGAACTCGACGACCTTGGGCCGCTTGTAGCCGGTGAGGTTGCTCTCGCAATAGGCGCGCACCTGCGACTCGGTGAGGTTGGGGTCGCGGCGCACGATGACGAGCTTGACCGCCTCGCCGGCCTTCGCGTCGGCCACACCGACGGCGGCGCACTCCAGGATGCCCGGCATCTGCGTCACCACGTCCTCGACCTCGTTCGGGTAGACGTTGAAGCCGCTGACCAGGATCATGTCCTTCTTGCGGTCGACGATCTTGAAGTAGCCGCGCTCGTCGACCGTGCCGATGTCGCCGGTGCGGAAGAAGCCGTCGGCCATCATCACCTTGGCCGTCTCGTCCGGGCGCTGCCAGTAGCCGGCCATCACCTGCGGACCGCGGATCGCGATCTCGCCCGGCGTGCCCATCGGCACCTCGTTGCCGTCGTCGTCCAGCAGCTTGAGCTCGGTGTTGGGCATCGGCAGGCCGATGTTGCCGCTGTAGGCAGCGCTGTCGACCGGGTTGCAGGTGGCCGACGGCGAGGTCTCCGACAGGCCGTAGCCCTCGACGATCGGGCAGCCGGTCTTCTCGAGCCAGAGCTTGGCGGTCGCGCTCTGCACCGCCATGCCGCCGCCGACCGAGATCTTCAGGTGGCTCCAGTCCACCGTCTTGAAGTCGGCATGGTTGGCCATCGCGTTGAACAGCGTGTTGACGGCCGGGAAGCTGTGGAACTTCTCGGTCGACAGCGCCTTGAAGACTGCCGGCAGGTCGCGCGGGTTGGGGATCAGGATGTTGCAGCCACCCATGCGCATCGACAGCATCACGTTCGTGTTGAAGCCGAAGATGTGATAGATCGGCAGCGCGCAGATGGTGACGATCTGCTCGCCGGGCGGGATCTTCTTCAGCGCCGGCTGGTACCAGGCCTCGGCCTGCAGGATGTTGGCGACCAGGTTGCGGTGCTTGAGCACCGCGCCCTTGCTGACGCCGGTGGTGCCGCCGGTGTACTGCAGCACCGCGATGTCGTCGGGGCCGACCTGGGCCGGCTTGTAGCTCATGCCGCGGCCCTTGGCGAGGGCGTCGTTGAAGCGCACCGCGCCCGGAAGGTCGAAGGCCGGCACCATCTTCTTGACCTTGCGCACCACCGTGTTGACGATCAGCGACTTGGGAAAGCCCAGCAGGTCGCCCAGCGCCGTCAGCACCACGTGCTGGGTCGGCACGGCCGCCATCACCTTCTGCAGCACGTTGGCGAAGTTCTCGATGATGACGATGGCCTTCGCGCCCGAGTCCTTGAGCTGGTGCTCCAGCTCGCGCGGCGTGTACAGCGGGTTCACGTTGACCACCACGTAGCCGGCGCGCAGGATCGCCGCGATCGCGACCGGGTACTGCGGCACGTTGGGCAGCATCACCGCGACGCGATCGCCGGCCGCCAGGCCGAGCGACTGCAGGTAGCCCGCGAAGGCGCGCGACATCTCGTCGACCTGGCCGAAGCTGATCGACTTGCCCATGAACTTGTAGGCCGGCAGGTCGCGGTACTTCTTGAAGCTCTCCTCGATCAGAGCCACCAGCGAGGGGTACTGCTCGACGTTGATCGAAGCCGGCACACCGGCCGGGTAATGCTTGAGCCAAAGGGATTCCATAGCGCGCTCCGGGAAAGTGGGGCGATTCTGACTGCGGGCTTACTCGGGCCACGTCAGGGAATTCGATAGCGCCGGCTAGGGTGGCCGCTCCAGCGTGCGAAGCGCACGATCGCGGCCTCGCGCCCTGCGGGCACCGGCCCGCGGCCCGGCCCACGGCGTCCTGACCCCGCGTCGTGGTCGGCAACATGGACGCCTGCCGGCGCAGTGATCCCGTGGCGAGTCTGGCGCGGCGACAAGTGGGCCAGGACCTCGTTCGGCCACGGGCTGAAGCCGAAGAACTGACGGCCGCCATGGCGCGGGCGGGGCCGGAAGGCCACGCGCCCGCCGCCTGGCTCAGGCCCTCAGCGCGGCCAGCACCTCGTCCAGCATCTTCTTCGCGTCGCCGAAGAGCATGCGGTTGTTGTCCTTGTAGAACAGCGGGTTGTCGACCCCGGCGTAGCCGGAGGCCATGCTGCGCTTCATCACGATCGAGGTCCGGGCCTTCCAGACCTCGAGCACCGGCATGCCGGCGATCGGGCTGGCCGGGTCTTCCTGGGCCGCCGGGTTCACGATGTCATTGGCGCCGATCACCATCGCCACGTCGGTCTCAGGGAAGTCCTCGTTGATCTCGTCCATCTCGAGGACGATGTCGTAGGGCACCTTGGCCTCGGCCAGCAGCACGTTCATGTGGCCGGGCATGCGGCCCGCCACCGGGTGGATGCCGAAGCGCACGGTGACGCCCTTCTCGCGCAGCAGCTTGGTGATCTCGTAGACCGTGTGCTGGGCCTGCGCCACCGCCATGCCGTAGCCGGGCACGATGATGACGTGCTTCGATTCGCGCAGCAGCTCGGCGGTCTCGACCGCGCTGACCGGCGTCACTTCGCCCTCCGGCTGCGCCGCCGCCCCGCCCGCGGCCGGCGCCGGTGCACCGCCGCCGAAGCCGCCCGCGATCACGCTGATGAAGTTGCGGTTCATCGCGCGGCACATGATGTAGGACAGGATCGCGCCCGAGCTGCCGACCAGCGCGCCGACCACGATCAGCAGGTCGTTGCTCAGCATGAAGCCGGTGGCCGCGGCGGCCCAGCCCGAGTAGCTGTTGAGCAT
>CAZTTC010000145.1:0-7639 GCA_964616015.1 uncultured Methylibium sp. | reverse complement strand
AGCTGGTTGAGGTTCTGGGTGAACTGGTCCAGCGGCGAGCCCTTGCCTTCGCCGGCCTCTTCCTTCTCGCCCTCGCCGCTGCCGCCTTCGTTGCCCTTGGCGGGCTCGGGGGGCTCGGACTTCTTGATGCCATGCGCGATGAAGTTGACGACGTCGAGCCGCGTCACGCCCTGCTGGTGCAGGTAGTAGACCGCGTGCGAATCCTTCTCGCCGAAGATCGCGACCAGCACATTGGCGCCGGTCACTTCCTTCTTGCCCGAGCCGGTGGACTGCACGTGCATGATCGCGCGCTGAATCACGCGCTGGAAACCCAGCGTCGGCTGGGTGTCGACCTCGTCCGTGCCGCCGACTGTCGGCGTGTTCTCCTTGATGAACTGCGTGAGGCTCTTGCGCAGGTCGTCGAGGTTGGCCGAGCAGGCTCGCAGGACTTCGGCGGCCGACGGGTTGTCGAGCAGCGCGAGCAGCAGGTGCTCGACGGTGATGAACTCATGTCGCTGCTGGCGCGCCTCGACGAACGCCATGTGCAGGCTGACTTCCAACTCTTGCGCAATCATGCGGCCTCCATAATGCATTGCAGCGGGTGCCCCGAGCGCTTGGCTGCGGCGAGCACCGTCTCGACCTTCGTCGAGGCGACGTCCTTCGTGTAGACGCCGCACACGCCCCGACCCTCGTGATGGATCTTCAGCATGATCTGCGTGGCGGTCTCGAAGTCCCGCTGGAAATGTTCCTGCAGGACCATCACGACGAACTCCATCGGTGTGTAGTCGTCGTTGAGAAGCACGACCTGGTACATCCTCGGCGGCTCGACGCGCGCCGACTGCCGCTCGGCCACGACGGCGCCCTGCCCGTCGTCCGGCTTGACGGCCGGTCGTGTCGGGGGCGGTGGCGCAGGCTTGTCGTCCGGCATGAATTCGATTCTATAGAGAGGCGGCAAGCGACTTCCATGCCGGCGAATATGGCACCACCGGCGGCGAAGACAAGGCCCGGCACCGGGGGCCAAGGGCTTTGTTTGTCGATGCCGTGACGACATCACGGCCGACGCTGCCTTGACAGGCTCCGGACGGCTGCACAGAATCAAAAATCATCGAAGAGTGCTCGGAGCGCGCCATGTCCGTGGGTACCGTCAAGTGGTTCAACGATGCAAAGGGGTTCGGCTTCATCCAACCCGACGGCGGCGGCGAAGACGTCTTTGCGCATTTCTCGGCGATCGTCATGGAGGGCTTCCGGACCCTGAAACAAGGCGCCCGCGTCAGCTTCGAGATGGTCGACGGCCCCAAGGGCAAGATGGCCCAGAACATCGAGTTGCTCGGCGCGACACTGCCACAGCAGGTCGTCGTTTCCGCCGACGGGTCCTGAGGCGCCGGCGCTCGGGCAGCGCAGGCCGGCGCCGCAGTTCGACGCCCGTGCGGGGACTCACGCGCGCGCAGCCCCCAGGCCCCTCGGCGGGCCTCACGCCTTCAGCACCGCCAGCCACTCGCGCTGTGGTTGGTCGAGTGCGCTCTCCGGCGTGAGCAGGGCGCTCGCCAGCGCCGAGCGGATTTCAGGCTCCGGCGTCGGCAGCGGCGCCATCAACAGCTCGTCGAGCACGCGACGCGCCGTTGCCAAGGTTCGCCCATAGCGCTCGAAGATGGCCGCGACGCTGGCATGCTGAGCCGGATCGTCGAGCCAGCAGTCGTAGTCGGTCACCAGCCCGACCGTGGCGTAGGCCATCTGCGCCTCGCGCGCCAGAAAGACCTCCGGCACATTGGTCATGCCCACCAGGTGGCAGCCGGCCTGACGCAGGAAGTGACTCTCCGCCTGCGTGCCGAGCCGTGGCCCCTCGACGCAGGCGTAGGTCAGTCCGCGGTGCACGGCCACTCCGATGCGCTCGCCGGCAGCCTGGACGGCAGCGACCAGTGCCTCGCTCACCGGCCGCGCGGTGGAGACATGCGCTGCGACGCCGCCGCCGAAGAAGCTGCGCTCGCGCACGCCACGCGTCCAGTCGAGGTACTGCTCGGGCATCGCCAGCGCGCCGGGCCGCACATCGAGCGCCAGGCTGCCGACCGCCGAGAAGCCCAGCAGCATGCTGGCCCCCGCGCGCTTGAGCGCAAAGACGTTGGCGCGGTAGTTCACCTCGTGCGGCAGCAGCCGATGACCCGCGCCATGCCGCGCCAGGAACAGCAGCGGCACGCCGTGCAGGCGCCCGCGCAGGATCTCGCCGGACGGTCTCCCGAAGGGCGTGTCGCCGCCGGCGCTGCCTTCCAACTCCAGTCCCGGCAGTTCGTACAAGCCGGTTCCGCCAACGATGGCCAGCATGGGCATCACTCCTCGACGCGCATCGCGTCTCCCGGATGGTAGGTGGGGCCGCGCGTGATGCGGTCGAAGTAGGCCTCGTGGGCATCGCTGCCCGCGGGCCACTGGCGCAGGAACTCGCGCTGCCACGCGTCACCGTCGATCTCGACGGCGATGGCCTCGGCGTGGACGCGCGCATCGGGCCGCACGCCGATGCACAGGCCGTAGCGTCTGGCGGAACCGCTGAACGGGCGCACTGCGATGCGCGTGAACAGACCCGCGCGGTCCCCGGTGAAGTTCGGCATGCCCGCCGCGCCGTTGTTGAACACCCAGCGCGGCGCCGCCCACGGTCTCTCGCGCAGCCCCTGGAACACCGGAAGGCAGGTGTGCGTGCAGGCAAAGGCATCGACCGCCGCGCGATCGAACCAGCCGCGCACCGTCTGGCGATGAGTCGCGTCGCGCAGATGCTCCTGCGCGAAACCCCAGCCCGCCAGCGACTGCGCGTCGCCGTGCACGATGCCGATGCGCACCTTACCCACGTCGGCACGCAGCCACATCGGCAGCGCCACGAGCTGAGCGCGCTGCGCGTCGCTGGACGTGCGCCGCAGGCGGTCGAGGATGCGGTTCGAGCGCTCGACGACACCGTCGCCGACCCAGTCGGGGTAGGCGCAGCCGCAGCCCGCATCGGCGTCGTCAGCGGCCCCGGCTGCGATCTCGGTCTCCACGTTGCCGCGCAGCGCCGTGTGCGCCAGCACCCCGCGTTGCACGACCTCGAAGACCGCCGGATCGGTGTCGAACCAGTGGAAGTCGCCGTTGAACACCAGGCGCTTGCGGCCGGGCTCGCGATCGAAGAGCTCGAGGACGCGCGCGAGCGCCAGCGGGTTGCCGTAGAGCCCTCCCACGACATAGAGCACGTCCAGCCCGTCGAGTCCGGCCGACGGCGCCGACGCGAACACCTCGGGCCTGTAGCGGTAGTGCAGCGGGCAGGCGCGCCCCGGTGCCGACGGGGGCGCGGTCGGTCCCTCGATCGTCAACGCCGTCACTTCGCCACCGTGCCATCCACGATCGCCGCCAGCGCCTTGCGCACGTTGTCCGCCGCCGGGCAGTCGCCGCCGCCGTGGCGGTGCACGATCCACGCCGGGTCGTTGTAGCCGAGCCAGGTTTGACCGGCCGCGTCGGTCCACACCAGCGCCTTCATCGGCAGTTCGATGCCCGCGCTCTGTGCACACTGCATGAGCGGCGTGCCGGCCTGGGGGTTGCCGAAGATCATCACCTCGGTGGGGCGCAGCGTCTGGCCCACGCGCAGCGCGCCGGCCGCATGGTCAATGCGGGCGACGACGGCGAGGTTGCGCTGCTTCACCTGCGCCTCCAGCCGAGTGAGCGTCTCGGCCTGCCCGTGCGGGCTCTTCATGGCCACCAGGCCGTGGCCCGCATGCGCGCCGCCGTGCACCGCGGCGCAGCCGCTCAGCACGGCGGTGATCAGGAGCGCGGCGGCAGTTCGGATCGGCGTCATGGCAGGTCTCCTCAGGTCGTGGGCAGGGGCAGGGAATCGAGCCGGATGCCTTCGGCATGGCTCGGCGGGGACAGCACCGCGCCCGGTCGCGGGCGCGAGCCGTACAGATCGCGCAGCGCCGCATCGTCCACCTGGTCGAGTGGCAGGTCCCAGCGGATCGCTCCTTGGGCCAGCCCGATGACGCGCGTGGCCAGGGCGGGAAGGAGGTCGAGGTCGTGCACCACCGTCAGCACCGTCTGGCCGCAGGCCACGGCAGCGGCGCGCAGGTTGGCGCAGACCTGAGCGGTGGCGCTCGGGTCCAGCGCAGAGGTCGGCTCGTCGGCCAGCACGAGACGCGGGCGCTGCAGCGCCAGGCGAGCGAGGCCGACCTTCTGCCGTTCACCGCCCGAGAGGCGATCGGCGCGAACCTGCCCCCGATCGGACAGGCCCAGCGCATCGAGCGCTTCATCGGCTTCGGCGACCACGGCGTCGGGGTACGCACGCCACCAACTGCGCCAGGCGTCGATGCCGGACAGGCGCGCGAGCGCCCCGATGAGCACGTTCTCGCGCGCCGTGAGCCGAGGCACGAGATGGAGCCCCTGCATCACGAAGCCGACCTCGCGCCGCAGCGTGCGCCAGCCGGCCGGCCCGAGCGGGGTGGACGCCTGCGGCCCGATGGCGCGCCCGAGCACGCCGACGCTGCCCTGCGCCGGCTGCGTCATCCCGGCGATCACGCGCAGCAAGGTGCTCTTGCCCGCGCCGTTCGGCCCGACGACTGCCACCCGCTCGCCGGGCATCAGCCCGAGCTCTTGCACGTGGAGCAGGGTCCGCGATCCGCCGCCGACGCGCACATCGCGCAAGCGCACCGCCGCTTCGGCGGACATCGATGCCGGGATCACAGCAAGGCCTCGCGGAGGCGCCGCGAGAGCGCATCGAAGGCCCCCACCAGCGCGATGACCACGAGCAGGATCGTCGCCAGCCGGCTCCACTGGAACAGACTCACCGCCTCGCTGATCAAGAGGCCCAGGCCGCCGGCGCCGATGAGGCCGAGGATGGTGGAGTCGCGGATGTTGAACTCCCAGACGTAGAGGTGGTGGCTCACGAACTGCGGCAGCACCGCCGGCCACACGCCGTGGAAGAACACCTGCGCCGGGCCCGCGCCGGTGGCGCGCACCGCCTCGACCGAGGCCATGTCGAGCGCTTCGATGCTCTCGGCGAACAGCTTGCCGTAGGTGCCCATCGAATGCAGCGCGATCGCCAGGATGCCGGCCGTGGGTCCCAGCCCGACGATGCCCACCAGCACCAGACCGAACACGAGCGTGTGCACCGCGCGGCTGGTGTCGAGCAGGCCCTTGGCCGCCCAGGCCAGGGGTCGTGGCGCCCGCAGGTTGCGCGCCGACCCCATGGCCAGCGGCAGCGCCAGCAGTGCCGCCAGCAGCGAGCCCAGCGTGGCGATCTGCAGCGTGACCCAGGTGGCACGGCCCAGGCCGGCGAGGAACGCAGCCTCGACCTGGCGCCGGTTCTCCACGCGCAGCAGCGTGCCGTCGTCGCTGCGGTACTCCAGCCGTTCGGGCCCGAACCAGACGTCGAAGAAACTCGGCCGCGCGAACTCGCCCACCGACTTGAGCAGGTTGTCCCAGGGGTTGCGGCCCAGGCTCAGGTCACCCGCGACGGCGAGCGTGCCGACGCAGACGGCCACCAGTGCCAGGTACGCCGCTGCCAGCACGGCAAAGCCGGCGCGGCCGCGCAGCAACGGCCCGCGTGCGGCAGCAAGCGCAGTGCTCATCGCCAGTCGGCCTTTCTCACTTGACCGCCAGCTTGCCGGTGGCCAGGCCGGCGTCGCGGATCGGCTTGTAGAAGCCGTTGTCCTTGGCGACGAAGCCGGTGTAGTTGGCGGGCAGCAGTTGCGGCTGAGCCGCCAGCATGGCGCCGATGTCGGCGAGCGCCGTCTGCAAGCGCTTGACGAAGGCCGCGTCCCGGGCCAGCGCCGCGCTGACCGCGAAGGCGTCGTTCGGCAGCGGCGCCGACTGCCAGATGATCTTGCTGCGCTCGGCCTTGATCAGGCCCTGGTCGATCATCGCCGTGCGGTTGCGGTTGTAGTCGGCACCGGCATCGAGCTGCCCCGCGGTAACTTGCGTCTGGATCGCCTGGTGCTGGGTGTACAGCACACGCGCGAAGTGCTTCTCGGGGTCGATGCCGCGCTGCTGGAACAGGTGGAACGGGATCAGGTAGCCCGAGGTCGAGCCCTTGTCGCCGAAGGCGAAGTTGCGGCCGCGGCCCTTGGCGCCGAGCAGGTCTTCAATGCTCTCCAGGCCCGAATCGGGGTGGGTGACGATCATCGCGAAGTACTCGGGCTTGCCCTGGTACAGGATGGTCGAAACCACCTGCGCTTGGGCGAAGTGGTTGGCGAGCACGTAGCCCCAGGGACCCATCAGCGCGAGGTCGGTCTCGCCGTTGGCCAGGCTCTTCGCGAGGCCCTCCCAGCTGTCCACCGTGCGCAACTCCACCGGGCGGCCGAGCCGCTGCGCCAGGTGCTGGGCGAGCGGCCGGTAGGTGGCGTCGTTCTTCTCGCGGTCCGGCTGGAACATGCCGACGCCGAACCTCAGCGGCGCGGGTGATTGGGCATGCCCAAGCTGCGGCAGCCAGGCGGCGGCAGCCAGCCGGACGAGCGAACGGCGGTTGAGGTTCATGCGGCTTCTCCAGTGGATCGGGGTGCGGTTCGCGCCGTTGCGACAACAGGGGCCGCCGGGTCTTCGCGTTGCGGCGGCAGGCTGCGGAACTGGGCGAGAAAGCGGCGGTCGATGCGGTCCTTCCAGCGCCAGGCCCAGCGTCCCTCGGCACCCAGGGGTCCGTGCGAGGCGATCGCGCGGCCATCGCCGGTGGCCAGCAGCGCGAGGAAGCGGCGCTGCGGTCGAAAACTCTGCAGCCGCGCGGGTGCCCCCAGCGCGGCTCGCAGGTTGTTGGCGAGCACCGGGCCCATGCGCACGGCATACACGCCGGCCTTGGGCAGCGCGTGGCCGGCCCAGCCGGCGCAGTCGCCCGTCGCAAAGACCTGCGGGTGCGACATGGAGCGCAGTTGCGTATCGATGCGCACGAAACCCTGTTCGTCCACGGCGAGCGAGCCGCGCCGTGCGGGGTCGAGTTGCCAATCGAGCGCCTCCGCGCCGGTGGCCCAGAGCACGACGTCGCTGCCCCGGTCCTTCGCGTCGCACCACGGCGTGCCGACTTGCACCGTGACATCGGCGCGCTGCAGCGCGCGCAGGGCCGCGAGGCGCCCTGGGGCCGAGATGCCCGGCAGCAGCTCCGTGCCGCGGCTGATCCACGATCCGTGCACGGGCCGGCCCAGCGTCGCGCGCAGCCGCGCCAGCACGCCGAGCAGGGCCTCGAAACCGGCCGCACCGCCACCGACCGAGGTCACGACGAAAGGGCCATCGCGGCCATCGTCGGCGAGGCGGGCGAGCAGCGCCTCGTAGCGCCCCCGCAATGCGGCCAGCGACCGCAGGGGGAGCATCAATGACTGCGATGCCGGCGGCGGGCGCAGCGTCGAGCCGACGTTGAGCGACAGCAGGTCGTAGGGCAGCTCCTCCCCATCCGCGAGGGACAGGCGCCGCCGCTCTGGATCGAGCCTGCCGATCTCGCCCTCGACCCAGCGGGCCCCCGCTGCCGCGCACAGCCGCGCGAAGTCGACGACGATCTCATCGAACGCGTAGTGTCCGGCGAGCCAGCCCGGCACCATGCCCGAGTACGGTGCCAGCGTCTGCGGCGAGACCACGGTGACCTCGACGCCCGCCAGCGGCGCGAGGGCCAGGTCGCGCAGCACCAGCGCGTGAGCGTGGCCGGCGCCCGCTAGGACGAGTTGCCTCAACGGACGCCCCT
>CAZTTC010000144.1:0-7762 GCA_964616015.1 uncultured Methylibium sp. | reverse complement strand
AAGGTGCGCAAGGAGCTGCGCCGCTGGCTGCGCCGCCTGCACGACGAGGTGCACGTGACCAGCGTCTTCGTCACCCACGACCAGGACGAGGCGATGGAGGTCGCCGACCGCATCGTCGTGATGAACCAGGGCCGCATCGAGCAGGAAGGCGCGCCGGACGAGGTCTACGACAAGCCGGCCACACCCTTCGTGCTGCAGTTCCTGGGCGACGTGAACCTGTTCCACGGCCGGCTCGGCCACGCCCCCGGCGATGCGGTCAGCTACGTGCGCCCGCACGAGCTGGCGATCCTGCCGGCACCGGCCGACGGCTCGCTGGCGGCCACGCTGTCGCAGGTGCTCACCGTGGGCCCGAACACGCGCATCGAGTTCAAGCGCGTCGACGACGGCAGCTACGTCGACGTCGAGCTGCCGCGCAGCGAATACCAGCTGCTGCGCCAGCGCTTCCCGCTGGAGCCGGGCGCGACGGTGCACCTGCTGCCGCGCAAGATGACGCGCTTCGCGCAGGACGGGGCCACCGACCCGGCCGCGATGATCTGACTCGAACCGCCCCCGTTGCCGCTTCGCGGCGCCGGGTGGTCCGTGCGGAGGTCTCGTGCGGCTTGCTCAGAGGTCGGGGGCGGCTTCGCCACGGTCGAGTGCCCGCTGCACCACGCCGCGCGTCAGCGTCGGCGCGAAGCTCTCGATGAAGTCGTAGACATAGCCGCGCAGGTAGGCACCGCGCTTGAGGGCCAGCCGCGTCATGTTGACCGCGAACAGGTGGCGGGCGTCGAGCGCGCGCAGGCCGCGGTCGCGCGCCTCGTCGTAGGCGATGGAGGCGACGATGCCCACGCCCAGGCCGAGCTCGACGTAGGTCTTGATGACGTCGGCATCCATCGCGGTCAGCGCCAGCGTCGGGCTCAGGCCCTCGTGGGCAAAGGCCTCGTCGATGTGGGTGCGACCGGTGTAGCCGGCGTCGTAGGTGATCAGCGGGAAGGCCGCCAGGCGCCGCAGCGTCAGCGCCTGGCCGTCCAGCAGCGCGTGGCCGGGCGGCACCAGCACCGCATGGGTCCAGCGGTAGCAGGGCAGGGCGACCAGGTCGGGGTACTGGGCCAGGGCCTCGGTGGCGATGCCGAGGTCGGCCTCGCCGTCCAGCAGCATCTGCGCGACCTGCTTGGGCGAGCCCTGGTGCAGCTGCAGCTGCACGTCGGGATGGCTGGCGCGGAAGTCGCGCACCGCCGGCGGCAGGGCGTAGCGCGCCTGCGAATGGGTCGCGGCGATGGCCAGCGGGCCGTGGCCCTGCCGGGCGTAGTCGGCGCCGGCGCGCCGCAGGTTGTCGGCATCCAGCAGCAGCCGCTCGACGATGGGCAGCACCGCGCTTCCGGGCGGCGTCAGGCCGGTCAGGCGCTTGCCGGCGCGCACGAAGATCTCGACGCCGAGCTCGTCCTCCAGCTCGCGGATCTGCCGGCTGACGCCAGGCTGCGAGGTGTGCAGGGCCTGGGCGACCTCGGTCAGGTTGAAGCCGAGCCGGACCGCCTCGCGGACCGACCGCAGTTGCTGGAAGTTCATCGTCGGGTCAGGGCGCGGTGGGGCCGGCACCAGGTTGCAAACCGGCGATTCTTCCGGCGTCGGGCTTCGCCACGAACCACATTTTTCTGGTTTGCTAGTGCGCCGCAGGCATAAGGCGGCCGGGCCGGCCCCGGCCTGTCGGCCGGGCCTGCAGTCCGTCGGGCCGCCGCGGCGCTGCGTCGCAGGCCGGTGGCCGGCCGCAGGGGCGGCCCTTACAGTCGCCGCCCATGGAGTCCCCGGCGTCCCCCCCGACCCCCGGCCGCGAGCCGACGCGCTGGCAGCAGCTGCGCGTGACCAGCGTGCGCTACTTCCACGCCTATGCCAACTGGCTGGTCGGGATCAGCTGGGCGCGCTTCGCCGTCCTGTCCGTGCTGCTGCTGCTCGGCACGGCGATCCTGTCGGAGCTGCCGCCCTTCACCTGGACCATCAGCGAGACCATCACCGAGCGTCCGGCCCGCCAGCCGGTCGAGCCGCCCAAACCCCCCAAGGCCCCGAAGCCGCCGAAGTCGCCCACGGTGATCGAGCTGCCGGCGCCGCCGCAGCCGGCGGGCTCGGCCGCCTCCACGCCCGGGACCCGGCCGATCGTGCGGATCGAGAAGTCCAACGACGACGGGACCGAGGAGAACGTCGAGATCTCGATCGGCCGCGACGGCGTGAAGGTCGTCCGCAAGCCCAAGCCGGCGCAGGCCGCGGACGCGGCGGCCTCGGCGGCGTCCGCGGCCCAGCACGCGGCGGACGCGGCTTCGGCCGCCGTCTCCAGGCTGCGCATCGAGCTGCCCTCGGGCGTCGACACCACCGGCGTGCGCGAGGCCGTCGAGGCCGCCCGGGCCGAGATCGAGCGCGCGATCGAGGAAGCCAAGCAGGAGGCCGAGCAGGCCCGCCGCGACGCCGAGCAGGCGCGCGAGGACGCCGAGCAGGCCGCCGCCGACGCGCTGGAGGCGCTGGGCGAAGCCAGCCCGCGGGTGCGCATCAGCAAGGTCCGGCTCGGCGACTTCCTGACCCAGCTGGCGCTGCTGTGGATCGTCGGCTCCATCATCGTCAAGGCGACCTACAAGGGCCGGGTGCAGGCCGAGGTCAAGGCGGCGCAGGCCACCGAGGCGGCCGAGGGCGAGGCGCTCAAGCGCCAGGTCGTCGAGGCGCGCATGGCGGCGATGCAGGCCCAGGTCGAGCCGCACTTCCTGTTCAACACCCTGGCCAGCATCGACCACCTGATCGAGACCGACGCGCCGCGCGCCAGCAAGATGCAGCGCAACCTGATCTCGCTGCTGCGCGCCAGCATGCCGACGATGCGCGAGGCCAATGCGCAGGAAAGCCGCGACCTCGGCCGCGAGCTGGCGGTCATCAAGCCCTACCTCGAGATCCTGAAGGTGCGGATGGAAGAGCGCCTGATGACCGAGATCGCCGTGCCCGACGGGCTGCTGTCGGCCGAGTTCCCGTCGATGATGCTGCAGTCGCTGGTCGAGAACGCCATCAAGCATGGCCTCGAGCCCAAGGCCGAGGGCGGGCTGCTGCGCGTGGCCGCCGAGATCGTGCACGGGCAGCTGGTGGTGACCGTCTCGGACACCGGGCTGGGCTTCGGCAAGGCCGCCACCGCCGGCACCGGCGTCGGCCTGGCCAACATCCGCGAGCGCCTGCAGCTGCTCTATGGCAGCCGAGCCAGCGTCTCGATCACCGAGAACGCCCCGAGCGGCACGCGGGTGTCGATCTCGCTGCCCTACACCCCCAAGCCGCAGGCGGGAGCCGCCGCATGAAGACCCTGGGCAAGTTCGCGCTGGCGATGCTGTGCATCGGCCTGGTGCTGGCGCTGGCGGCCGCCGCGGCCGGCAGCTGGGCGCTGATGCACGATGGCCTGCCCGGGGCGTCGGCGCTGGTCGAGATCGACGGCGAGCGCATCGCGATCGCCGAGCTGGGTGTCGGCGGCGCGCTGCTGGCGGTGGGCGGCGTGACGCTGGCGCTGCTGGGGGTCGCGGTGGTGGTGCCGAGCGCGCTGCTGCTGGCCTTCGGCATGGTGGCGCTGGCGCTGGCGCTCACCGTCGGCGCGCTGCTCGGGGTCGCCATGCTGCTGCTGGCGCCGCTGCTGCTGCCGCTGGGCCTGGGCTGGTGGCTGTGGCGTCGCAGCCGGCGCAGCGCCGTCGCCGGGGGCGGCGGCACGAGCGGCGGCACGGGCAGCGGCACAATCGGCGCCCAGTGAACCCGAACGAGACCCCGCCGGCCCCGCGTGCCGTCGTCGCCGACGACGAGCGCCTGATGCGCGAGCAGCTGCGCGCGCGCCTCGCCGAGGTCTGGCCCGAGCTGCAGGTCGTGGCCGAGGCCAAGAACGGGGTCGAGGCGGTCGAGGCGGTGGCGCGGCAGCGCCCCGACCTGGTGTTCCTGGACATCCGCATGCCCGGCATGACCGGCATTGAGGCGGCGCGCGAGATCGCGCGCCTGGCGCCGGCCGACGACGCCCCGCCCTGCGAGATCGTCTTCATCACCGCCTACGACCAGTACGCGGTCGAGGCCTTCGAGCAGGGCGTGGTCGACTACGTGCTCAAGCCGGCCGAGCGCGATCGCCTGCAGGTGACGGTGCAGCGCCTGAAGGCGCGGCTGGCGCTGCGCAGCCAGGCCGCCGCCGACGGTCCCGCGCCGGCGCCGGCCCAGGACCTGCACGCGCTGCTGGCGCGCCTGGCCAGCCAGCTGCAGCAGGGCGGCGGCGACAGCGCGGCAGCCCCGGGGCGGCTGCGCTGGATCCAGGCCACGGTGGGCCAGCAGATCCAGATGATCCCGGTCGACGAGGTGCTGTTCTTCATCTCCGACGAGAAGTACACGCGCGTGCAGACCGCGCAGATCGAGGCGCTGATCCGCAAGCCGATCAAGGAGCTGATCGACGAGCTGGACCCGGGCCAGTTCTGGCAGATCCACCGCTCGACGCTGGTCAACGCCAAGGCCATCGCCGGCATCAGCCGCGACCTGCGTGGGCGCCAGCTGGTGGCGGTGAAGGGCCACCCCGAGAAGCTCGAGGTCAGCCGCAGCTACACGCACCTGTTCAAGGGCATGTAGCGGGTGCTGGCGCGCCAGGCGCAGGCCGCGCGCGCGGGGATGCCGTCTGCGCGCAGTCCGGTCCGTGACCGCGCGGCCGCGCCGCCGGCCGTCAAGCGCGGCGCGCCGGCAGCGTGACGGTGAACAAGGCGCCCTGCCCGGGAGCGCTCTCGACGCGGATGTCGCCGTCCATCAGCTCGACCAGCTTCTTGCTCAGCGCCAGGCCCACGGCGCTGCCGCCGCGCAACAGCGTGTTCTCGGCTTCGAGCCGCTCGAAGGGCAGGAACAGGCGCGACAGCTGATCGGGCGACATGCCGGGGCCGCTGTCCTCGATCGTCAGCTCGACGCGCTCGCCGAGATCCTGGGCCGACAGCGTCACGCAGCCGCCGGCCTGGCTGTACTGGATGGCGTTGCGCAACAGGCAGTCGACGACCTGGGCGAGGCGCCGCGGATCGCCGTCCAGGGGCAACGCCCCGGTGGCCGGCAGCCGGTCGAGCAGCGTCACCCGGGACTGCGCGGCCGGTTCGGCGCAGCGGGCCAGGCCCTCCCGCACGAGCTCGCACAGGTCGACCTCGATCCGCTGCAGCCCGAGCTGGCCGAGCTCGGCGCTCGCCAGGTCCAGGATGGACTCGACCAGCGCCTGCATGCGCCGTCCGCTCTGGTGGATGGCCTCCGCCCACTGGTGCTGGCGTGCGTCGAGGCCGGCGTCGGTCTCGAGCAACTGGGCGAAGCCCAGGATGCCGTTCAGCGGCGTGCGCAGCTCGTGGCTGGCGTGCGACAGGAACAGGGTCTTGTTGCGATTGGCCGCTTCGGCGAGGTCGCGCTGCAGCCGCACCTGCTCCATCTGGCGGCGCGCGCTGACGTCGAGGGCGGTGCCGCGCAGCCTGAGCACCGAGCCGTCGGCCTCGCGCACCACTTCGCCGCGGCCTTCGATCCAGCCGCTGCTGCCGTCGGGCCGCAGGTACTCGAGTTCGAGCACATAGGGCTCGCCCGTGCGCAGCGCCCGGTCGACCGCGTCCTGCAGGCGCGACCAGCTCTCGGCGGTGTAGATCTGCGGGTGTTCGGCAAAGCTGGGCGGCAGGCGCGAGGGATCGCGGCCGAAGATGCGGTAGAGCTCGTCGGACCAGGTCGTGATGTCGGCGCCGACCTCCCACTCCCAGCTGCCGATCTGACCCAGGCGCTGGGCCTCGCGCAGCGCCGAGTCGCTGCGCCGCAGCCGGTCGTTGGCGCGCTCGCGCTCGGCGGCCTCGGCCCGCAGCGCGGCCTCGGTCTCCTTGAGCTTGGTGACCTCCGTGACCTGGACCATGAAGCCGGCCACTTCGCCGTCGACGATGTCGGGGAGGTAGGAAGCCAGGCTGTGGCGCTTGATGCCGCCGGGTCCGGGCACGATGCGCTCGAACAGCTGCTCCTCGCCGCGCAGGACTGCGCGGATGTGAGGCTCGTTCAGCGCGAACAGCTCGGGCCCGAGCAGGTCGCGGATCGACGTGCCGATCAGGCTGTCCGGGTTCACGCCGAACCAGCGCTCGTAGGCGCGGTTGGCGAAGCGGCAGCGCAGGTCGCGGTCCCAGTAGGCCAGCATCGAGGGCACCTGGTCGACCAGGAGCCGGATGTGGTGGGCCGTGTCGCGCCCGAAACCGTCGTTCACGCGGCGGCGCCTGACGGCGCTGCGCAGCCCCGCAGGTGCCAGGTGAACACGCTGCCCCGGCCGGGCGTGCTGGCGACCTCGATGCGGCCGCCCATCGCCTCGATCAGCCGGCTGGACAAGGCCAGGCCGAGCCCGCTGCCCGGCACCGCGCCGCGCTCCTGGCCGAGGCGCTCGAAGGGCTTGAACAGGCGCTCGATCTGCTGGCGCGTCAGGCCGGGCCCGTTGTCGGCCACGGCCACCCAGGGGTGTTCGCCGTCGAAGCCGGCGCTCAGACCGACCCGGCTGCCTTCGGGGCTGTACTTCAAGGCGTTGCTGGCGAGGTTGAGCAGCACCTGCCGGGCGCGTCGCGCGTCGGCCCGCACGCACAGCGTCTGCGGCAAGCGCGTCTGCAGCTCGATGCGGCGCGCATGCGCCATGGGCACGATGAGCTGGCCCACCGCCGAGACCACGGGCACCAGGTCGATGTCGGCCAGCTCGATGTTCGAGGCGCCCGACTCCAGGCGCATCAGGTCGAGCGACTCGTCGATCAGCTCCAGCAGGTGGCGGCCGGCCTCGACGATGTGCTGCGCCTGGCGGCCCGCCCGCGAGTCGGCGTCGAGTTCCAGCTGCAGCAGCTGCCCGAAGCCGAGGATGGCGTTCATCGGCGTGCGCATCTCGTGGTTCAGGTGGCCGATGAACTCGGTCTTGGCGCGGCTGGCCAGCCGCCGCTCCAGCAGCTCGGTGCCCAGGCGGCCGAGCTCGCGCAGGGCCTCGCGCTGGCCCTCGTCGAGCCGGTAGGGCCGGTGGTCGACGACGCAGACCGTGCCCATGGGCAGGCCGCTGACGCGCAAGGGCACGCCGGCGTAGTAGCGCACGTGCGGCGCGCCGGTCACCAGCGGGTTGGCGACGAAGCGCGCGTCGGCGTGCGCATCGGGCACCTCGAAGACGTCCTCGGCGGCGATCGCGAAACCGCAGAAGGAGATGTCGCGCGGCGACTCGGCCGCGTCGAGCCCGACGCGCGACTTGAACCAGGTGCGCTCGGCATCCACCAGGCCGATCAGCGCGATCGGCCGGCCGGTGATCTGCGCGGCCAGCCGGGTGAGCGCATCGAAGGCACTCTCGGCCGGTGTGTCCAGCAGCTCCAGCGAGTGCAGCAGGGCCAGGCGCTGCGCTTCGCCCTCGACGCGGGGAGCGCAACCGATCAGGTTCGTGGTGGGTTCCATGGCAGGCGTGGCGGAGCTGTCCGCCGATGCTGATCCTGCCGTGGTTTCGACACAAGTCGGGCGTTCTCGACCGTCGCCCGCACTGACGCCGGGCTGACACGCCGCTGGCTCAGCGCGGCGGTGCGCGGTACCAGCGCTCCAGCGCCCGCTCGCGCAGGCGCTCGCGCTCGCCGCCGGCGGGGCGCCAACGCTCGTGGCTGCAGGCGGCGCGCGCCACGAAGTCCAGGAACACGAGGTGGCGCCTCAGCACGCGCTGCTGGCGATGCTGGATCAGTGGATTGAAGATGCCGTGGCGCGAGAACAGCTGGCGCGGGTTCTTCTTGACCCACAGCCACGAGCCCATCTCCAGCGT
>CAZTTC010000143.1:1345-7872 GCA_964616015.1 uncultured Methylibium sp. | reverse complement strand
TCGGCACGGTGCTGGCCAGCACGCTGGGCAACCGGCTGTCGCGCCGCATCGGCCCTGGGCCCTGCCTGGTGCTGGGCATCGCGATCTGTGGCCTCGGCTGGACGGCGCTGGCCCTGGCGCCGGCCAATGCCTGGGGCGTGGCGGTGTTCGCGGGAATGCTGGTGTGCTTCGGCGTCGGTGCGGTGCTGATCTTCATCAACTTCCTCGCGCTGCGCCAGGCGGTCACGCCGGCCTCGCTGCTGGGACGCATGACCAGCACCATGCGCTGGCTGATCCTGATCCCCGCCGGCCCGGGCGCGCTGATCGGCGGCTGGCTGGGCGAGCACGTCGGCCTGCGTGCTGCGCTGGCCTTCGCCGGCGGCAGCGGGCTGTTGCTGGCAGTGCTGGCCTGGCAACACCCGGTCATCCGCGGCACGCGGGCGCTGCCACAGCCCGAGACCGACGAGGACCTGATCGGCGCCGAAGGCATGGTGCGACCGGCGCAGGTCGAGGCGGTCTGAGCGAGGGGCGGCGATCGTGGCGCCGGGCGGGCAGCGCGCCCAGCGCCGCCTGCGTCGCCGCCCATGCCGGCGGCCTGCGGCTTGATCGGTCGGCGCCCGGTCGGTCGCGCGGCGCTGCCGGCGCGTCGGGCCACAATCGGGGCGCCTCGCCGCAGCGTGCCGCCCGCCCTCCGCGGTGGTGCGGGTCGCGGCGGCGGCACGCAGTCCCATGAGCGAAACCGTCTTCACCCTCCATCGCGGTCACAAGCCGCTGCTCGTCAGCGTGCCGCACGCCGGCACGGCCGTCCCGGCGGCGCTGCAGCCGCGCCTGCAGCCGCGCGCGCTCGTGGCCGAGGATGCCGATCGCCATCTCGACCGGCTGTACGACTTCGTGCGCGAACGCGGCGCCTCGCTGATCGTGCCGCGGCTGGCGCGCTACGTGATCGACCTCAACCGGCCGCCCGAGAACACGCCGATGTACCCGGGTGTCAACAACACCGAGTTGTGCCCGACGCGCTTCTTCACCGGCGAGCCGCTGTACCGCGACGGCCAGGCACCGGACGCCGGCGAAGTCGCTCAGCGCGTCCAGGCGTACTGGCTTCCCTACCACGATGCGCTGCGCGCCGAGCTCGATCGCCTGCGCGCGAGTCACGGCCACGCCATCCTGTTCGACGGCCACAGCATCAAGTCCGAGCTGCCCTGGCTCTTCGACGGCCAGCTGCCCGACCTCAACCTGGGCACGGTCGACGGCGCCAGCTGTGCGCCGGCCCTGCGCGATGCGCTGGCCGCGGTGCTGGCCGGCCAGTCGCGCTACAGCCAGGTCGTCGATGGCCGCTTCAAGGGCGGGCACATCACGCGCCACTACGGCCGGCCGCACGAGGGCGTGCACGCCGTGCAGCTGGAGATGTGCTGGCGCTGCTACATGGCGTCCGAGCTGCCGCCCTATGCCTATGACGAGACCCGCGCCGCCGAGGCGAGGCTGCTGCTCCAGCGTCTGGTGGACACGATGCTGGCCTGGACGCCGGACGGCCGCTGACGCACCGGGTCATGATCCTGCGCAACGCGCGACACAAGGAGTCCGGATGGTCAAAGCGGAGCTCGCATCAAGGCCCGGCGACGTGCTGCGTTTCTGGCGCGAGGCCGGACCCGATCGCTGGTTCCGCAAGGACCCGGCCTTCGACCGGCAGTTCCACGATCGCTTCGTCGGCCTGCACTTTGCAGCGGCACGCCGCGAGCTCGATGCCTGGGCGACCACGGCCGACGGTGCGCTGGCCCTGCTGATCCTGCTGGACCAGTTGCCGCGCAACGCCTTCCGCGGCAGCGGCCACATGTACGCGACCGATGCGCTGGCGCGGCACTTTGCGCGACGGCTGGTCGAGGCCGGCTTCGATGCGCAGGTTGAACCCGAGTTGCGCGTCTTCTGCTACCTGCCGTTCTCGCACTCCGAAGACCTGGCCGACCAGCGGCGGGCCGTCGAGCTCAACCGCCGCATCGGCCGCCCGTCGCTCGACCACGCCGAGGGCCACCTCCGCATCGTCGAGCGGTTCGGACGCTTCCCGCACCGCAATCCGATGCTGGGCCGTGTGACCACGGCCGAGGAGCAGGCCTTTCTGGACCAGGGAGGCTTCGCCGGTTGATCGCGGCCCTCAGCCGGATGCGGGGTCGAAGCGGTCCAGCGCGTCGGTGATCAGGCCGTCGATGCCAGCGGCGCGCAGGTGCTGTGCGGCCGCGGGCTCGTTGACGGTGTAGCTCAACACCCGCAGTCCGGCTGCGTGCGCGCGCGTGATCGTGGCGGCGTCGAGGCCGCTGAAGTGCGCCACGATGGCCACGCAGCCCAGGGCCAGCGCCTGCTCGCAAGCGTCGGCCGGCAACCACTCGAAGAGGTGCGCACGGGGCAGGCCGGGCGCCGCATCGCGTGCGGCCTGCAACGCGGTCGGCGAGAACGAACTCATCAGCGGAAGCGTCGGCCGGCCGGTCCACAGCCGCGCCGTCTCGGCGGCGACGATGCGCCCGCAGCGCTCGTCATCGCCCGGGCCGGGCTTGATCTCGAGGTTGAGCGCCAGGCCGCGGGCCTGCGCAAAGCGCGCCAGCGTCGCCAGGCTGGGCAGGGGCTCGCCTGCATGGCGTGCGCCGTGCCAGGCGCCGGCATCGAGGCGCGAGAGCGTGGCCCAGGTCTGCTCGACCGCGAGCCCGCGACCATTGGTCGTGCGCTCCAGGCGCTCGTCGTGCAGGAGGTAGGCGACGCCGTCGGCCGACAGGGTCACGTCGCACTCGGCCATGCGGTAGCCGTGGGACAGGCCGCGCTCGAAGGCGGCCAGCGTGTTCTCCGGCGCCAGCTTGCCGGCACCGCGATGAGCGATCCACAACGGATAGGGCCAGGCAGCAAGCGCCTTCATGGGTGCATACTAGTGCAGCGCGCGTGCAGCCCTGCAACGCATGGGCATCGGCATCCACCCGCCGCCCGCAACGCGGCAGCGCCACGCCTGGCGGGACGATGGGACTGGACCAGACCCATGGGCATTCGCTTCGGGCGTCGGCACGGCGATGGCATCAGGCCGCAGCTTGAGGGCGTATCCAGCACGGCCGCTGTGCCAAGCCGCGCCGCATCGGTGCCCGAGACCGCCTGTTCGCCGGCGGGGGCAGCTGCCGTCACAATTCGTCGCCGCGCTGCCGCACGGCGCGGCTCACCCAGCGGTCCGCGCGAAGTCAGCGCGTTGGCTCCCGGACGCCGACCGCACCTCATCCACAGGAGCAAACAGTGAGCGGAACTTCCGACGACGTCGACCTCGCGGGGGGGCGCCCAAGCGACCGAAGGCTGCCGGCGTCACTCGACCGGCTGGACATTGCGGTGGCTCTGGGCTGGTTCGCGATCACGGCCACCGCCGTGTTCTCTGCGTCGCGCTGGATACTGCCGTTCATCGGCTGGGCGGAGTTCGACAACATCTACTTCCAGGCCGACATCGCATTGGTGTACTCCAACATGACGGAGCTCCAATCGAATCATCACCGCACCGGAATGCATCCGCTCTTCTCGATCGTGATGTGGCCGCTGGTGGCGCTTGTCGGCTTGCTCACCGATGCGGCGCCTGCGTCGATCGTGAGGCTCGTACTGGCTGTCAATGCCGGCGCGGCAGCGGCATTGATCTACCTGATCCTGCGACGGATCGCCGCCGCGCGCATCGACGCGTGGCTGTTCACCTTGCTCTTCTGTGTTTCGACGTCGACCGTGTTCTGGTTGACGGTGCCTGAAACCTTCCCCTTCGGCGGGACGAGCATTCTGGCGATGCTGGCCATCGTGGCCCTGGCTGCTCGTCCTCGCTTTTCCACCTTGGTGCTCGGGAACATCGCCACCATGTCCATGACGCTGACCAACTGGATGGTCGGTGTCTATGCCACGCTGCGTCTGTCGTGGCCGCGATGGAAGAGCGCTGTCCGCGTCTTCTTGGTGGCAGGCTGTGCCGTCGTGATTCTCGGCATCACCTCCAAACTGGTGATCCCGTCGTCCGGCTACGTCGGCGACTTCAGGCGCTACATCGCCTGGGTTCGCGAACCTCAGCTCTCGGATGTTCGCTCGTTCTTCGTGCACAGCGTGGTGATGCCGGCCCCGGTGTTTCGGCCACGCGGCGATGGTGCGACCGAGGTCGTGAGCGAGGTGTCTGCAGCGGGCAGCGGCAGCAGGACAGGAGTCGTCGGCGTCGGCCTCTGGCTCATGCTCCTGGCCACGGGCTTGTACGGAGCGGCCACACGAAAGGACGGTACGCGCGTGCTGCGCGACGTATTGCTGCTCGGTCTGGGATCGCAGTTCGCGATGCACATGTTGTTTGCCGACGGGCCTTTTCTCTTTTCCGCTCACTTCGTTCCGATGCTGGTCCTGCTGGCCGCCCATGCATCGACTTTCCGGTGGGCCAGGCTTCTTGTCGTGGCCACGATCGTCACGGTGGCCTTCAACAACTTCACGGTCTTCAATGAGATGACCGCTCGACTCGATCAGGATCTCCTACCTTGGCTCGAGCTTCATGGCACACCGATGGTGAAGCCTGCCGGCGCTGCGCCCATGCATCAGTGACCACCGGACGATGACCGGGGCGTGGCGGCGGATGGCTTGGACATGTGCCAATGAGTGCCCCACGGGACAAATGTCACGTGACTGCGGCACTTGGCGCGATGCCTTTGGGGAAGCCGGTGCGGGTTCGATGTCGTGCCTCCTTATACTCGTGTAACAACTGGTTAGAGGCCCGCTTGAGATCAGTCGCTCTGGTGCTCGCACTGTTTTGCGTCCTCATGTCGAGCGCCGCTCAGCTCGCGCTGAAGAGCGGCATGAGCTTGCCTCGCGGAGTCCGCGACGCGGGCGAGCCGATCGTTGCGACCTACGCGCATGCGCTCGGCAGTCCTCTTGTGTGGCTCGGATTCGCGCTCTACGGCACGAGCGCTGCGCTGTGGATCTGGGTCCTTTCGCGACTCGACGTGAGCGTCGCCCATCCTCTCGTGAGCCTTGGTTTCGTGTTCACGATGACCATTGGCGTCCTGTACTTGGGCGAAACGTTCTCGTGGCAGCGTGCTGCCGGGTGCAGCCTGATCGTGGTCGGCGTGGTGCTGCTGGCCGCTGACGCCTGACGCGCCAACGAGTCCGATCCGGGGGCGTCTGCCCAGTGCGACGCTCGCGGCCTGTGCTGACCACGATGGCGCGCCAGGGACCTCACGCCGGGTGACGCCACCAGCGTCGCCCCGGCAGCGCCGGAGGGCGCGGCCTGGCCTGCAGCCGCGAGGCCAGCGTCGCAGCCTTGATCGACGAGCCCCTCCGCGATGCCCTGCGTTGCTTGCTGCACTGCGATAATCGAGCGTCGCGGCGGCTGCGCCGCCTGCCGGCCCATGAACGCACCGCTCCCTCTTCAATCCGCACGCACCGCCCTCGATGCCGCCGCGCAGGGTGGCAGCGCGCGCTTGCGCGAGATCCCCTACAACTACACCTCGTTCTCGGACCGCGAGATCGTGCAGCGCCTGCTCGGTGCGCGCGCCTGGGAGATGCTGCACCAGCTGCGCGCCGAGCGCGTCACCGGCCGCTCGGCGCGCATGCTCTACGAGGTGCTCGGCGACATCTGGGTGGTGCAGCGCAACCCCTACCTGCAGGACGATCTGCTGGACAACCCGCGCCGCCGCCGCCTGCTGGTCGAGGCCCTGCACCATCGCCTGGGCGAGATCGACAAGCGCCGCGCGGACAAGGACGAGGCGACGATGGACGCCGAGGCCGCCGAGCGCAATGCCCGCGTCGGCGAGCTGCTGCAGGCGGCGCGCGGCGCCGTGCGGCGCTTTGCCGAGGGCTTCGACACGGTGGCTGAGCTGAGGCGCCGCACCGCGCGGCGCCTGGGCAGGCACACGGCCCGGGACAACATCAAGTTCGACGGCCTGTCGCGTGTCTCGCACGTGACCGACGCGACCGACTGGCGCGTCGAGTACCCCTTCGTCGTGCTGACTCCGGACACCGAGGCCGAGATGGCGGCGCTGGTGGCCGGCTGCATCGAACTGGGCCTGACCATCATCCCGCGCGGCGGTGGCACGGGCTACACCGGCGGCGCCATCCCGCTGACCTGGAAGAGCGCGGTCATCAACACCGAGAAGCTCGAGGCGATGAGCGAGGTCGAGTGGGTCACCCTGCCGGGCCTCGATGCGCCGGTACCGACGGTCTGGACCGAGGCCGGGGTCGTGACCCAGCGCGTAGCGGATGCGGCCGAGCGCGCCGGGCACGTCTTCGCGGTCGACCCGACTTCGGCCGAAGCCAGCTGCATCGGCGGCAACATCGCGATGAACGCCGGCGGCAAGAAGGCGGTGCTGTGGGGCACGGCGCTCGACAACCTCGCGAGCTGGCGCATGGTGACCCCCGACGCACAGTGGCTCGAGGTCGTCCGGCTGAACCACAACCGCGGCAAGATCCACGACGTCGATGTGGCGAGCTTCGAGTTGCGCTGGTTCGAGGCCGATGGCAAGACCGCGCAGCGCACCGAGCGGCTCGACATCCCCGGCAGCACCTTCCGCAAGGAGGGCCTGGGCAAG
>CAZTTC010000143.1:0-1335 GCA_964616015.1 uncultured Methylibium sp. | reverse complement strand
CCAGAAGGAAGGCTGCGACGGACTGATCACCAGCGCGCGCTGGATCGTGCACCGCATGCCGGCGCACACGCGCACGGTCTGCCTGGAGTTCTTCGGCAACGCGAAGGACGCGGTGCCGAGCATCGTCGACATCAAGGACTACATGTTCGAGGAGCATAAGCGCGGCGGCGCGATCCTCGCGGGCCTGGAGCATCTGGACGACCGCTACCTCAAGGCGGTGGGCTATGCCACCAAGTCCAAGCGCGGCGGGCTGCCGAAGATGGTGCTGGTCGGCGACATCGCCGGCGACGACGCGGACGTGGTCGCGCGCGCCACCAGCGAGGTCGTGCGCCTGGCCAACTCGCGCCACGGCGAGGGCTTCATCGCGGTGAGCGCGGATGCGCGCAAGAAGTTCTGGCTCGACCGCAAGCGCACGGCGGCCATCAGCAAGCACACCAACGCCTTCAAGATCAACGAGGACGTGGTGATCCCGCTGCCGCGCATGGGCGAATACACCGAAGGCATCGAGCGCATCAACATCGAGCTCTCGCTGCGCAACAAGCTGCAGCTGATCGACGCGCTGGAGGCCTTCTTCGCCGAGGGCCAGCTGCCGCTCGGCAAGACCGACGACGCCGGTGACATCCCGAGCGCCGAGCTGCTGGAGGACCGGGTGCAGCAGGCCCTGGCGCTGCTGCGCGAAGTGAGGGCGCTGTGGGACGGCTGGCTGCAGGGCCTGGACGTCGTGCAGGCCGGCGGCCGCAGCTTCTTCTCGCAGCTGCAGGACGACAGCCTGCGTGCGTCGTGGAAGCTGCAGGTCCTCAAACCCCTGCAGGACCTCTTCGCCGGCGCCGCCTTCGCGCCGGTCATCGACGAGTGCCGCCGCATCCACCAGGAGGTGCTGCACGGGCGCGTGTGGGTCGCGCTGCACATGCATGCCGGCGACGGCAACGTGCACACCAACATCCCGGTCAACAGCGACAGCTACGAGATGCTGCAGACCGCGCACGAGGCGGTGGGCCGCATCATGGCGCTGGCGCGCCGGCTCGACGGCGTGATCTCCGGCGAGCATGGCATCGGCATCACCAAGCTCGAGTTCCTGAGCGACGCCGAGATCGCCGACTTCACCGCCTACAAGCAGCGCATCGATCCCGAAGGCCGCTTCAACAAGGGCAAGCTGCTGCGCGGCGGCGCGCTGAAGGCGCTGGGCGACGACGTACTGCCGGCCGACCTGAGCCACGCCTACACGCCGAGCTTCGGGCTGATGGGCCACGAGTCGCTGATCATGCAGCAGAGCGACATCGGCGCGATCAGCGACAGCATCAAGGACTGCCTGCGCTGCGGCAAGTGCAAGCCGGT
>CAZTTC010000142.1:0-7948 GCA_964616015.1 uncultured Methylibium sp. | reverse complement strand
GGTACCAGTCCTCGCCGCGCGCGCCGCTGCCGCGCGGGTTGCCGTAGGCCAGCACGCCGCCGGCCTCCAGCCAGGCCAGCGACAGCGGCGTGAAGCGCGGGTCGATGGTCAGGCCGTAGGACGCGTAGGCGTTCAGCAGCACCGGGTTGCTGCCGTCCAGCTTGACGCCCCGGCGATGCACGATGGACAGCGGCACCTTGGCGCCGTCGTGGCTGGGCACCTCGACTTCGGTGGCCATCAGCTCGCCCAGGTCCGGCAGCTCGGGCAGCGGCTGCAGGCCGGTGTTGCGCACGCCGCGTGCCCGATCGACGACGTAGACCTGCTTGGGATTCACCCAGCCCTGCAGCGCGATCACCACGCCGGGCAGCGCGGCGTCGTAGGCCAGGTCCGGCGACTCGAAGCCCTGCAGCGTGAAGCTGCCGGCCACCGGCAGCGCGATCTCCTCGTAGAAGCTGCTGCCGGTCCAGGTGCGGCGCAGCAGGCGCTTGACGTTGCCGTCGCGCTGCTCGACGTACAGCCCGTCGGCCGCCGCGCCCAGGCCGGTCAGCACGCGGTCGTTCTGCGGCAGCCACACCGCCGCCTTGGCGATGTCGGGCCGCGCCAGGTCCAGGCGCAGCAGCTGGCCGCGCGGCGCATCCTTCTGGCTCAGCAGGTAGAGCGCGCCGCCGTGCGGCGCCACCAGCGTCACCTTGTCCTGGAAGTCGACGATGCGCCGCCAGCCCGGGCTGCGCGTGCCCGAGCGCGCCGCCGGCGCCAGCCAGACCGCGATCTCGCGCTGCACGCCGTTGAAGACGCGCGCGATCAGGTGCTTGCCGTCGCCGCTGGGCTGCACCCAGGCAAAGTGATCCGGCTCCAGCGCCACGCCCGGCGTGCCCGGGCCGAACACCGGCTCGGGGAACAGGCCGCGGTCGATGCCCACCACGTAGACCGCGCTCCTCTGGTACTTGGCCGTCGCCGGCATGCCGGGCTTCATCTCCTGCAGCCGGTTGACGAAGAAGTGGCGCTCGTCCTGCCAGTAGATGCCGCCGTAGTCGACGCGGTCCACCGGCGCGATCCGCTCCTTGCCGTCGCGCGTGTCCAGCACGTGCAGCGTCGACGCCTCCGAGCCCGCGGCCGACACCGCATAGGCCACGTAGCGACCGCTGGGCGACGGGCTGTAGTACGACAGCGCGTGCGGCTGGCCGGTGCGCTGCTGCCACTGGTCGGGATCGACCAGCAGCTTCTCGGCAGCCTTCAGGCCGCGCCGCAGGTACAGCTTGTACTGGTTGTCGGCGGTGCCGCGCTTCTCGTAGAACCACAGGTCGCCGGGGCGGCGCGTCACGTCGGCCACCACCGGGCCGGCCTCGCGGTCCAGCGCCTCCAGGCGCGACAGCAACTTCTCGCGGCCGGCGATGCGGCCCAGCACGCCGTCGGCATACGCGCCCTGCGCCTTCATCCAGGCCACGGTCTCGGGGTTCTTGACGTCCTCGAGCCAGCGGTAGGGGTCGGCCAGCGCGACGCCGTGGTGGCGGTCGGTCACCGGGCGCTGCGGCGTCGGCGGCGGCGCGGGGATCGCGGCGGCAGCGGCCGGCGATGCAGCGCGCGGGGTGTCGGGGGAGGGCCCGGTCGGCGTCGGCGCACAGCCGCTCGCGGCGATCAGGGCAAGAACCAGCGCGACGACCGGAACGCGGGCGCGCGGCAAGGCGAACTGCGGGGACATGCGGAGTCTCCTTTTGGGGGCTGGGCGGGAAGACCGGGCGGGATCGCCGCCGCGGCGGGCCAGATGATGCCCCAGGCGCGCCCGGGCCGGATCACGCCGCGGCCGCGGCCGCCGACGCCGGCCCCGCCGCCTGCAGGTAGGCCCACAGCGCCTGCGCGCCCGGCTTGGCGTGCTGCTTGGCGACCTCGGGCCTTTCGCGGTAGATGCGCACGTCCATCGACAGCTCGAAGCTGCCCGAGGGCGCGGCCGGCACCAGCTTGCGCGTCTTGAGCTCCTTGCGCACCGAGCTGGCCGGCAGGAAGGCCAGGCCGTGGCCTTCGAGCGCCATCGCCTTCAGGCCTTCGGCCATGTCGGTCTCGTAGATCGGCTCGAGCGGCACGGTGCCGCCGGCCTGCTTGATGATCAGGTCCACCAGCTGCCCCAGGTAGGCGCCCGAGGCATAGCCCAGGAAGGGCACGCGCTCCTGGGCGCGCGCCGGCAAGCGGAACATCGGCTCGCCGTCCGGCCCCGCCTTGGCATAGGCGCGCAGCGACTCCTGGCCCAGCGTCAGCATCTCGTAGCGGTCGGGCGACAGCTGCAGCGGCTGCGCCGGGTGGTGGTAGGCGATCAGCAGGTCGCAGCTGCCTTCGGCCAGGCGCAGCACCGCGTCGTGCACGTTCAGCGCGATCAGGCGACTCTTCAGCTCGCCGAAGTCGCGCTTCAGGTCCATGACCCAGTGCGGGAAGAAGGCGAAGGCCAGCGTGTGCGGCACCGCGAACTCCAGCATGTCCTGCCCGACCGCGCGATGCCCGCGCATCAAGTTGCGCGTGGCCTGCAGCGCGTTGAGGATCTCCAGCGCCTGCGCGTGGAAGGTCTCGCCGGCGGGCGTGAGCCGCGTGGGATAGGACGAGCGGTCCACCAGGTCCGTCCCGGCCCAGGCCTCGAGTGCCTGGATGCGACGCGAGAACGCCGGCTGCGTGACGTGTCGCAGCTGCGCCGAGCGCGAGAAGCTGCGCGTCTCGGCCAGGCTGACGAAGTCCTCGAGCCACTTGGTTTCCACGGCGGGCAGTTTAGCGACAGAGCGCGAAGCCACACATCGGCATTGCGCCCGCGGCGAATCAGCATCAGTTTCTACTCGGGGTGTACACGAGCCTTGCCTATGCGCTAGAAGCTCTTAGCATCGACACTGGTTCAACAGGACTCGCAACCATGACTGCATACGAGGTTTGGTCGGTGGCAATCCAAGTAGCCGTGGGCACGGTTGGACTAGCCACTCTCTATCTTCTATATCGGCAAATGCGACTGATGGCGGATCAACTGGGCGCCATGCAGGATGCCACGCGCGCACAGAGTGGCCTCGCGCTCGTCGGATTTCTACAAGCAGCAGACGTTCGCATCGCGAGACAGCATGTGCGCGAGGTCTTGTCAACAAAGCCTATCGAAAATTGGTCAACTGAAGACAGACGACTTGCAGCAGTCGTTGTGTCCAACTACGACGTCTCGGCTGCGCTGATTCGGTCAGGCATGGCGTCAATCGACCTGATAACTGCAAACTGGGGGCCAAGCATCGCGCACTGCCATCAAGTACTCGGGCCGTACATTGCTGAGCAACGCTCCCGCCCGGGAGGAAGCAAGAGGTACTGGAGCAACTTCGAGTGGTTAGCGGCCGCGGCTAGGGACCCCTAGCCTCACCCTGGAGAGCTTCAACGATGCAGCATCATGAACACATCCCGGACCCTTTCAACCTCGAACGGTTTGTTGGCGCACAGGAGCAGGGCGACACTTACCTCATCGCTCTGAACGAGTTGTCGAGCGGGAAGAAAAAATCTCATTGGATGTGGTTCGTGTTCCCGCAGATCTCTGGTTTGGGTTCGAGTCCGATATCTTGCTTCTACGCCATCACAGGGCTCCCGGAAGCCGCTGCCTATCTTGATCATGCTGTTCTTGGGCCGAGGCTCCTGGCTTGCACCGCCGCGGTTGCAAGGCTTCCAGGGGACAGACCACTCAGCGACGTTTTCGGAGAGCTGGATAGCAAGAAGATTCAGTCGTCCACTACGTTGTTCTCTCTTGTCACAGACTCTGATTCGCTCTTTTCTCGGACTCTCGCTCGGCACTTCGGCAATGTTCCATGTCCCCAGACTCTTGGGCTAGCTGGGCCTTTGGTCAACTTCAGAGGCACTCAAGATTGAGCGAGAGAGTGCCGCACTGTCAGATCCAAACCCCATCACCCCATGCCCATCGTCACCCTCACCCTCCGCAAGTCGAAGACCGCCGCCTTCAAGACCATGGTCCTCGACGCGGTCCAGGCCGCGCTGGTGGGCGTGGGCGTCGATCCGCGCGACCGCTTCCACCGCGTGATCGAGCTCGGTGAAGAGGACTTCCGCTACGACGCCTCGTTCCCCGATGTGCGCACGCGGCGCACCGACGACTTCGTGCTGGTCGAGGTGCTGCTGGGCGCGGGCCGCAGCGTCAAGGTCAAGAAGCAGGTGCTGGCGGCGATCGTCGAGCGCCTGGCCGCGCAGGGCTTCGATGCCGAGAACCTGATGGTCTGCTTCCAGGACGTGCCGTGGGAGAACTGGTCGCCCGCGGGCGGCCGGATGCCCCACGGCTAGCGACACGCGGCAACGCGGCCTGACTTCATCGGAGAAGCCTCGCGCATGCTCACCGCCACCTGCCACTGCGGCGCCGTACGCATCGAGATCCCTCGCCGCCCGCGCAGCCTGACCAACTGCAACTGCTCCATCTGCCGCCGCTACGGCACGCTGTGGGCCTACTACCCGGCCACGCAGGTCCAGGTCGCCGGCGCGACCAGCGACTACGCCTGGGGCGATCGTCGCCTGCGCTTCGTGCGTTGCAGTCGCTGCGGCTGCGTCACGCACTGGGAGCGGATCGTGCCGACCGCGAGCGCCCGCGTGGGCGTCAACGCCCGCAACTTCGACCCGGTGGCGCTGGGGCCGGTGCGCATCCGCCTGCTGGATGGCGCGGACACCTGGAAGTACCTGGACTGAAGGACCCGCCATGCCTTCCACTCCCGAACAGAACCGCCAGAACGCCCTGGCGTTCTACGACCTGATGTTCAACCAGTGCAAGCCACGCGAGGCCGTGGACCGCTACGTCGGCGCCAGCTACACCCAGCACAACCCGCATGTCGCCGATGGCAAGGCCGCCTTCGTCGAGTACTTCGAGCGCATGGCGCGCGACTACCCGGGCAAGACCGTGAGCTTCAAGCGCACGGTGGCGGAGGGTGAGCTCGTCGTGCTCCATTGCCATCAGCGGTGGCCGACCGACGCCAACCCCGACTGGGCGGGCATCGACATCTTCCGCTTTGACACCGACGGCAGGATCGTGGAGCACTGGGACGTACTGCAGGTCGTCCCGGCCGAGGCCCGGCATCCGAACACCATGTTCTGACCGACGTTGACGCCCCCCGTACCAGGTGTCCGGCACCGGCACCGGCACCGGCACCGAGTTCGTGCGCACCGGTGGCCAGGGCGCACGGTTCTGATCTTCGACGAAGGCCCCTCATGAGCACGGCCCCCGCCGCCACGGCGCCCGGCGCGCGCGTACCGGTGGCCGGCCTATGGCTGGCCGGCTAGCATCGCGGCTGTCTTCACCTCCCCTCGATGCCCGACCATGCGCCGACTCGCCGCCCTGCTCGTCCCCCTGACCCTCGCGCTGCTGACCGGCTGCGCCGCCACCGTGCAGCGCCCGGCCGGCGACACCGCGGCCACGCTGCAGGTGCCGGCCGCGGCCGGCAAGCGCGTGGCGCTGCTGGTCAAGCCGGCGCCGTCGCTGCCCAAGTCGACGGACTGGGAGCTGTTCCGCACCGAGTGGCGCACGGCGCTGTCGTCGGCCGCGGCGTCGGCGGGCAAGCAGTTCGACTACTTCGAGGCCCAGCCCGGCGCGACCGCGACGCCCGGCACGCTGGTGGTCGTGACGGTCAAGGACTACCGCTACCTGTCGCCCGGCGCGCGCTACGGCTTCGGCGTGATGACCGGCAACGCCTACATCGACGCCGAGGCCAGCTTCTTCGAGCTGCCCTCGCAGCGCGAGCTGGGCACGCGCAAGTACGCCACCTCGTCCAGCGCCTGGGAGGGCATCTTCTCGGCCATGACCGACAAGCAGGTGCAGGCCATCGCGGCCGAGATGATCAAGGAGATCGACCGCCGCTAGCGCGGTCGCCGCATGGCGTCGCCCGCCGTCGCCATCGCGCTGCGTGCCGCCGCCATGTGGCTGCTGATCCTGGTGTGCGCCATCGCCAACGGCGCGCTGCGCGAAGCCGTGCTCGTGCCCTGGCTCGGACGGCCGGCAGCGCTGGCGGTCAGCGGCCTGCTGCTGTCGGCCTGCGTGGTGGCCGCCTCGTGGTGGCTGGTCGCCCGGCTGCCGCGGCTGCCGACGCGGCACTACGTCGGCATCGGCGGCGGCTGGCTGGCGGCGACGCTGGCCTTCGAGTTCGGCTTCGGCCGCGCGCAGGGCAAGGCCTGGGCCGAACTGATCGATGCCTACCGCTTCCACGACGGCAACCTGTGGCCGGTCGTGCTGCTGGTGGTGCTGGTGGCGCCGTGGGGCGTGGCGCGCTGGCGGCGCTGAGTGCCTGAGCGACACTGGACTCCCGATGCGCCGACTCGTCGCTCTGTTACGGCTGGCGGCCTGCAGCCTCTCGCAAGCCCAGGAGGCGACCGCGCCGGCGCCCTGGATCACCGACGAAGCCCCCTTCCTCGAGATGTGCACGCACGAGACGCTGCTGCGCGTGCTGCGCTTCGCCGACGCCACGGCCTGCGAGTCGGCCGTCAAGGCCTCGGCGGCGCACTGCAACACGGTGCTGACCGAGGACTTCGCCTGCAAGCCCGAGGCCGCACCCGAGACGGCTTCGCGCCGCGCCTTCCTGCGTGGCGCCGGGCAGGGCTGCTTCATGGCGCAGATGGACAGCCGCACCGACGGCCGCTTCGTGCCGGTCCTGCAGCACCTGGCCAAGGCCGCGCGCGAAGGCCGCAAGCCGCAGGATTGACGCCCGCCGCAGCGCCGGGCTAGCGTACCGCGCATCGCCGCTCGCGCGGCCTTGCGGAGCCCGCCATGGACGTCGTCCAGTCGATCACCACGTCGATCACCAACGCGCAACTGAAGGACTGGCTGATCTTCATCGCCGGCGTGGCCGGCCTGGCCTGGTACTACCTGTGCCTGTTCGACCTGGGCCTGCATCCGACCGCGGCCAACACGCAGGCCGGCGGCTACCGGCAGTTCCAGTCGCTGTCGGTGACGACGATCAGCGTGTCGCTCGCCACCTACGTCGGCTATGTCGTCGGCCTGCCCTCGTCGTCGGCGGCCGGCAGCGCGGGCAGCGGCTCGGTCGGCCAGCTGCAGGTCGCCAGCGCGCTGCTCTACGTGGCCTCGCTGCTGGTCGCGGTCTTCTTCTACGCGCGCACCAAGGACCAGACCGAGCCGGCGATCACCGGCCTGGCCAAGTCGCTGCTGGGCTTCGTGGCCGGCGTGTTCTCGATCTCGCTGAACGTGCCGGGCTGAACTGCGACCGAGGGATGGCGTTCGCGGGGCTGCGGCTGACAAGCTCGGGCCTCGATGAGGAGACACCGATGAAGAAGCCCCAGCACCTCGACTTCGAACTCGTGATTTCCGCAGGCCGGGCCCGGCTGCGCGCCAGCCATCCCGAACGCCTGCCGATGATGCCCTTCGAGGCCGGCTGCGACGCCTATCGCGTGACGCTGCGCACGGCCCGCGCCCGGCTGGCGCGAGCCGGCTACCGGCTCGCTGCCGCGCTACCGACCGCGCGCGAAGCCACTCCGCTGCAGGTGCTGATGGGCCGCGCGCCGCTGCCGTGGCGCGTCACGCCGCCGCGTACGGCGACGCGCGCGCGCCGCGTCATCGTCGTGTGCATGGACTGCGACTGCCGCGGTGACGGCGGCTGCAAGTGCAAGGTGGTCAAGTGCCCGGAGAACCGGGTGTAGCTGCCAGCCCCTGCTCCATCTCGCGCCGAAAAGCCACCGCCTCCGCCTTCGCGTCGAACACCACGTCGTCCCAGCGCACCGGTTGACCGGCCGCGACCTCGCGACGCAGCTCGAGCTGGTGCGCCAGGCCCAGCGGCAGGTAGCCGCCGGCCACCGACGCGGCCGCCGGCATCAGCTTGCCGTAGACGGTGTAGCCGCCCTCGCCGTCGAGCATCTCGCCTGCGCTCAAGCGCCGCTTGGCGGTCGCGACGACGTCGCCGCGCCAGGCGATCGGCGCGCCGGTCGGCTCGCGGCGCAGGCCGGCGCTGGC
>CAZTTC010000141.1:0-7967 GCA_964616015.1 uncultured Methylibium sp. | reverse complement strand
GGCGCTCGCCGGGGTCGGTGCTGATCAGGCCCTGGTCGATCAGCGCCTTCAGCGCCACCGGGAACGCCAGCGTCGTCAGCGCCGCCATCACCAGGAACAGGCCGGCCAGCGCGATGCGGCCCCGGTACGGCCGCAGGAAGGGTCGCAGGCCGGCGAGCGGCCGGACCGAACTTGCCTTGTCGCCGTCGTTGCGTGGGGCACCGCTGACGGCCTGCATCGCGGCCGAGGAAGAAGAAGCCATAGGGGCGGCAGTGTAAGCAGTGGCCCGGCCTCGCCCGCTCACAGGCGCAGGCGCCCGGCGTAGCCGGTCATCTCGAGGTAGCCACGGCCGACACGCCGGCTTGCCGATGCGTCGAGCAGGTCGCTCAGGCCCTCCCAGTAGACGGCCCCGGTGCCGCCGCGCGCGTCGAGCTCCTGCGCGTCGAGCCGCGCGCGCACGACATGGCTGCCGGCTGGGCTGTCGATGCGCCAGGCGACGGGGTAGTCGGCGTTCGTCAAGGGGCTGCGCCAGCGGCGCTGCGGCGCAAAGCGGACCTCGTCCGGGCCGAAACTGCGCACGGCGCCACCGGCTGGCCGCAGGCTGCCGCCGGCCCACAGCGCCGAGCCGTCGGCGCGCCGCAGCCGAAAGGCGGTGAGGGCCGCCCCGTCGTCGAGGTTCATGCCGATCCAGTCCCAGCCGACGGCGTCGGGGTGGAGCAGGGCCTCGCTCCATTCGTGGTCGAGCCAGGCGCGGCCGGTGACTTGATGCGTGCGGCCATCGACGTGCAGCGCGCCGCCGACCTCGAGCTGCGGTTCGCTGAGGTAGTGGCTGGCCTGCAGCGGGTCGGGGCCCTTGCGCGAGTAGCCGGCCTGACCCTGCAGCAGCACCGGCTGCGTGGCCGCGAAGCGCAGGTCGAAGGCGAAGCCCTGCGTCGGCGCCGCCAGCGTGGCGAGGTAGACGTGACGCTCTCCCTCGGCCCGGCGCACGAGGCGCCAGTCGCGCAGCCGCACGTCGGTGTCGGCCTCGGCGGCCTCGGCGATGCCGAAGCCGGCGCGCGCGATGCGCTGGTCGTGGCGCAGCCGGCCCTGCAGCGGGTCGGTGAGGGCCGCATGGGCGAACAGCAGCTGCTGCGCCGCGAAGCGGCTCGGGTGGCCGGCGGCGAGGTCGGTGCGCGAGCGAAAGAAGGTGAGCTGGAACCCGTAGGGCGCCTCGACGCCCGGTACCTGCAGCCAGCCGGTGACGTACCACCACTCGGTGCGCAAGTCCGGGTGCGAGCCGAAGTCGCGCGGCAGCACGATGGGCACGCCGGCGCGCACCTGCGCCGCCGACACGCCGTGCCACGCGGGGGTCAGCCCGGCCAGCCCGGTCAACATCAGTGCGCGGCGCCTCACCAGTCTTCCTTCACCGCCAGCACCGCGTCACGCGAGGCGGCGCGCCGTGCCGCGATGGCGGCGGTCACGGTGCCGGCCAGCACCACCGCAGCGCACAGCATCGCCAGGCGCAGCCCCGGCAGCAGCAGCTCCATGGTCCAGTGGAAGCTCTGCGGGTTGACGACGTGCACCAGCACCACGCTGACCGCCACACCCAGCGCCAGGCCGAGCAGCGCGCCGGCGATCGTCCAGGCGGCGGCCTCCCCGGCGACGATGGCCAGCACCTGGCGGCGCGTGAAGCCCAGGTGGGCCAGCAGGCCGAACTCCTTGCGCCGCGCCAGCACCTGGGCCGAGAAGCTGGCCGCGATGCCGAACAGGCCGATCGCGACCGCCACCGCCTGCAGCCAGTAGGTCACGGCGAAGCTGCGGTCGAAGATGCGCAAGGAGATCGCGCGGATCTCGCCGGCCTGCGCGAACTCGACCAGCGCCGGGTCCGGCGCCAGCGCGCGCAGCTGCCGCTGCAGCGCCGCGACGTCGGCGCCCGGCGCCAGGTGCAGCGCCAGGTCGTTGATGCGCGTGTCGCCGGTCAGCGCGCGGTAGTCGGTGTCGGCGACGACCACCGCGCCCTGCTGGCGGGCGTAGTCGCGCCAGACGCCGCGCACGAAGAAGGCGGTCGACACGGCACGGCCATCGGCATGGCTCAGCGGCAGTTGCAGGCGCGTGCCCGGCTTGGCGCCGTAGAGCGTGACCATGGCCTCGCTGACATAGGCGGCGCGCTCGCCGGGCGGCGCGTCGAGCAGCTCGCCGGTGAGCGGCAGGCTGCGCGCCGGATCCGCGAGCGGGCGGGCGATCAGGGTCGGGGCCGGTCGTGTCGGGTCCAGCGTCAGCGGCGTCGCGCGCAGGCCCTCGCTGCGGACCACGCCGTCCAGGCGGCTCGCCGCGAGGACGAAGTCCGGCGGCAGCCAGGCCGCGTCGCCGCTCGATCCGCCGCTGGACGCGGTGCGCACGTACAGGTCGGCGGGCAGCACCACGTCGAGCCAGCGCGAGACCGCTTCGCGGAAGCTCGCGACCATCACCGTCAGCGCGACCGCGAGGCTGAGGCTCGTCACGACGCCGGCCACGGCGACGGTCGCGCTGCTGCGCTGGCGTCTCGCGCGCTCCACGGCCAGCAGCGCCGGCGCGCGGGTCGGCGTCGGCATCCACTTCAGCAGCAGGCCGACGCCGGCCGGCACGCAGGCGATGCCGCCGACCAGCAACAGCGCCACCGCGACATAGGCCGCGATCGGCAGGCCGGCGATCGGCGGCGCCAGCGCCAGCAGCGCGGCCGCGGCGATCAGCGCCAGGCCCAGCCAGGGATGCTCGGCGTGCGGGCCGGCGCTGCCCAGGCCCTTCAAGGCCTGCGCCGGCGCGAGTCGCTGCGCAGCGCGCGCGGGCAACCAGCCACCGGCCATCGCCGCGACGACGCCGAGCGCGCCATAGATCAGCGCGGCCAACGCGTCGAACTGCAGCACGGGCGCCGCGCCATCGGCGCGCTGGAAGTAGCCGCCGCCGAGATCGCCGCCCAGCCAGCGCAGCGCCAGCGCCGCCAGCCCGGTGCCCAGCAGCAGGCCGAGGCTGCTGCCGGCCAGCCCGAGCAGCGCGGACTCCGCCAGCACCAGCCGCAGCCGCGCACGCGCGTCCAGCCCCAGCACGCCGAGCAGCGCGAACTGCGGCTGCCGCTTCGCGACCGACAGCGACAGGATCGAGAACACCAGGAAGGCGCCGGTGAACAAGGCCACCAGCGCCAGCACCGTGAGGTTGACGCGGTAGGCGCGCGAGACGTTGCTGAGCCGCTGCGTGGCCTCGTCCGGCGTGGCCGCACGCACGTCGGCGGGCAGGGCCAGATCGCGCAGCAGCGTGGCGGCGTCGGCACCGGCGGCCAGGCGCAGGTCGATGCGGCTCAGGCGGCCGAGGCGTCCGAAGCTGGCCTGCGCGCCCGCGATGTCCACCACCGCCAAAGGCGCGCCCGGCGCGGTGATGCCGCCGCCGACCGTGAGGCCCTGCAATGCGAGCCCGCTCTGCAGCCGCAGCGTGTCGCCGGCCCGTGCGCCGAGGGCCTGCCGTGCGGCGGGATTGAGGAAGAGCAGCGCCGGGTCGAGCAGCGCCAGCCGGCCGGCGCCCGCGTCGGCCTGCGGCAGCAGCGCCGGGGACAGCGCCGGCGCCACCAGCGCGTCGAGCCCCAGCACGCGCAAGGCCTTGCGCCCGCCGCTGGCGTCGAGCACGTAGGTGTCGATCTCGACCACCGGCGAGGCCACCGCGACGAGCGGGTGGGCCGCGACACGCGCGTACAGCGCCTCGTCGAAGCCACCCGGCCCGCCGCGCAGCACCAGGTCCGGCTCGCCGTTGACGCTGCGCACGGCGCTGCCGAACTCCGACAGCGCGGACGCATTGATCAGCTGCACCGAGAACGCCAGCGCCACGCCCAGCATCACCGCCAGCACCGCCATCAGCTGCCGCAGTGCGTGGTGACGCCACTCCGGCCACGACAGGTGTCGCAGCAGCGCGATCAGGCCGACGTCCTGCGGCATCGCTCAGTCCGGGTCGCGCAGGCCGCCGGGCGTGAGGCGCAGCACGCGGTCGGCGCGCGCGGCGGCGGCGGCCGAGTGCGTGACCAGCAGGCAGGCCGCGCCTTCGCGCCGCACCTCGCCGGCCAGCGCGTCGAGCACGCGTTCGGCCGTCGACGGATCGAGGTTGCCGGTCGGCTCGTCGGCGAGGATCAGCCGCGGCCGGTGCACCAGCGCCCGCGCGATCGCGACGCGCTGCAACTGGCCGCCCGACAGCTGCTGCGGCAGCCGCGCGCCCAGTCCGTCCAGGCTCACGGCCGCCAGCATCGCCTGCACGCGCGCCGCATCCGGCCGGCCCAGCAGCAGCAGCGGCAGGCCGACGTTGTCGGCCACGGTGAGCTGCGGCAGCACGTGGAAGGCCTGGAAGACGAAGCCCAGCGTCCGCCGGCGCAGCAGGGCCAGGTCGCGCTCGTTCAGCGTCGTGACGTCGGCGCTGTCGAGCCGCACCGTCCCGGCATCGACCGTGTCCAGCCCGGCGATCGCGTTCAGCAGCGTCGACTTGCCGACGCCCGACTCGCCGAGCAGTGCGACGAACTCGCCGGCCTGCAGCGTCAGCGAGACGCCCTCGAACACCGGCGTGTCGCCGTAGCGCTTGGTCAGGCCCTCGACCTGCAACAGGCTCATGACTCGAGCGCCCTGAGCGCGAGCGCGACCACGTCACGACCCGGGTCCGGCGCGTCGCACGCGACCACCTGCCGCCACGGCATGCCGCGCAGCCAGGTGATCTGGCGCTTGGCGAGCTGGCGCGTGGCCGCGGCACCGCGCTCCAGCAAGCTCGCACGGTCGGACGCGGTGCCGGCGTCGAGCGCCTCCCACACCTGGCGGTAGCCGACGCAGCGCATCGACGGCAGCTCGGCGTGCAGGTCGCCGCGGTCGCGCAAGCGCTTCACTTCGTCGACCAGGCCGGCGTCGAGCATCGCGCCGAAGCGTTCGCCGATGCGGGCATGCAGCCACTCGCGGGCCGTCGGCTCCAGCGCGATGAGCGCCGTGCCGTCCGGCGCGGTCGATCCCGATTCGAAGCGGCCGCTGTGCAGGCTGGACAGCGGCCGGCCCGTGAGCTGCCAGACCTCGAGTGCGCGCTGGATGCGCTGCGCATCGTTCGGGGCCAGCCGCGTGGCGGTCGCCGGATCGACGCGCGCCAGCTCGGCATGCAGCGCCGGCCAGCCGCGCGCGCGCGCGTCGGCGTCGAGGCGGGCGCGGATCGCGGCGTCGGCCGGCGGCAGCGCGTCGATGCCGTCGAACAGCGCCTTGAAGTACAGCATCGTGCCGCCGACCAGCAGCGGCAGTCGGCCGCGGGCGCGGATCTCGTCGATCAGCCGGCGGGCGTCGGCGACGAAGCGCGCGGCCGAGTACTGCTGGCTCGGCTCGATCACGTCGATCAGGTGATGCGGGACGGCGGCGAGCTCGCCGGCGGTCGGCTTCGCCGTGCCGATGTCCATGCCGCGGTAGACCAGGGCCGAGTCCACGCTGACGATCTCGAGGGGCAGGGCGCCTGCCAGCGCGAGGGCGGCAGCGGTCTTGCCGGCGGCGGTCGGGCCGGCGAGGCAGAGGAGGATCGGCTTCATGCGGGGCGTCGAGCGTACCCCGAGCGTCAAGACTGGTAACACCACCGGGCGATGCGCGCAGTACGATGGGCCGAGCCCGGCGCCGTCGGCCGGGATCCACCAGGAGACAACGATGATTCGAGCGAAGCCTTGGGTGGCCGGCCTCGTGGCCGCCAGCTTGACGTATGCCGGTGCGCTGCAGACGGCGCAGGCGACCTTGATCGGCACCGAGCAGATCGCCGCCGCGCAGGGCGTGGCCTCGGCCGACCAGCAGGCGCAGGCGCAGCGCGCCCAGCTGATGGCCTGGCTGGACCGCGCCGACCTGGCCGCGGCGCTGGCCGAACGCGGCCTCGACGTCGAGCAGGCGCGTGCACGCGTCGCCGCGCTGACCGACGCCGAGGTGGCGCACGTGGCGCACACGCTCGACACGGCCCCTGCCGGTGCGTCCGACGTGCTGGGCGTCGCCGTGTTCATCTTCGTGCTGCTGCTGGTGACCGACATCCTCGGCTTCACGAAGATCTTCCCGTTCACGCGGTCGGTGCGCTGAGTCCGATCGGCGGTCGAGGGTCGGCGGGCCTGTGCAGGCTCGGGGTCAGCGGCGGGTTCGGGCTCGAGGACGCATGAGGCGGCGCACGGTCCTGGCGACCGTTTTGGCTGGCGGGCTGCTGCCGGCCTGTGCGCTGCCGCCGCAGACGCTGGCGCTGCGAGATGCGCCGCCGGCCGGCCTGCCGGTCCGTGTCGAGCACGCCGGCGTGCCCTTCTTCCCGCAGACCGACTACGAGTGCGGCCCGGCCGCGCTGGCCACGGCCCTGGGCGCGATCGGCATCGATACGCGCCCCGAGGCCTTGAGCGCGCAGGTCTACCTGCCGGCGCGTCAAGGCAGCCTGCAGACCGAGATGCTGGCGGCGGCGCGCCGCCAAGGGGCGGTCGCGGTGCGACTGCCGCCCCGGCTCGAGGCCCTGCTGCGCGAGCTGGCGGCCGGGCAGGCGCCGCTGGTGCTGCTCAACCTCGGCCTGCCCCTCGTGCCGCGCTGGCACTACGCGGTGGTCGTCGGCTACGACCTGCCGGCGCGCGAGCTGCTGCTGCGCTCCGGCGCGACCGAGCGCGCGGTCTTCGACTTCAGCGCCTTCGAGCGCACCTGGGCCCGCAGCGGGCACTGGGCCTTCGTCGCCGTGCCGCCGGGCCGCCTGCCTGTGACGGCCGACGAGAACGAGCTTGCGGCCGCGAGCGTCGCCTACGAACGCGTGGCCACGCCGGCCGCCGCGCAGCGCGCCTACGCCGCGGCGCTGGCGCGCTGGCCCGACAACCTGACCCTGGCGATGGGCCTGGGCAATGCCCGCCATGCGGGCGGCGACCTGGCCGGCGCGGCCGAGGCCTTCGAAACCGCCGCGCGGCGCCACGACAGCACGCCGGCCTGGATCAACCTCGCCGAGGCCCGGCTGACGCTGTCGCAGCGCGAGGCCGCGGTGCAGGCGGCCTCGCGGGCGCTCGCGCGCAGCGCCGACGAACCGGCCTGGCGCGCCGCCGCCGAGGCCCTGGCGACGCGCCTGAACGCGCGTCAGACGAAGGACTCGAAGGGCCCGAGGTAGCGCCACTGGCCGGGCGGCAGCTCGCCCAGGCCGATGCGGCCGATGCGGATGCGCTTGAGCGCCAGCACCTGCAGGCCGACCAGCTCACACATGCGGCGGATCTGGCGCTTCTTACCCTCGCGCAGCACGATGCGCAGGTGCTGCTCGTTCTGCCACGACACCTGGGCCGGCTTCAGCCGCTCGCCGTCGAGGCTCAGGCCGTGGCGCAGGCGGGCCAGCTGCTCGGGCGGGAAGGCCGTGTGCAGCGTCGTCACGTCCGCATGCCCGACCCAGGCGACGCGCACGACGTACTCCTTCTCGACCTTGCTGTCCTGGCCGATCAGCTGCTTGGCGACGCGGCCGTCCTGGGTCAACACCAGCAGGCCGGTCGAATCGAGGTCCAGCCGGCCGGCCGGCACCAGGTGGCGCAGCTGGTTGGCATGGAAGCGCTGCCCGCTGCCGTCGCCCGGCCAGCGGTTGGCCGGCGTCACCAGCGTGAAGGCGGGCGCGTGCCCGTCCTCGGCTTGGCCGCTGACATAGCCGAGCGGCTTGTGCAGCAGCACCGTGACGCGCGTGGCCTGCTGCTCGCTGGCGCGCGGGTCGATGGTGATGTGCTGGCCCGGGTCGACGCGCGCGCCGAGCTGGTCGACGACGATGCCGTCCACGCGCACCAGGCCCTGCTCGATCCACTCGTCGGCCTCGCGGCGCGAGGCGAGGCCCAGCTCGCTCATGCGCTTGGACAAGCGCGGGCGCTCGTCGGCGGACGCGCCCGCAGCGATCGGCCGGGGCGCAGCGGCCGGCTGGGGCGCAGCGGCCGGCCTGGGCCTGGCCATCGGCGTGGACATCGGCCCGGGCGCCGGCCTGGGCATCCGCGTGGCAGCGGCCAGGCCGGGCGGCGCGGG
>CAZTTC010000140.1:0-7975 GCA_964616015.1 uncultured Methylibium sp. | reverse complement strand
CGCTTGCGGCTGGCCTTCAGCAGCTCGGGCTTGCGGCGCTCGAGCGGCGTCATCGAACGGATGATGCCTTCCATGCGGCGCACGTCGCGCTCGGCCCGGTCCATGTCGGCCGCGCCGACGCTGGCGGCCTTGCCGGCCAGCTGCGTCGGCAGCTTGTCGATCAGGCCGGAGAGGCCGCCCATCTTCTTCATCTGGGAGATTTGCCCGAGGAAGTCCTCGAGGTCGAAGCCCGAGCCCGACTTGACCTTGTCGGCCAGCTTCTGGGCCGCCTGCATGTCGACGCCGGCCTGGACCTGCTCGACCAGCGCGACGATGTCGCCCATGCCGAGCACGCGTCCGGCGTGGCGCTCGGCGTCGAAGGCCTCCAGGCCGTCGAGCTTCTCGGACACGCCGGCGAACTTGATCGGCGCGCCGGTGACCTGCCGCACCGACAGCGCCGCGCCGCCGCGTGCGTCGCCGTCGAGCTTGGTCAGCACGATGCCGGTCAGCGGCAGCGCGTCCTTGAAGGCCTTGGCCACGTTGACCGCGTCCTGGCCCTGCATCGCGTCGACGACGAACAGGGTCTCGATCGGGTTCAGGGCCGCGTGCAGTGCGCGGATCTCGGCCATCATGGCCTCGTCGATCGCCAGCCGGCCGGCGGTGTCGACCAGCAGCACGTCGACGAAGTGCTTCTTCGCGTAGTCGAGCGCGGCCAGCGCGATCTCCACCGGCTTGTCGGTCGGCTGCGAGGGAAACCACTCCGCGCCGGCCTGCTTGGTCACGGTCTTCAACTGCTCGATCGCGGCCGGGCGGTAGACGTCGCCCGAGACGGTGAGCACCTTCTTCTTGCGGGCGACCAGGTGGCGCGCCAGCTTGGCGGTGGTGGTGGTCTTGCCGGCGCCCTGCAGGCCGGCCATCAGGATCACCGCCGGCGGCTGCGTCGCGAGGTTCAGCTCGGCAACGCCCTGGCCCATGGTCGCGGCCAGTTCCTTGTGCACCACGCCGACCAGCGCCTGCCCCGGCGACAGCGAGCCGACCACCTCCTGGCCGAGTGCCTTCTCCTTCACGCGGGCAATGAAGTCGCGCACCACCGGCAGCGCCACGTCGGCCTCGAGCAGCGCCATGCGCACCTCGCGCAGCATCTCCTGCACGTTGTCTTCGGTGATGCGGGCCTGGCCGCGCATCGTCTTGACGAGCCGGCTCAGGCGTTCGGAAAGGGCGGAGGCCATCGGGGGATCTCGGTCGGGGCGCGGAGCCGCGGGTGGGCGTGCGCGAAGGGTGTCGGTGTGTCGGCGCGAGGCACGAAAGTACACTGACGCCATGAGTTTATCGCTGGCCGGTTCGAGCCTGTGGCTGTTGAGCGCGACGAGCGCGGTCGCCCTGGCCGGCTACCTGAGCGCGGCGCTCAAGCGCGACGCGGACTGGTTCGGCGTCGCGCTGGGCATCGGCTGGCTGGCGCACGCCTGCGCGATCGGCCTGCACACGGCCGGCATCGGCGAAGCCCAGCCCGGCGTGCGCTTCGGGTTTGCCCCGGCGCTGTCGGTGACCTTGTGGCTGGTGCTGGCGGTCTACGCAATCGAGAGCCGCTTCGTGCCGCTGGTCGGCGTGCGGCGTCCGTTGGCGCTGCTGGGCGCGGCGGTGGTGGCACTGGCCCTGCTGTTCCCCGGCGAACTGCGACCGCACGCCGGCTCGCCCTGGGCGCCGCTGCACTGGGTGCTGGGTATCGCGTCCTACGGCCTGTTCGGCGCCGCGCTGCTGCACGCCGCGCTGCTGAGGCGCTCCGAGCAGCAACTGCGCCACAAGCCGGCGGCCGGGGCGGCGATCGCGCCTCCCCCGGGCCTGCCGCTGCTGCGCCTGGAGAAGCTCACCTTCCGCTTCGTCGCGGCCGGCTTCGCCGTGCTGTCGGCGACCTTGCTGCTCGGCTGGTGGTTCGCCCACCCCTGGCGCTGGGACCACAAGAGCGTGTTCTCCGTGCTGGCCTGGGCGGTATTCGCCGCGCTGCTGGGCGGGCGACGCGCCTTCGGCTGGCGCGGTCGCGTCGCGACGCGCTGGCTCTACCTGGGGGCCATGCTGCTGCTGCTGGCCTACGTCGGCTCGCGCTTCGTGCTCGAGGTGCTGCTGCACCGCACGAGCCTCTGAGGCAGGCGATGAAATACCTGGTGCTGCTGCTGGTCGTGGTGGGCGTGCTCTGGTTGGCGCGCTCCCGTGCCGGCAAGCTGTCGCGCCGCGGCGACCCGGCGGGCAAGCCGCCGCAGCCGCCGCAGCCGCCGCAGCCGCAGACCATGGTCAGCTGCATGCACTGCGGCGTGCACCTGCCGCGCGACGACGCGGTCGACGGCGCGCAGGGGCCTTACTGCAGCGAGGCCCATCGCCTCGCACACGGCGACCGCCGCTGATGGCCGCCCCCGGCGCGAGCGGCCGACGCGGCGACGGCGCCGCCGACGGGTCCTGGTTCGGCGCGCTCGACATGGCCGGCTCGGTGGGCGAGGACGCCGAGCACTCCCGCTACGACCGCGGCGAGTGGCGCGAGTCCGACACCGCCGACTCGCGTTTTCTGTCGCGCCAGGCGCGCCGCATCGCCGGCTCGGGCGAGAGTGGTCTGCATCGCCTCTTCCGTGCCTTCGTGGCCTCGCGGGCCGTGCTCGGCGTGGCCCTGCTGACCACCGAAGTCGTCGTCACCTGGTTCGGTCCACGTCCGCAGCGCGGCCTGGTGCTCAGCCTGTGTGCCGCCTATGCCCTGGCGGCCGTGTTGCTGTGGCTGATCCCAGGCTTGTTCGGCGCACCGCCCACGGCGACGCAGACGCGACTGCGGCAGCGCCAGTGGCTGGCGACCATCGGCCTCGACCTCGTCGCCTTCGCCGCCCTGCACCTGCTCACCGGCGGCGGCGGCTTGAACTATTCCGCCTTGCTGGTGCTGCCCGTGCTGATGGCCGGCGTGCTGACGCCGCGACTGCAGGCGCTGGGCGTCGCGGCGGCCGGCACGCTGGTGATCCTGCTGGCGGCCGGACTCAGCATCGCCGTCGGTGGCGAGACGGCGCTGCTGCTGACGCAGGCCGGCCTCGGCGGCGTCGGTCTGTTCGTCGTCGGCCTGCTGGCCGGCGAGCTGTCGGGGCGGCTGGCGCGCGAGGAGCGCACCGCGCGCGGCAGCCTGGAGATGGCGCGCCAGCAGGCGCAGTTGAACCGGCTGGTGCTCGAGGAAATGCAGGACGGCGTGCTGGTCGTCGACCGCCGCGGCCGGGTCCGGGCCGCCAACCCTGCGGCGCGCAGCCTGCTGGACGAGCCGGCGGTGAGCGCCGGCCCGAGCTTCGCGCTGGCGGGCGTGCCGGCCTGGGAGCCGCTGGTCCGCGCGGTCGACCGCGCCTTCGGCGAGGGCCACTGGCCCGAGAACGGTCGCGACATCGCGCTCCTGCGCCCGCCCGGCGCGGCCGCCGTGAGCCAGTTGCGCCTGCGGGTGCGCTTCACGCACCGGCGCGAGACCGGGGCGCCCGAGGACTACTGCGTGCTCTTCCTCGAGGACCTGCGCCTGGTGCAGGCGCGCCTGCGCCAGGAGAAGCTCGCCGCGATGGGCCGCGTGTCGGCCGGGATCGCCCACGAAATCCGCAATCCCTTGACCGCGATCATGCAGGCCAATGCGCTGATGGCCGAGGACGCAGCCTCGCCGCAGCAGCAGCAGCTCACGCGGATGATCGGCGACAACGCCGAGCGCCTGAAGCGCATCGTCGACGACGTGATGCACGTCGCCCCTGGCGTGGCCCCCGAGCCCGCGCCGCTGGACGGCACGAGCGAGGTTGCGACGATCTGCGGCGAATGGATGCGCACCGCGCAGCTGGTGCCTGGCGCCGCCTGCCCGGTGCAGGTCGAGCTGCCGGCCGGACCGCTGGGCGTGCGCTTCGACGGCGAGCACCTGCGTCGCGTGCTCGTCAACCTGCTCGACAACGCACACCGCCACGGCAGCCGCTCGCCCGGCGCCGTGCAGGTGCGGTTGACCGCGCTGGACGAAACGCGCGCGCTGCTCAGCGTCGCCAGCGACGGGCAGCCGATTCCCGCCGAGGTGGAGCGCTACCTGTTCGAGCCGTTCTTCTCGACCCGCAGCCGTGGCACGGGCCTGGGCCTGTATATTTGCCGCGAACTGTGCGAGCGCTACGGCGCGAGCATCGACTATGCCGCGCGCAGCGCCACCGAGCGCCGCCGCAACGTGTTCTCGGTGGCGATGCGCCGCGTGGCGCTCGCCGACGGCGATCCCGCCCTTCACTTCAACGCATGAGCTCCGCCTCGCACTTCAGCCTGCTGGTCGTCGACGACGAGCCCGATCTGCGCACGCTGTACGAGCTGACGCTGCTGCGCGAGGGCTACGACATCGAAACCGCGGGCAGCGTCGAGGACGCCTGGGCCCAGTTGAGCGACCGCACCTTCAGCGCTGTGATCACCGACATGCGGCTGCCCGACGGCAGCGGGCTGGACCTGCTGCGCCGGCTCGAGGAGGCCGGGCGCCGCGAGAAAGCCATCGTCATCACCGCCTACGGCTCGGCCGAGAGCGCGGTCGAGGCCCTGAAGGCCGGCGCCTACGACTACCTGACCAAGCCGGTCGACCTCAAGCTGTTCCGCAGCGTCGTCGCTTCGGCGCTGGGCCGCTCGGCGTCGACGGGGCCGACCGTACAGCCGGACCAGTTGCCTTCGGAGGCCGGTGCCCGCCCGGTGCGCGGCAGCGTGTCGACGCGGCCCGCGCCGACCATCGTGGTCGGGCCGGCGGCGGCCGTGGCCAGCGGTACGCTGGCCCGCATGGCCGGCACCTCGATGGCGATGCAGCAGGTGCGCTCGCTGGTCGAGAAGGTCGCGCGCAGCATGGCGCCGGTGCTGGTGCACGGCGAGTCCGGCACCGGCAAGGAGCTGGTGGCCCGCGCCATCCACGACGTGAGTGCACGCCGTGCCCAGCCCTTCATCGCCGTCAACTGCGGCGCGATTCCCGAGCAGCTGCTCGAGGCCGAGTTCTTCGGCTACCGCAAGGGCGCCTTCACCGGCGCCAACGAGGACCGTGAGGGCTTCTTCCAGGCGGCGCGCGGTGGCACGCTGTTCCTCGACGAGATCGGCGACCTGCCGCTGTCGATGCAGAGCAAGCTGCTGCGGTCGATCCAGGAGCGCTCGGTGCGGCCGGTCGGCGCGACGCAGGAAGTGCCGCTCGACGTGCGCGTGGTCAGCGCGACCCACAAGAACCTGGCCGCCGACGTGCACGCCGGGCGCTTCCGCCAGGACCTGTACTACCGGCTCAACGTGATCCAGATCCGCGTGCCGCCGCTGCGCGAGCGACTCGAGGACCTGCCGGCGATCTGCGACCGCGTGCTGGAGCGCATCGCCCACGATGCCGGCATCAGCCCGGCGCCGCGCCTGACGCGCGAGGCGCTGGCCTACCTGCTGCGCTATCCCTTCGGCGGCAACGTGCGCGAGCTCGAGAACCTGCTGCATCGCGCGGTGGCCCTGTGCGACGGCGACCTGATCGACGTGCCCGACCTCGACCTGCCGGAATCGGCATTCAGCGACAGCGGGCGGGCCGAGCTGTCCGCGCTGCGCGAGGAAGCACGGCCGCCAGCCGCGCCGGTGCCGGCACCGGTGGCCGTGAGCCCGGCGCCGCTGCCCGACGATTTGGCCATCTACCTCGACGGCGTGGAGCGCGACATCCTCGTGCGTGCGCTGGAGCGCCACCGCTTCAACCGCACGGCCGCCGGCGCCAGCCTGGGCCTGTCGCTTCGGCAGATGCGCTACCGCATGGCCCGCCTGGGCGTGATGGTGGCCGAGCACGGCGTTGCGATCGGCAGCGGCGATGACGCCGACGACGCGATCGGCGACGAGCGGACGTGACCCGCGTGGCGACGGGCTGGCGCGGTGGCTGGTGGTCGGCGGCGCAGCGCATCGAGTCGCCGAACCAGGGGCCGCGGCCGCGCGGCACCGAGATCACGCTGGCCCTGATCCACTCGATCAGCCTGCCCCCGGGCGAGTACGGCGGCGACGCCATCGAGCGGCTGTTCACCAACGCGCTGGACTGGGACGCGCATCCCTATTTCCGGCAGATCCGCGGGCTGGAGGTGTCGTCGCACTTCGTGCTGCGGCGCGACGGCGCGCTGCAGCAGTTCGTCTCGACGGCGAAGCGTGCCTGGCACGCGGGCCGGTCGACATGGCGCGGCCGCGAGAACTGCAACGACTACTCGGTCGGCATCGAGCTCGAGGGCCTGGAAGGCGAGCGCTTCGAGGACAGGCAGTACGAGCGCCTGGCCGCGCTGTTGCAGGCCCTCGTTCGACGCCACCCGACCATCGACGGCATCGCCGGCCACGAGCATGTCGCGCCAGGTCGTAAGGCCGATCCCGGCGCCGGTTTCGACTGGGCGCGCCTGCAGGCCCTGGTCGGCGGGCCGCCGCAGTGGTTCCCGCCGCAGGTGCGCGCTGCGCGCTGAAGCGGCGCGCAGCGGTGCAGGCGGGTGCGGATCGGGTCCTAGGGCAAACACGCTATAGCTAGTGCTTGTCGAGGTGTCGAGCGCTAGATATAGTGTCCAGCATGCTATCCTCCGTCGACTGATCCAGCGTTGTCGCCACAGCATCGGGAAGGTCGCCAGCGCGTGAACATCGCCCCCGTTTCGACTGCCCGCCCTGGGCAACGCGCGGCCCGACACGCCGGATGTCAGCCGGCCCTGGGCGAACCAAGACCCGCACCGACCGGGCACTACTGCTCGCGGACCGCGAGCACCCAGCCAGTCTGCCTGCAAGCCGCCTGAGCGGCGAGCGGGCCGGGGCTTTTTCTGCCGCCGTTGCCTGCCGCCGCGCCTCCAGCGCCTCCAGCGCCTCCATACACCGACAAGAGAACTGAAAGGGAAGTCATGCAAACCACCAGCACCAGCGTTCCGACTGCCGCCGTTGCCGGCGCAGGCGTTGCGATGCCGGGCGCCCGCGCTGCCGTCAGCGCGTCGGCCTACGCCGGCTACCAGATCATCCGGCGCAACGGGGCGGTGGTGACCTTCGAGCCGAACAAGATCGCGGTCGCGCTGATGAAGGCCTTTCTCGCGGTGCATGGCACGCAGGGCGCCGCCTCGGCCAGCGTGCGCGAGACGGTCGATGGCCTGACCGAGTCGGTGGTGCGTGCGCTGCTGCGCTCGCGGCCGGGGGGTGGCAGCTTCCACATCGAGGACATCCAGGACGCGGTCGAACTGGGTCTGATGCGCGGCGGCCATCACGAGGTCGCGCGGGCCTACGTGCTGTACCGCGAGCGCCGCGCGCAGGAGCGCGCCAAGCAGGGGGCGGTGGCGACGGCGCCGACGACGACGCTGCAGGTGATCGACGGTGGGCAGCGCCGGCCGCTGGACATGGCGCAGCTCGGCGCGCTGATCGAGTCGGCCTGTGCCGATCTCGGCGCGGAAGTGCAGGCGGCGCCGATCCTGGCCGAGACCCAGCGCAATCTGTACGACGGCGTGCCGATCGACGAGGTCTACAAGGCGGCCATCCTGGCGGCCCGCACGCTGATCGAGAAGGATCCGTCCTACACCCGCGCCACCGCGCGCCTGCTGATGCACACGATCCGCCGCGAGATCCTCGGCGAGGAAGTCACCCAGTCCGAGATGGCGACGCGCTACGCGGATTACTTCCCCGGCTTCATCAAGCAGGGCGTCGAGGCCGAACTGCTGGACGACAAGCTGCTGCAGTACGACCTGGCCAAGCTCGGCGCGGCGTTGAAGGCCGGGCGCGACCTGCAGTTCGACTACCTCGGCCTGCAGACGCTGTACGACCGCTACTTCCTGCACGTGCGCAAGAAGCGCATCGAGCTGCCCCAGGCCTTCTTCATGCGCGTGGCGATGGGCCTGGCGCTGAACGAGGTCGACCGCGAGGCGCGCGCGATCGAGTTCTACGAGGTGCTGTCGACCTTCGACTTCATGTCCAGCACGCCGACGCTGTTCAACGCCGGCACGCGCCGCTCGCAGCTGTCGAGCTGCTACCTGACGACCGTGGCCGACGACCT
>CAZTTC010000139.1:0-7996 GCA_964616015.1 uncultured Methylibium sp. | reverse complement strand
CAAGGGCGCGACGCTGATCGCCGACTACGGCCACAACCCCGACGCGATGCGCGCGCTGGTGGCCGCGGTCGATGCGATGCCGGTCGTGGCCGGGCAGACGCGCTCGGTCGTCATCAGCGGCGCCGGCGACCGGCGTGACGACGACATCCGCGAGCAGACCGTGATCCTGGGCGCCGCCTTCGACGAAGTGCTGCTCTACCAGGACGCCGCCCAGCGCGGTCGCGCCGACGGCGAGGTGATGGCGCTGCTGCGCCAGGGCCTGGCCGGCGCGGCGCGCACCCGCCGCATCGAAGAGATCCACGGCGAGTTCCTCGCCATCGACACCGCGCTCGCGCGGCTCAAGGCCGGCGACCTGTGCCTGGTGCTGGTCGACCAGGTCGAGGAAGCGCTCGCGCATCTGGCCAAGCGCGTCGCCGAGGCCTAGCCGCCGACTGCGAGCGCCCGATGGACCAGGTCGATGCCGTGGTCGTGGGCGCCGGCGTCGTCGGCCTCGCGGTCGGCCGGGCGCTCGCGCTGCGCGGGCTCGAGACCCTGGTGCTGGAGAGCGCCAACGCCACCGGCACCGGCACCAGCGCGCGCAACAGCGAGGTCATCCACGCCGGGCTCTACTACGCCACCGGTTCGCTGAAGGCGCGGCTGTGCGTGGCCGGCAAGCAGGCGCTGTACGCCTATTGCGCCGAGCGCGGCGTGGCCCACCGCCGCTGCGGCAAGCTGGTGGTGGCGGCCGACGAGGCACAGCACGCCCAACTCGCCGCGCTGCAGGCCCGCGCCCGCGCGAACGGCGTGGACGGCGCCGACGACACGCAACTGCTGAGCCGCGACGAGGCCCTGGCCCTGGAGCCCGCGCTGCAATGCAGCGCCGCGCTGTGGTCGCCGTCGACCGGCATCGTCGACGGCCACGGCCTGATGCTCGCGCTGCAGGCCGACCTGGAGGCCGCGGGCGGCCTGGTGGCCCTGGCGTCGCCGGTGGAGCGCATCGCCTGCGGCAGCGCGCGCCACCGCGTGCACGCGGCGGGCACCACGATCGAGGCGCGCATCGTCGTCAACGCCGCGGGCCTGGGCGCGGCCGCGCTCGCGCAGCGCACCGACGGCCTGGCAGCGACCTTCCACGCGCAGGCGCGCTATGCCAAGGGCAGCTACTTCAGCCTCTCGGGGCGCGCGCCCTTCACGCGGCTGATCTATCCGCTGGTGCCCGACAGCGCGGGCCTGGGCGTGCACCTGACGCTGGACCTCGGCGGCCAGGCCCGCTTCGGGCCCGACGTGCAGTGGCTGGACGAAGGCATGACCGAGCAGGCGCTGGACTACCGCGTGGACCCGCGGCGCGGCGACAGCTTCTACGCCGAGGTGCGCCGCTACTGGCCCGCGCTGCCCGACGGCGCCCTGCAGCCGGCCTACAGCGGCGTGCGCCCCAAGCTCGGCGGGCCGGACGCTCCCGCGAGCGACTTCCGCATCGACGGGCCGGCGCAGCATGGCGTGCCCGGGCTCGTCAACCTGCTGGGCATCGAGTCGCCGGGGCTGACCGCGTGCCTGGCGATCGCGGAGGACGTGGCGCAACGACTGGAGGGGCCGCGGTGAACGGCCCGCGCCGGCTGCGCTTGGGCACGCAGGCGCTGCACGACATCGCCTCGATCGCCTACGGCACGCCCTGGCGGCCTGCGTCGGTCTGAAGCGGAGATTCGCAAGCGTGGGGCCGCACTGCAGCGGGATGCCACTTCGAACGGTCCGCAAGCGGTCCCTGTCTCATGCAAGGTGTCGCTGCCGGCGATACCATCGCGCCCAGCCCTCGATCGCGACGGGGCTCAACACGGCAGCATTCGATCGTGCTTCGCACGGCCAGCGCCAGCCAACCCCTTCGACGAGGAGACGAACGTGCCCACCATGAACATCGCCTGCCACTGCGGCCAGGTGAAGATCAAGCTCACCGGCGAGCCGGTGGTCGACCTGTACTGCCACTGTCGCGACTGCCAGCGCATCGCCGGCGGCAGCAGCGTGCCGTACTCGATCTACCCGCACGCCGGCGTCGAGGTGACCGAGGGCAAGACCTTCCAGTGGGCGTTGAAGGACAACCAGCGCACGCGCTGCGCCCACTGCGGCACCTACCTGTTCGGTGATCCCGTCGGCATGGGAGTGCACGGCATCAGCGCCTACCTGCTGCCGCCCGGGGTCTTCAAGCCGCAGCTGCACATCATGTGCAAGGACGCGCTGGTGCCGGTGCAGGACAAGCTGCCGCACTTCGCGGGCTTCCCGGCCAGCTTCGGCGGGAGCGACGACAAGGTCGACTGGTAGCGGCGCAGCGGGTTGCCTCGTCCTGGCAACGCGCCCGTCGCCCGGCTTCGGCCCCCGCGTCTCACCGCCCCCGCACCATCGCGAGCAACTTGCCCGCATCCAGCGTGCGCGCCTTCTCCTGCATCTGCGGCAGGTAGCGGCCCTGCAGCCCCTGCGCCTCGCTCATCACCGACGCGTAGGCGTCCTTCAGCATCTGGGCCGACAGCACGCGGCCGCCTGCGTAGTAGCGCTTGGCGACGTGACCCAGCGCATAGGTCGACGCGAAGCTCAGGCCCGAGCTGACCGCCTGCTTGCCCAGGCCGCCCAGCAGGCCGCCGCCGACACGGCCCAGCAGGCCGCCCAGCAGCTTGCGGCCGGCCTGTTCCAGGTACTGCGAGGTCAGGCCGACGCCGGCCGTCGCGAGGAAGTCCTTGACGTGGCCGCTGTCCAGCTCGTAGCCGTGCGCCTTGCCGATGCCGTAGACCAGCTTCATCTGCAGCGGGATGATCGCCATCGTCGACAGCGTCTCGGGCAGCAGCTCGAGCGCGCCGTTCAGGATGGCAGCGTCGAGGATGGACTTGTCGAGCGTGGCCTGGTCGATGCCGGCCGTCGCGGCTGTCGCCGGTGTCGCCGTGGTCGCCGTGGTCGCCAGCGGCGCGCCGGCGATCGCCTCGGCCTGCCGCGAGAAGGCGCGCGCCGACGTGCCGCTCAGTCCCAGCGCGCGGCCCAGCTCGGCCAGGAAGTCCTGCTCGGCCTTCGACTGCACGCCGTCGGCGTCGCACACGCACACCGCCATCTCGTAGGCGAGCTGGCGCGATTCGCCGCTGGCCAGCGCCGGCAGCACGGTCGCGAGCGAGGCGCGCTTCATCAGCACGTCCTGGTAGAGCGCGGGCAGCTGCACGCCGTCGGCGCCCGACAGGCCCTCGGCGATGCGCTTGATCTCGGCACGCTCGCGCTCGTGCTTGTCGCCGTCGACAAAGGCCGCGAGCAGCGACACGGTGAGGATGGCCTGGGTCTCGGAAGCAGTCATGCGGCGGACGGATCGGTTCGGGGCCTGGTTCGTCCGCCGCCGCCGGGGAAGGTTCCCCCGTCAATACATCGACACGGCCTTGCCACCGCTGGCCTTGTAGCCCTCGACCGACTTCTTCAGCGCGGTGTATTCGCTGCACGGCAGGAAGCAGGCCTGGTCCAGGGCGGCGAGCCGCTGCTCGGCCTGGGCCAGCTTGCCCGTCATGAGGTAGAGCTCGCCGGAGTACGCGAGCGCGCCGCGGTGCCTGGGCTCGATGCGCAGCGCCTCGTCGTAGTAGCGCTCGGCGGCAGCGACGTCGGGCGTCCTGGCCTTGCGGTGGCTGTAGCCCATCAGGTTGTTCCAGTCGGCGCTGCTGCTGTCGTTGACGCGCTTGAGCTCGTCGATCGCGGCCGTCCACTTGCCTTCGGCGATCAGCGCGCGCGCGGTCCCCAGCTTGTCGGCCGGGGTGGCGGGGCCGGTGTCGGCGGCCAAGGCCGTGCCGGCGACGGCAAGGGCCAGGGCGGTGGCGGCGATCAGGCGGCTGCTCAGGTGGGCGATGGTGCTGCGCTTCATGGGTCCCTCCGGGTGTGGGCAGACACCCCTCGGTGTCCTGCTGCCACTTACGAGGCGATCCCCGGTGGCGGACGCAGTGCGCCTACCAGAGCTTGACGCAGTGGCCCTGCAGCACGAAGGCGCCGCTCGGCTTGTCGCCCGGCTTCGCTGCGGCCGGCTCGACGCTGACCGCCAGCTGCGAGGCCTTGAAGAACAGTTTCTCCGAGCTGTCGGCCAAGGTCAGCGTTGCTGCCTTGTCCTGGGTTGGCACGACGCCGACGGGGAAGGGCGCGCTGCCGTCCGCCGGCAGCGCCCACAGCTGCGCCACCTGCCCGGCCGGCACGGCCAGCGGCTGCAGCAGCTTCACGCTCAGCTGCTGGCCGTGGCGCCGCGAGCTGGCCAGCACGGCCGGCTTGCCGGCGCCGTCGAGCAGCAGGCCCACATAGCTGGGCGGCAGGCCGTCGCGCTGCGGTTCCAGGTCCACCAGGCCGGGCTGCAGGCGCAGCACCAGCACGCACAGCAGCACGCCGGCCAGCGCCCCGCCGAGCGAGCGGCCGGACAGCAGGGTGCTCAGCCAGCCCCAGGCCGAGGGTCGAACCGCCGGCACCGAGCGCGCGCTCGCAGATGCGCCGCCGAACAAGCGCTGCTCCAGCCCGTGCCACACCGCCTCGCGCGGCTGCATCGTCGGCATGCTGGTGGACAGCTGCGCCAGGCGCCGTTGCCAGACGCCGACCGCCAGCATCGCCGCCGGGCTTTGCTGCAGCACGCGCTGGAAGCGGCGGCGTGCGCCCAGGCTCAGCGTGCCGAGGGCGTACTCGCGCGCCAGCCGGTCCAGGCGCTCGGGCAGCAGGTAGTTCATGCGGCGCTCACCCCCGCGGCCTCGAGGCAGCCCTTCAGCTTGTCGAGCCCGCGCCGCACCCAGGCCTTGACGGTGCCGAGCGGCGCGCCCAGCGACTCGGCGATCTCGGTGTGCACCATGCCGCGGTAGTAGGCCAGCGCCAGCGCCTGGCGCTGCGAGGCGCCCAGTTCGGCCATGCAGCCGGCGATGCGCAGCTTGACGAGGTTGTCCTCCAGCAGGCGCTGCGGCTCGAAGGACTCGTCGCCGGCGATGGCCATCGCCTCGTCGTCCAGCGCGCCGGTGGTCGCGCGCTCGGTCTTGCCCGAGCGCAGCTGATCGATCGCCTTGTTGCGCACGATGTTGATCAGCCAGGTCATCGGCGTCGCCACCGAGGCGTTGAAGCCGGCCGCGTGGTGCCAGACGTTCATGAAGGCTTCCTGCAACACCTCTTCGGCACGCTCCTGCTGACCGGATATACGGAACGCGACGCTCAGGAGATGCGAGCAGGTGGCCCGGTAGAGCTGCTCGAAGGCCGCGCGGTCGTACAGGGCGACACGCGCCAGCAGCCGGGCGAGGTCTTCGTGGGGGGTCGTGGCCATGGGCCTGGGAGGGTCGGGGCGCGTGTTGCCCGCGTCGGGCTCAGGGCGCGAGCTGCCGGCTCACGTTGACCACGTCCTCGGGCTTGAGCGTGCCGGTCGCCTGGCGCAGCCGCAGGTTGCCCAGCAGCACGTCGTAGCGTGCGCGTGCCAGGTCACGCTGGGTGGTGAAGAGCTGGGTCTGCGCGTTCAGCACGTCCAGATTGACGCGCACGCCGACCTTGTAGCCGAGCTGGGTCGCCTCGAGGGCCAGCTTGTTGGACGCTTCGGCGGCCTCCAGCGCCTTGACCGAGGCCTCGCCGGACTGCAGGCTCGAGAACGCCTGGCGCGTCGCCAGCGTCACGCTGCGGCGCGCGGCCTCGAGGTCGTTGCGCGACTTCTCTTCCAGCGACAGCGTCTCCTTCACGCGGTTCTGGATCGAGTAGCCGGCGAACAGCGGCAGGTTCAGCTGCACGCCGACCTGGGCCTGGGTGGTGTTGCCCGACAGGCCGGTCGTGGTGTTGCGGTTGCTGTGGCTCTCGCCGACCGAGCCGACCAGCGCGACGGTGGGCAGGTGGCCGGCGCGCGCCTTGGTGGTCTCGAGCTGCGCGATGTCGTAGCCAAGCTGGGCCTTGCGCACGCTGGGCGAGTCGACGCTGCGCGCCACCCAGTCCTCGGCGTTGGCGGGCGCCACCGTCGGCAACTGGGCCGGCAGCAGCAGCGGGCGCGGCTCGACGCCGCTGCGCCCGACCAGCTGGTCGAGCGCGATGCGCTTGACGCGCAGGTCGTTGTCGGCGGCGATCTCCTGGGCCAGCGCCAGGTCGAAGCGCGCCTGGGCCTCGCGGGTGTCGGTGATGGTGGCGGTGCCGACCTCGAAGGCGCGCTTGGCCGAGGCCAGCTGCTCGGCGATGCCGGTCTTGTTGGCGCGCGTCGTGCCCAGGGCGTCCTGCGAGGCCAGCACGTCGAAGTAGGCCTGGCTCAGGCGGATGATCAGGTCCTGCTCGGCCAGCGCCAGGTCGGCCGAGGCGATCACCAGGTTCTTTTCGGCCTGGTCGATGCTGACGCTGTTGGGGCGGTTGAAGAGCGACTGCGAGGCCGTGATCGAGGCGCCGGTCGTGGTGCTGCCGCTGCGGCCGAGCGAGGTGTCGGTCTCGCTGCGGGTGCTGCTCGCGGACAGGCCGACGTTCGGGCGGTTCAGCGCCTTGACCTGCTCGTTGCGGTACTGCGCCGAGTCGGCCAGCGCGCGCGCCGCCAGGTAGGTGGCGTCGTAGCCGCGGGCCGCGTCGTAGAGCGCCTGCAGGCTCTGGGCGCGGGCGCCGGCCGCAGCGGCGATGAGCAGCAGGGCCGGCAGGCCGGCGCGCAGCAGGCGCTGCGCACGGGAGCGTCGTTGCACGGCGGGCGTCACGCGAAGCGGAGGGCGCAGGGACATGGTGGGTCTTTCCTTCGTGGGGACGATGGCAGGCGAAGAACGGCGGCGGCCTGGTGGGCCGCTGCGCCGGGTTTGTAGCCGGCCGCGGCGGGGGCCGCCAGACGGCATGCGACGGGCTGCACGCGGGTGCCGCCGTCCTGCCGGAACGCGGGCATGAACGGCATGCTCAGAACACGAAGCGCGAGGGCTCGGCCACGCCCTCCAGGCGCGGCGCGACGGTGTCGAACAGCTCGACGCGCCGCAAGGCCTGGGCCGCGGTGCGCGTGACCAGCAGGGCGCGCATCACCGGCTCCTGGCCGACGATCGCGGCGAGCCGGCCGCCGACCGCCAGCTGGTCCAGCAGGGCCTGCGGCACATCGGCCACCGAGCCCGACAGCAGGATCACGTCGAACGGCGCCTCGGCCGCCAGGCCGCCGGCGCCGTCGGCGCAGCGCACCTCCGTGTTGACGACGGCGGCGCGCTGCAGGTGGATCAGCGCCTGCCGCGCCAGCGCCGGGCGGATCTCCAGGGTGATGACCTGCCTGGCCTTGTGCGCCAGCAGCGCGGCCATGTAGCCCGAGCCGGTGCCGATCTCGAGCACGCGCTCGTGGCGCTGCACCGCCAGCTCCTGCAGCAGCCGCGCCTCGACCTTGGGGGCCAGCATGCGCTGGCCCTCGCCGATCGGCAGCTCGAGGTCCATGAAGGCCATGCCGCGGTAGGCGGGTGGCACGAAGTCCTCGCGCTTGACCAGGGCCAGCAGCGACAGCACCGACGAGTCGAGCACGTCCCAGGGCCGGATCTGCTGCTCGATCATGTTGAAGCGGGCTTGTTCGAGGTTCATGGCTGGGTCTCGCAGGGCTGGGGCGCAGGGCGCGGCATTCTATTTCGGGGCTGCGGGGGCCGAGCTACTTGGCGGGACCGGGCTGGGCCGCGGAGCCGGACAGGGCCGCCTCGGCGCCGCGGCCGCCGATGCGGCGCTTCGCCCAGGCGGCCAGGTCGTCGAGGTAGCAGTAGATCACCGGCACCACCACCAGCGTCAGCAGCGAGGAGGTGATGACGCCGCCGATGACCGCCTGGCCCATGGGCGCGCGCTGCTCCGAGCCTTCGCTCAGCGCGAAAGCCAGCGGCACCATGCCGAAGATCATCGCCAGCGTCGTCATCAGGATCGGGCGCAGGCGCACGCGGGCGGCGTGCAGCAGCGCGTCCTCGCGGCCCATCGGGGCGTGTTCGCCCGCCGCCCCATGGGTGCCCTCGCGGCTGCGGATCGCGAAGTCCACCAGCAGGATCGCGTTCTTGGTCACCAGGCCCATCAGCATCACGATGCCGATGATGCTGAACATGTTGAGCGT
>CAZTTC010000138.1:0-8187 GCA_964616015.1 uncultured Methylibium sp. | reverse complement strand
GTGCTGGCCTACGGCAACCCGCGCGGCAGCGGCGCGCGCGGCGAGGACTGGTACCGCGCCGGCAAGGGTGCCAGCAAGCCCAACACCTGGAAGGACTTCATCGCCTGCGCCGAGTGGCTGATCCGCCAGGGCTGGACCAGCACGCCGCGGCTGGCCGTCAGCGGCGGCAGCGCCGGCGGCATCACCGTCGGGCGTGCGCTGACCGAGCGGCCGGACCTGTTCGCGGTGGCGCTGCCCGCGGTGGGCGCGCTGGACATGATCAACGGCGAGAACACCGCCAACGGCATGACCAACATCCCCGAGTTCGGCACCATCGCCAAGGCGGACGGGTTCCGCGCGCTGCTGGCCATGAGCAGCTACCACCAGGTCAGGGCCGGCACGGCCTACCCGGCGGTGCTGCTGACCCACGGGGTGAACGACCCGCGGGTCGACGTGTGGAACTCGACCAAGATGGCGGCGCGCCTGCAGGCCGCCAGCTCGAGCGGCAAGCCGGTGCTGGTGCGCCTGGACTACGACGGCGGCCACGGCATCGGCGCCACCAAACGCCAGCAGCTGGCCGAGCGCGCCGACATCTACGCCTTCTCGCTGTGGCAGATGGGGGTGCCGGGCTACGGCCTGCGACCCTGAGAGGGGCGCGATGCGCCGGCGGCATGGCCTCGGGGCGTCATCGGCATTGGCCCGGCGCGGGGGGCAGCGGCTACAGTCCGCGCCCATCGCGGGCTGGCACGCCGGCTGCCGGGCTACGTAGTTCCCGGGCATACCCTGATGCCCGAGTCCTGTAGATTGCGTTTTCGTCCTACCCCACCCTCCTCATCGACTGACGAAGGAATCCCATGAAGAAGACTTTGCTCGTTCTGGCCGCGACGCTGGCCGTGACCGTGGGCACAGGGGGCCTGGCCCAGGCCCAAGACACCCTCGCCAAGGTCAAGGAGTCCGGCTCCATCACGATGGGCGTGCGCGAGTCCTCGGGCGTCCTGTCCTACACCCTCGGCGGCGCCAAGTACGTCGGCTACCACGTCGCGATCTGCGAGAAGGCCATCGAGAACATCGAGAAGGCCGTCGGCAAGAAGCTCACCGTGAAGTACCAGCCGGTCACGTCGCAGAACCGCATCCCGCTGGTGCAGAACGGCACCGTCGACATCGAGTGCGGCTCCACCACCAACAACGCCACGCGCCAGAAGGACGTGAGCTTCGCCAACACCACCTTCGTCGAGGAGGTGCGCATGGCAGTGAAGGCCAACTCGCCCATCAAGTCGGTCGCCGACCTGAAGGACAAGACCGTGGCCACCACCACCGGCACCACCTCGGTCCAGACCCTGCGCAAGCACAAGCGCGCCGAGAGCGTCGAGTTCAAGGAGGTCTTCGGCAAGGACCACGCCGACAGCTTCCTGCTGGTCGAAAGCGGTCGCGCCGATGTCTTCGTGATGGACGGCAGCCTGCTGGCCGGCCTGATCGCGCGCAGCAAGAACCCGGCGGACTTCAGAATCGTCGGCGAGGTGCTGTCGGTCGAGCCGATCGCCATCATGGTGCGCAAGGACGACGAGGCGCTGCTGAAGATCGTCAACGCGACCATCGCCGGCATGGTGAAGTCGGGCGAGATCAACGCGCTGTACGACAAGTGGTTCCTGCAGCCCACGCCGCCGACCGGCGCCAAGGTCGGCCTGCCGATGAGCGACACGCTGAAGGACGCGCTGAAGAACCCCAACAACCGCCCGATGGAAGACTACGCCAAGAAGGTCTGAGCGGCCGACGGCGCAGGGCTTCACTGAGGTAAGCCCTAGCGGCGGGCGGCGCAAAGCTTGCTTACCCTCGGAGCGCGGCGGACGATCCCGCCGCGCTCCGTCGTTTGGACAGGGCCTCGGACCGCCACGGGGTCCGCGGGATCGACCGGGTAAAGGGGTCTGACTTGGCCAGCTTCGATTGGCAGGTGTTCTGCAAGAACACGCTCGACGGGGAGGTGATCCCACGCTGCTTCGGCAGCGGCGGCGACATCACCTACCTGCAATGGATGATGTCGGCCTGGGGCTGGACGCTGTCGGTCGCCGTGCTGGCGCTGGTGGTGGCGCTGGTGGTCGGCTCGCTGATGGGCATCTTGCGCACCGTGCCCGACCGGCGCCTGCAGTTCCTCGGCAACGCCTGGACCGAGCTGTTCCGCAACATCCCGCTGCTGGTCCAGATCTTCCTCTGGTACCACGTCATCCCCTCGATCTTCACCAGCCTGCGCAGCGTGCCGAGCTTCCTGCTGGTGGTCTTCGCGCTGGGCTTCTTCACCTCGGCGCGCATCGCCGAGCAGGTCAAGGCCGGCATCCAGAGCCTGCCGCGCGGCCAGAGCTACGCCGGCCTCGCGATGGGCCTGACGCTGCCGCAGACCTACCGCTACGTGCTGCTGCCGATGGCCTTCCGCATCGTCATCCCGCCGCTGACGAGCGAGAGCATGAACATCATCAAGAACTCCTCGGTGGCCTTCGCCGTGTCGATCGCCGAGCTGACGATGTTCGCGATGCAGGCGCAGGAGGAGACCTCGCGCGGCGTCGAGGTCTACCTCGCGGTGACCGGCCTGTACTTCGTGTCGGCCTTCTTCGTGAACCGCGTGATGGCCTTCGTCGAGGACCGCATCCGGGTGCCGGGCATGGTCGGGGGCAAGTGATGGGCCACCTCGACTTCTCCTTCCTCACCTGGGACGTCGTCTCGGGCTTCGTGCTCAAGGGCCTGTTCTTCTCGATCCAGCTGACTCTGATCGCGATGGTGGGCGGCATCGTCCTCGGCACCCTGCTGGCGTTGATGCGCCTGTCGGGCAAGAAGTGGCTGGTGATGCCGGCCGCCTTCTACGTCAACACCCTGCGCTCCATCCCGCTGGTGATGGTGATCCTGTGGTTCTTCCTGCTGATCCCGCTGCTGGTCGGCCGGCCGATGGGCGCCGAGCTGTCGGCCATCATCACCTTCACGGTGTTCGAGGCGGCCTACTACTCCGAGATCATGCGGGCCGGCATCCAGAGCGTGCCCAAGGGCCAGGTCCACGCCGGCTATGCGGTGGGCATGGATTACCGGCAGACCATGCAGCTGATCGTGCTGCCGCAGGCCTTCCGCAACATGCTGCCGGTGCTGCTGACGCAGACCATCATCCTGTTCCAGGACACCTCGCTGGTCTACGCGATCGGCGCCTACGACCTGCTCAAGGGCTTCGAGGTGGCCGGCAAGAACTTCAACCGCCCGGTCGAGACCTACCTCTTCGCCGCGGTCGTGTACTTCGTGATCTGCTTCAGCCTGTCGATGCTGGTCCGTCGGCTGCAGAAGAAGATCGCCATCATCCGCTGAGGCGTCGACAGGCCCAGCCCGAACGGAAGTCAACGCCATGATCGACATCCAGAACGTCTCCAAGTGGTACGGCAGCTTCCAGGTGCTGACCGACTGCACGACCACCGTCAAGAAGGGCGAGGTGGTCGTGGTCTGCGGGCCGTCCGGCTCGGGCAAGTCCACGCTGATCAAGACCGTCAACGCGCTCGAGCCCTTCCAGAAGGGCGACATCGTGGTCGACGGCGTCTCGATCGCCAACCCCAAGACCGACCTGCCCAAGCTGCGCTCGCGCGTCGGCATGGTGTTCCAGCACTTCGAGCTGTTCCCGCACCTCAGCGTGACCGAGAACCTGACGCTCGCGCAAATCAAGGTCCTGAAGCGCAGCCCCGACGAGGCCAAGACCCGCGGCCTGAAGATGCTCGAGCGCGTCGGGCTGAGCGCGCACAAGGACAAGTTTCCCGGCCAGCTGTCGGGCGGCCAGCAGCAGCGCGTGGCGATCGCGCGCGCGCTGTCGATGGACCCGATCGTGATGCTGTTCGACGAGCCGACCTCGGCGCTCGACCCCGAGATGGTCGGCGAGGTGCTCGACGTGATGGTCAAGCTGGCGCAGGAGGGCATGACGATGATGGTCGTCACGCACGAGATGGGCTTCGCGCGCAAGGTCAGCCACCGCGTCATCTTCATGGACGCCGGCAAGATCGTCGAGGACTGCCAAAAGGAAGACTTCTTCGGCAGCCCCGAGGCGCGCTCGCCGCGGGCGCGGGATTTCCTGTCGAAGATCTTGCAGCACTGAGCGGTCGCGCAGAGGGGCCCCACGCGCAGCGTGGGGATCGAAGCCCGGCGAAGTGCTGCAGCGCGCGATGGCGCAAGTGCCGGCACGCCGCCGTGGTCCGGAGCGCGCCGCACTGAGCCGCGGGCTCAGCGCCGCGCCGGCTCGCGCGCGATGTCGGCGTTGGGCAGGGGCAGCTCGCGGCGGATCTCGGTCGCCGGTGGCGGCAGCTCCTTGCGGATGAGCTGGGCGCGGTTGCTGCCGGCGTAGAAGCGCGTCGCCGGATCGTAGGCGCGCGGCGCCCAGGCGCGGAACTCCGCCTCGATGCGGTCGACGGGCTTGCCCAGCGCCTGCTCCAGCAACTGGATCGCGCGCTGCTGCGCCGGCACGTAGGCGTCGGGTGTGCGGCGCTGGCGGTAGGCGTCGAAGACCTGGTGCAGCGTGCCGGTCTCCTGCAGGTACAGCGCGAACATGCGCGCGAAGGCCAGCAGGTAGGCCTGCTGGGCGTCGTCATAGACGCGCTCGCCGAGCTGGCGGTGGATGGCCGGCTCGTCCGAGAACCACGGCGCGGTGACCAGGTCGGCCAGCCGGATGCCGCTGCCGGGGCCGGACACCAGGTCGGCATAGACGCGCGAGCGCCAGTTCGGCTCGCCGAAGTACAGGCCCTCGGCCGCGGTGGCAGTCTCGTAGAGGCTGGCGACGCCTTCGTCCAGCCACTGCGGGATGGCGCCGAAGGACTCGTGCACGACGGTGTGGAAGAGCTCATGCAGCAGCGTGCCGGCGCCGGTGCCCGTCAGCATGCCGAGGACGGAGCGGTCGTTGCCGAAGGTGTAGCCCAGCGTCATCGCGTTGGCTTCCATGCCGTGCAGGCGCATCGCGGCCTGGCGCAGCGTCGGGATGTCGGGGTAGAGGTAGACCGCGATGTAGGTCGGCGGCGGCTTCAGGCGGTAGGCCTCGGCCAGGAAGTCGATGAAGTCGTCGAGGCGCTCGCCGATCAGCTTGAGCGAGGCGGCCGTGTGCGTCGGCGAGGCGCTGGCGATCACGGTGCGGCGCGACACGTGCAGGCGCGAGGCCGGTGCCAGCTGGCGCACCATCGCCAGCGCCTGCTCCGCCTGGCCGAGCGGGATCAGCCGGGCTTCCAGCTCGGCGGCCTTGATCGGCCGGGTGACGCGCAGCGGCGCGCTGGCCAGCAGGCCGTCGCTGCCGCCGACGGCGAAGAGCTTGGGCGTGCCCTTGACCGTGGCGGTGCCGCCGGCCAGGGCGATCAGCACCGGTGGTGCCGCAGCGGGTGCCGTGCCGGCCTGCAGCTGCTGCACGCACAGCCGGCGCTCGCCGTCGAGCGTGGGGCGCGCGGCTTCGGGCATGTTGCGAAAGCGCAGCGACCAGTCGAGGATGTTGGCGCCCTGGCCCAGCCGTCCGTCGGTGCGGCACAGGCTGGTGCCCAGCCAGTAGTCGACCTCGTAGTTGCCGCGATCGTCGGGGTCGACCAGCGGGCGCAGTGCCTCGATCGCGCCGCTCCACTGGCGCTGCTGCCAGGCGTCGCGACCGGCGACGTAGGCCGGGTCGGTGGTCAGCTGGGCAGCGCAGGGCAGGGCGGCGGCCAGCAGGACGGCGAAGGCGAAACGGCGGCGGGGCTGGATGTGCATGGCGGCGGCTCGGTCGGAAGGGCTCAGCGCGTCGGCCCGAACGGCGAGGGAAAGCGCGGCACGCCCGATGCGGCCGACTGGGGCGCGGGCAGCGGCGCCGGCGGCGCCGCCAGCGGCGCGGCCGTGCCCGGCGTGGCCGCCAGCTCGACACGCGGCGGCAGGTAGACGGCGGTGTCGCTCGACTCGACCGAGCCCGGCACCGCCAGCGCCAGGCCGATGATGATCGTGCCCAGCAGCGCCAGCAGCAGCCCGGGCGCGTTGGTGTCGAGCGCGCCCTTGGCCCCCTGGCCCTCGGCCGAGAACACCACCTTGGCGCGCAGCTGGCCCAGCACGAAGACGCAGCCGGTCAGCGCCAGCAGCATGCCGGTCAGGAAACCCATGAAGCGCGCCCACAGACGTCCCTTGACGATGGCGATCTGCACGTTGAAGCGTTGCTGCAGCCCCATCTGCTCGAGCGTGGCGCGCACGTACCAATCGCGGTAGCCCGCATCGGCCGGGCCGCTGGCGGGCTGGTCGGCGCGAGCGAGCGTGGCACCGATCTCGGTGCGGTTGTACTGCAGCTCGGCCTGCAGCCGGTCGAAGAACAGGTAGGTCGTGATGCTGAAGAACACGCCGACGAACACCAGGCTCGCCAGCATGAAGGGCAGCAGGCGCTCCTGCCAGGTGATGCGGGGGCTCGACGGCGCTTGCGACACGGGATCGGTTCCTGGCGAGGCGATGCCCCACTCTAGGCGTCGCATCGCGCCACCTCAATGGGCAAGTTGGGGAGGCACCTCGGGCCGGCGGTCACGCTGGCCGACAATGCAGGCCATGCCCACCCCGGACACGCTGACGATCACCCGCCCCGACGACTGGCACCTGCACCTGCGCGATGGCGCCGCGCTGGCGGCGGTGCTGCCGGCGAGCGCGCGGCAGTTCGCGCGCGCGATCGTCATGCCCAACCTGCGGCCGCCGGTCACGACCGCGGCGCAGGCCGCGGCCTACCGCGAGCGCATCGTGGCCGCGCTGCCGGCCGGCCTGGCCTTCGAGCCGCTGATGACGCTCTACCTCACCGACAACACGCCGCCCGACGAGATCCGGCGCGCGCGCGAGGCCGGCGTCGTCGCGCTCAAGCTCTATCCGGCCGGCGCCACCACCAACAGCGACGCCGGCGTCACCGACCTGCGCAAGACCTACCCGACACTCGAGGCGATGCAGCGCGAGGGCCTGCCGTTGCTGGTGCACGGCGAGGTCACCGACCCCGAGGTCGACCTGTTCGACCGCGAGGCCGTCTTCATCGACCGCCAGCTGATCCCGCTGCGGCGCGACTTCCCGGCGCTCAAGATCGTCTTCGAGCACGTCACCACGCGCGAGGGCGCCGCCTACGTGTTGCAGGCCGAGGGCCCGATCGGCGCGACCGTGACGCCCCAACACCTGCTCTACAACCGCAACGCGATCTTCACGGGCGGCCTGCAGCCGCACTTCTACTGCCTGCCGGTGCTGAAGGCCGAGGTGCATCGCCAGGCGCTCGTGGCCGCGGCGACCTCGGGCAGCCCGCGCTTCTTTCTCGGCACCGACAGCGCCCCGCACGCCGCCCACCTGAAGGAGCACGCCGGCGGCCATGCCGGCTGCTACACGGCGCTGTGCGCGCTGGAGCTGTATGCCGAGGCCTTCGAGGCGGCCGGCGCGCTCGACCGGCTCGAAGCCTTCGCCAGCGTCCACGGCGCCGACTTCTACGGCCTGCCGCGCAACGCCGGCACGGTGACGCTGAAGCGTCAGGCCTGGACCCTGCCCGAGTCGGTGCCCTTCGGCGACGCCCGGCTCAAGCCGCTGCGCGGCGGCGAGGCCCTGGCCTGGAAACTGATTGCCTGAACCGGAGCCCGCGATGGACGACGACCTGACCCGCTGCACGCTGCTGATCGATGCCGACAACGTCAACCTGGAGGTCGTGGCCCAGGTGCTGAAGCTGCTGGACGACGGCTCGCGCCGGCTGCTGCACCGGCGCGCCTACGGCAGCCTGCAGAAGGCCGGCGAGTACGCCACCCTGTGCGAGCAGCACGCGATCCGCTTCCTGCCGACGACCTACGCCGGCACCAACGGCACCGACGTCGCGCTGGCCATCGACGCCATCGAGCTGGCAATCCACGAGCCCGGCGACGAGTTCGCGCTCGTCACGTCCGACTGCGACTTCCTGCCGCTGGCCGCGCGGCTGCGCGAGCTGGGCCTGCGCGTGATCGGCTTCGGCCAGGAGGGCAAGTCGGCACGCAACCTGCCGCAGGACTACCTGCGCGTCTACGACGAGTTCCGCGTGATCTCCGGCGCCGCGTCCAAGGCCCGGCCCGCTGCGCGCAGGACCAGCCGCGCCGCGCCCGAGCCAGCGACGACGTCGACGGTGGCGATGCTGCACCCGCCGGTGCAGGAGGAAGTGCGCCGCATCCTCGAGGCCGTGCCCGAGCTGCTGGAAGGCAAGAAGGTCGAACTGGGCACCGCCGCGAAGGC
>CAZTTC010000137.1:0-8355 GCA_964616015.1 uncultured Methylibium sp. | reverse complement strand
AGCGCGGCGCCGCGGCGCGGGCTGTGGCAGCCGTCGCAGGTGCGGCGCTCGCCGGGGCGGACCTGGATCCAGTTCAGGTGGGTCTGCAGGCCGCGGCCCTTGGCGTCGATGACCGACAGCGCCAGCGGCACGTCGGCCGGCACCTGCAGCCTGAAGGAGCCGTCCGGCTCGATCGGCGCGTAGCCCAGGATCTGCTGCGGCTCGAACTCGGTCTCGCCGATGGCCTCGCGCATGCCGCTCATGCCGGCCTGCGGGGCGACCGCGCGCGTGGCGCGGATGAAGCGCGCCGGCGCGCAGCCGTAGGCCGGGTCGGCCGGGTCCTTGATGCGCAGGATGTCGGCCACGCTCGAGCGCGTGTCCTTCGGGTCGGTGGGCGCGGTCATGGCAATGCCGACCGGGCAGCCGGCCGGCAGGTCGGCCGCCGCGAGCACGGCCTCGGACATGCGGCCCAGGCCGTCGGTGTCGTAGACGCTGCGCACCTCGATCGTGGCCAGGCCCTGCTGGGCCAGGCCGGCGTCGAGCTCCGGCGTCGCCGGCGTGTTGGGCTCGGTGCGCGCCTGCAGCGCGACCGGGTCGGTGTACATGTAGCCGGCCGGCGGCGCGGCGACGACCAGGAAGGTCTGCACCGCCGGGTTGAACATGTAGATCGTGTACGGCGGCGGCACGTTGTCCTGCAGCGGATCGTTGGCCGCGTCGGCCATCAGGCGCTGGCGGTCGGACAGGCGCGCCACCTCCTCGTCGGTCAGCGTCGCGCACGACACGACCTGGCCGTTGCGCGTCACCTCGCAGGGCCGGTAGGCGATCAGCACGCGGTTGCTGCCGTCCCACAGCGGGTAGGGCGTGGTGATGCGCCCGAAGCGCGACAGCCCGCGGCCGTCATTCAGCGCCTGCGCCGTGATGGCCACCTGGCCGCCCTGGTTGGCGATGCCGGCTTCGGCCGGCGTGTTCTGCTCGGAGTAGCGGCCGGCGTCGATCAGCATCAGCGAGCCGCCCTCGTCGGTGCCCGACAGCGACATCAGGTCCGACATCACGTAGCCGGCGTAGGGGCCGGCCGGGTCCATCTCGCGCGGATGCAGGAAGCTGTTGCCGGGGCTGTGCGCGCCGTAGCGCACGAACATGTTGGTGCCGTCGGGCTTGACGGTGAAGATCGCGAAGCGGTTGCGGTCGCCGACGTGCTCCCAGCGCGAGAACATGATGTCGCCGTTGCGCTGCACCACCGGGTTGCGGTCGTGGCTCTGGTTGACCGAGATCTGGCGGATGTCGCCGCCGTCGGCGTCCATGGTGTGCAGGTTCATCACCCGCTCGCGCTCGTACTCGTCGAGCGCGTAGTAGGTGCGGCCCAGCGCCTGGCTGCGCGTCGTGGTCTGGCGGTTGGAGGTGAACACGAAGCCGCGGCCGCCCGGCAGGTAGGCCGGATCGACGTCGTCGTGCTCGGTCGAGCTGGTGATGCGGCGGAAGCTCCCGCCGGTCAGCCCGCTGCTCGTCATGTCGTATTCCCAGATGTTCCAGCGCCCGGTGCAGGCCGGCTGGCCGCCGATCTGCGAGGTGTTGCTGGTCGGGCAGCGCATCGCAAACACGATCTTGCGGCCGTCGTAGGAGACCTCGGGGTCGGAGGCATCGCCCGCTCCCTGGGTGAACTGCGCGGTGATGTTGTGCTCGGGCGCGCTGGGCGAGGACTTCTCGCGGATCATCAGGTCGCCGCCGGGCGCGCTGGGCGCGCCGTTGGTGGGATTCATCTCGATCGTGTTGACGCGCTTCACGTAGGCGATGGGCACGTCCCCCTGGACCGTGACCGTGCCCTCCGAATCGCTGCCGCTTCCGCAGGCAGCGAGAACGGCCCCGAGCACGATGGCGCTCACGCTGATGGCTCCGATCTTCTGTGGCAGCTTCATCTTGGCCTCCTTGATGAATCCCTCGGTCCGTCGCCGGATTTCATTGCCGCGGCGACGCGGCACCGGCGAGCAGGCCCGCCGAGTAATGCAGGGCCCCCGCCGCGTCGACGACGACCGCGTCGACCCCCGGCAGCGACTCGACCAGTTGCAGTCCCTTGTCCACGCCCAGCACGAAGACGCTCTTGGACAGCGCCTCGCTGGTCAGGCCGTCGTCGGCCAGGATGGTCACGCTGTGCACGCTGCTGGGCGAGCGGCCCGTCTTCGGGTCGATCACGTGGTGGAAGCGCACGCCGCCCTGCTCGAAGTAGCGCTCGTAGTCGCCCGAGGTCGAGACCGCGCAGTCCTCCAGCGGCAGCAGCGCGACGACTTCGTCGGGGCGGCGCGGGTCGCGGATCGCGACGCTCCAGGGCCGGCCGCGGCGGTCGCCGAGGAGGCGGCTGTCGCCGCCGGCCGTGACGAGGGCGTGGCGGATGCCGTGGCCGCGCAGGATCGCGGCGGCGCTCTCGACCGCGTGGCCCTTGGCGAAGCCGCCGAGGTCGATGCGCATGCCCTCGCGCGAGAAGCGCAGCGTGCGCGCCTTCGGGTCCAGCTCGAGGCCGCGCCAGCCGATCGCGGCGCGCCCGCGCGCCAGCGCCGCGGCGTCGGGGCCGATGCCCTGGCGGTAGTCGAACAGCTGGCCGACGCTGGCATAGGTGATGTCGAAGGCGCCGCCCGAGAGTTCGGAGAACTCGATCGCGCAGGCGATCAGCTGGCCCATCTCCTCGCTCAGCGCCACGGTCCGCGTCGCGGCGTCGCGGTTGATGCGCGACAGCTCCGAATCCGGCTTGTGCGGGCTCATCGCGCGGTCGATGCGGTGCATCTCGGCCATCACCGCATCGATGGCGGCCTCGCCGACGCCGCGCTCGTCGGCCCACAGCTCGACGCGGATCGCGGTGCCCATGATGGCCTCGTCGCGGCTCGCCCAGGCGCCGGCCGCACGGACGCGGCCCAGCCCGCGGGCCGGGCTGGCGGCTTGAAAGCCGGTGTGGGGCGTACCGAACAACATGTCGCTGCCGAGTCCCGCGGGGCGGGCTCGTCCTCCCGTTCCTGGACGAATGGATCCGATCTGGGGTCGACCGGGAACGGGACGAAGGTCACGCACCGCAGCTCGACGCGACGGCATCTTCTCGCGGCGTTGCGGCGAAAAGGCGTCAATAGTTAGCAGCGCGTATAGACCTTACAAGCGGTCGCACAAGAAACCGGAACCTGTGGCGCCGGCCCATGAGCAACTGCGTCAGATGTGTGCAGACGCAACCAAAGCGACGTGGCGTCGCCCTGCGCGCCGCGATCTGTCGGCCACAGGCGCGACTTGGCCGGGGCGTGCGCGCCCGCGGCGTCGACCGCCGCCGGGGCGGCGGTCGCTGCGCGCTCAGCGCGGCTTGCGCTGCGCGAGCGGGCAGGTGCTCAGGCCCAGCAGACGATAGGCCGGGCAGTAGCCGAAGGCGCCGGTCAGCAGCGGCAGCAGCCCCAACCAGCCCCAGGCACCGATCACGCCGGCGAGCGTCAGCGCGACCAGGGTGGCACCGGCCGCCACGCGCAGCGCCCGATCGATCGATCCCACGTTGGCATTCATCGTCCGTTTCTCCTCGAGAGTGTGATCCGCGATGCAGCTTAGGCGCCGCTGCGTCGCCCGCCTTGATCCAGCGCAAGCGCGCGCGCCCGGGGCGCCGCGACACTGAGCCCGGCACGATGCGAGGCAGGAGCCGGCGATGGTCGACCAGGAACAGGCGACACCGGCGCGTGCGCGGTGCGCGTTGACGCGGCCGTCGGCGCTGGCGCTGGCATGGGCACTGGCGCTGGCCGCGAGCGGCTGCGCCGCACCGGCGCCGCCGCCGGCCGTCGCCGTGCCCGACTTCAGCGCCGCACTCGCGCGCAGCCTGCCCTACACCGTCGGCGTCTACCGCAGCGGCGACGACGGCGTCGCCGCGCCGCGCGACGACCGCGGCGCCGAGCCGCCGATGGACGTGAGCCTGGGCGGCGGCATCGTGCTCGACGCGCAGGGCCTGATCGCGACCGCGGCGCACATCGTCGGCGGCCGCGACCCGGTCGTCGTGCGCCTGCCCGACGACCGCGTGCTGCCGGCCGTGCGCGTCGGCGTCGACGAGGACGCCGACATCGCGCTGCTGCGCGTCGACGCGCGCTGGAGCGGGCCGCCACCGCTCGGCTCCTCGCTGGGCCTGCGGCCGGGCGACTGGGTGCTGGCGATCGGCGAGCCCTATGGGCTGGAGCGCTCGGTGATGGCCGGCATCGTCGGCGGCGCGCGGCGTCACTTCGCCGAGGACGACGCGCTGCTGTTCATCCAGACCAGCATCACCGTGAACCCCGGCAACTCGGGCGGTCCGCTGGTCGACGCCCGCGGCGCCATCGTCGGCATGAACCTGCGCGCCGTCGTCAGCCCGATGGGCATGGCCGGGCTCGGCCTGGCGCTGCCGATCGAGCTGGTGCAGCAGATCGCGGCCGAGTTGCAGCGCTCGCCCCGCGTGCAGCGCCCGCGCCTGGGCGCGCTGTTCGAGGACGTGCTGCCGCCCGAGGCGCTGGCCGCCGGCATGGCGCGCAGCAGCGGCGCGATGGTGCGGCTGCTGCGGCCCGAGGGCGCCGCGGCCGGCGTCGGCCTGCGCGTCGGCGATGTCGTCGTCGGCATGAACGGCCGCCCGGTCGGCGGCGGCGCCGAGCTGGCCCGCCTGTTGCTCGAGTGGCGCGCCGGCGAGCCGCTGCGGCTCACGGTGTTCCGCGACGGCGGCTACCGCGAGCTGCGGCCGCCCTGAAGGCGCCGCGCGCTCAGGCCGGCATCACCTGGCGCAGCCGGCGGAACAGCGCTTCGTACTCGGCGTCCGGCGCGTGGTCGGCGAGGGCGTCGCCGTGGCTGCCGAAGGCGCGGTCGAGGACGATCCAGTCGGCCGGGCCGAAGCAGCGCTCGGCCAGCGGCAGGACCTCGGTCTCCTCGGCCTGCATGTGCGCCAGGTAGAAGGCGCTGTAGCGCTCGAGCGCCCGCTCGAAGGCGGCGCGGCGCGCCTCGCCGAGCACCTCCCAGGCATTGAGCAGGTGCTCGAGTTCGCGCAGGCGGCGTTCACCCTGGCCATGCTCCTGGTGCAGCCGGTCGAGCAGCGCCGCGGCCTCGGGGACGCAGTCGCGCAGCCGCGGGAACAGCATCGCCGACTCCCTGAGGTGATGGCGGCGCTCGGGGAACTCGCTGATGTAGAAGAGCATCGCGCGCAGCGCGCCGAAGTCGGGCACGCGTCGATGGAGGCGGGCCTCCCGGATCGTCTGCGCCATGCCGCGCAGCACCGCGCGCAAGGCCTCGTGCTCGCGGCGGATGAGGGTCGGCGTCGCCGGTGCTTGCATGGGGGCCTCCGGCATCGATCAGGCCGGCGTGGCGCGCGCGCTGCGCTCCAGCGCGCCCTGGCATTCGACGCAGCGCGTGGCCGCCGGCTGCACCCGCAGCCGCGCCGCGCCGATCGGCGCGCCGCAGTCCCGGCAGTCGCCGTAGCGGCCCTCGTCCAGGCGCAGCAGCGCCGCGACGACGGCGCGCAGTTCGGCCAGCTCGCGCCGCGCCTCGGCCGCCGCCAGCGTGTCGTCGACACGCCGGCCGGCCTGGTCCTTGCGGTCCTGCACCCCCTCGTCGTCGCGGGCCGCCCCGCCGAGCGCCGCGTCGAGCGAGCGAGCCAGCGCCGCGCGCAGCAGGTCCTCGCGCTCGCGCAGCGCCTTGCGCAAGTCGCGCAGCGGCAGTGTCGGCATCGATCCCATGGCAGCTCCCGGCGGCGGGCAGCGGCGCCGCCCCGGCACATTGTTCGACCGCCCGGCGCGGCGCGGCTTGATGCGCGTCAACGCGACGGTCGTCGCCCGGGCCTAGGCTGCGCCATCCCCGACCTCCACGGACCCCTGCCATGCATGCTCTCCGCTCGATCGTCGTGCACGTCGATGGCTCGCCGCGCAGCGCGGCGCGCCTGACGCTCGCGCGCAAGCTCGCCGCCGCCCATGGCGCCGTGCTCGAGGCCGTGCTGGCCGCCACGCCCAGCCTGGCCGAGCTGCCGCTGGCCTACAGCGCCGGCAGCGAGGCCGCCACGGTGATGCTGGAGCTCGACGCCGACCGGCGCCGCCGCGCGCGGCTGCACTTCGCGCACGAGGCCGAGCGACCCGGCCCGCCGATGCACTGGATCGAGCTCGACCAGGAGCTGACGCGCCACGGCTTCGTGCAGCGCGCGCTCTACGCCGATCTCGTGGTGCTGGGCCAGCACGACGCCACCGATGCGCTCGCCTGGGGCGTCGCCAGCGACTTCGTGCCCGCGGTGCTGGCCGACAGCGGCCGGGCGGCGCTGGTGCTGCCCTACGCCGGGCACTTCGCCGCGGTGGGGCGCAACGTGCTGATCGCGTGGAAACCCTCGCGCGAGGCCATGCACGCGGTGAGCGCCGCGCTGCCGCTGCTGCGCGAGGCCCGCCAGGTCCACCTCGCGAGCCCGGCCCCGGCGGGCGAGGCCGGGCGCGTTGCGCTGGGGCCGCTGGAGGCCTACCTGCAGCGCCACGGCGTGACCGCCAGCGTCGCGGTCCATGGCACCGGCGAGGAGGCCGTCGGCGAGCGCCTGCTGTCGATCGCCGCGGATGTCGAGGCCGACCTGATGGTGATGGGCTGCTACGGCCATTCGCGCACGCGCGAGTGGCTGCTGGGCGGCGCCACGCGCTCGGTGCTGCAGGCGATGACGCTGCCGGTGCTGATGGCGCACTGAGCGCGCCACGGGGGCGCGCGTGCGCGTGAGGCGCGCCACGGGGGCGCGCGTGAGCGTGAGCCGCGCCGCGAGGGCGCGCAGCTAGAGCGTGACCCACGCCGCCAGCGCGGCGCAGCCCAGGCTGATCAGCAGAACCGCGGCGACGCGCAGCGCGTAGGCCGTGCCGCCGGCGAGGCGCGCGACCAGGCCGCGCGAGACGGTGTTGACCGCGATCGACAGCCAGGCGCCGGCCAGCAAGTCGGGCAGCGGCAGCTCACCGGCCGCGTGCATGGACGCCAGCGTCACGATCGGCGCGTGCGAGTCCGCCAGGGCAGCGAGCGCCACGCCGACCCGCAGTCCGCCCTCGCCGAGCTGCTGTCTCACCACGGCGACCAGCAGCGTCACTCCGGCCAGCACGGCGGCGACCCGGAGCGCGTCGCGCGGCCCGAGCATCCGCGTGCCGGGTGCGGGCGCCGTCGCGGCGCGCCCGGGCCCGCGCGACCGCAGCAGCGGCAGCGCACCCAGCAGCGCGCCGGCCGCACCCGCCAGTGCCGCCGGCAACCCGGCCCGCGCGGCGGCCGGCGACAGCGCCGCGATGATCAGCAGCGCCTGCAGCCAGGTGGCGGCGCCCGACAGTGCCGCCCCGCCGGCCAGCAGCGCGCACTGCGCCGGATGGGCCCGCGCGCGGCCGCCCGCCGCGGCGATCAGTGCCGTGCTCGACACGAAGCCGCCGAGCAAGCCGCCCCACGCGGCACCGGCCCGCGGCCCGAGCCCGCGCAGGGCCAGGTGCCCGGCCGCCTGCATCGCCAGGATCAGCAGCAGCATCGCGAACAGCGTGCGCAGGTCGATGCCGCCCAGCCAGGCGCGCGGCCCGCCCGGCACCAGCGGCAGCGCGATCAGCGCCAGCGCCGCCAGCAGCAGGGCGTCGTGCAGCTCGGCCTCGCTGACCAGGTGCCTGGCGAAGCGGTGCAGCCGCTCGCGCGCCGCCAGCAGCAGCGCCAGCCCGGCCCCGCAGGCCGCACCGAGCGCCGGCGACAGCACCGACTGCACGCCGATCAGATAGGTCGTGAACAGCGCCAGCTCGGTGGTCAGCCCCGGGTCGCCGGAGCGGCTCCTGCCGTAGGCGATGGCGGCGAGCCCGGCCACCAGCAGCGCGCCGGCCACCACCAGGCCGGGCACCGGCAGCGCCTGGGCCAGCGCGCCGGCCAGCGCAGCGATCGCGAAGCTGCGCAGCCCGGCGGCCTCGCGGCCCGGCCCGCGGCCCTTGCGTCGCTCGCGCTCGATGCCGACCAGCAGGCCGCTGCCCAGCGCCACCGCCAGCCCGACCCAGCCCGCCTCCAGCGCGGCGGACATGGCTCAGGCCTCGTGCTGGGTGCCGTGCCCGGGCACGCGCACGCGCCAGCCGAGCTCGTCCTGGATGCGCAGTCGCAGCGTATCGGCGGCCTCGGGCTCGCCGTGCACGACGAAGCACTGCGCGGGCGCGGCCTCGAAGCCGCGCAGCCAGTCCAGCACGCCGTCGGCGTCGGCATGCGCCGAGAAACCCTCCAGGTGGCTGATGCGTGCCTTCACCGCGACGTACTCGCCGTGGATCTTGACCTCGGTCGCGCCGGCGACCAGGTGCGCGCCGCGGCTGCCCGCGACCTGGAAGCCGGGGAAGACGATGTGGTGCCGCGGGTTCGGCGCCATCGCCTTCAGGTGATGCAGCACGCGCCCGCCGGTGGCCA
>CAZTTC010000136.1:2122-8464 GCA_964616015.1 uncultured Methylibium sp. | reverse complement strand
CGTTCCAGGTGTGGAAGTACTCGTGGCTGATCAGGCCGAGCAGCGTCACGTAGCCGTCGGCGCCCGGCTTCATCGCGGCGTGCGGCAGGTCGCGGCGGCTGGCGATCAGCGCGGTGCTGGCGCGGTGCTCGAGACCGCCGTATCCGTCCTCGGTCGCGTTGAGAAGGAACACATAGCGCGCGAACGGCGGCTTCTTGCGTCCGTGCCAGAACGCGATCTGCGTCTCGCAGATGCGCCGGCAGTCGGTCAGCAGGCGCTCGCCGTCGAAGCCGGGCAAGGCCCCGGCGACCACGACGTCGTGCGGCACGCCCGCGGCCTTGAAGCTGCCGCGCCAGAAACGCCCCAGCTCGACCGGATGGTCGACCAGTTCGTCGTAGTCCGCCGCCTGCCAGAGCTTGCCGACCGCCGGCAGCGCCGTCGCGATCTGCCAGCCGCGAGGCAGCTTGCCGAACGTCAGTTGGTGCGGATCCTGCTCGCGACCATGCACGCGCAGGAACACGCTGGTGCCGTTGAAGAAGCCGCGCTGCGCATCGAGGTAGGCCGCGCGCACCGACGTGTCGAAGGCGTGCACGAGGTAGCTGACGACCAGCGCGCCGCGGCCCGGGCAGCGGGCGATCCAGCTCGCCTTGTCGCGATGCACCAGGGGGACGGTGCGGCTGCCCTGACGCGCCTCGAGTCCCGACAGGTGCCGGGCGAACTCGCGCACCAGGTAGCTGCCGGGGATCCAGACCGGCAGGCTCAGCCCCTGCTCGGCGGCCGGATCGGCGATGGTGAGGGTGACGCGGAACTGGTGGGCCGGGGCGTCGGCCACGTCGAGGCGGTAGCGAATCATTCGCGGTGGTCGGGGGTTCGCGGAAGCGCCGGCGATTGTGACTGCAGGGGCTGCACAGCGCTGTCCGGGGCAGCCCTCGCCAGCCCCGGCGGGCCGTCCTGCGGCCCGGCCGTCAAGGTCGATAAGCACGGCGGACCGCGTCGGCCCCGCGTCTCGCCCCGCATCTGGGTTCACACGGATGATTTACGGAGTGTTGTTCTGAATTTCAGAACAGTGCATTCGTGTCTTTGTGATTTATCTTTGGGTTGGAAGAACATAAGTTTCATTCACCGCAACGGACAAGCCTGAAAGGACCCCATCATGAACACCATCCTCAAGTTCTCCGCCATTGCCTTGACCGCTTCGCTGGTCGGCTTCTCGGCCCAAGCCCGGGACAACGCCTCCATCGAGGTCAACGGCGGCATCGATCTGCCGGTCGTGACGCTGAAGGCCCCCAAGGCCACCGCCTCGGTCGCCGGCGTCACCCGCAGCGAAGTGCAGGCCGAACTGGCCCGTGCCCGCGCCGCCGGCGAACTCGACTTCGCCTACGCGGAAGTCAACGGCAGCCTGCCCCAGCGCGGCAGCGTGACCGCCAGCGATCTGCGCCTGGCTGCCCGCAGCAGCCAGTGATCGCAGCGGGGCGCGCCCGTCGAGGCGCATTCAGGAAAAAGGGCCTCGAGGGGCCCTTTTTCTCCAGAGCCGGCCACCCGGCCGGTCAGGACTTGCTGCTGGCTGCGAGCTGCTTCTCGAGCTGCGCGGCGTTGAGCATGCCCGGGACCCGCGTGCCGTCCTCGAAGACGATGGCCGGCGTGCCCTGCACGCGATGCTTGCGGCTCAGCTCCAGGTTGCGCTCGATCGGTGAGGAGCCGCAGGCGCCCAGCAGCTTGGGCGGCGTCACCCCGTCGACCATCCAGTTGCGCCAGGCCTGGGCCGGGTCCTTGGCGCACCAGATCGCGTTCACCTTGTCCGGCGAGTCGCCGCCGAGGATGGGGATCAGGAAGGTGTAGACGGTCAGGTCCTTGACGCCCTGCAACTCGCGCTCGAAGCGCTTGCAGTAGCCGCAGTTCGGGTCGGCGAACACGGCGATCCTGCGCGAGCCGTTGCCGGTCTTCCACACCACCGCGTCCTTGAGCGGCAGGCTGGCGAAGTCGATCGCGCTGAGCTTGTTGACGCGCTCCTCGGTCAGGTTGCGTCGCGTCTTCAGGTCGATGATCTCGCCGCGCACGATGTAGGCGCCTTCGGCATCGGTGTAGAAGATGTCGTTGCCCAGGCGCACCTCGAACAGGCCCGGCAGCGGCGACTTGCCGATCTCGTCGATCTTGCCGATGTTCGGCAGGCGCTCGGCCAGGCCCTTGCGGATGGCCGCGTCCTGCGGCACCTGGGCCGTCGCGGCGACGGCGAGCACGGCAGCGATCGCGGCCACGGCGGAGAGCTTGAGTTTCATCGGGAGTCCTTGCAGCTGAGAGGATGAGTCGCGCGTGACGCCTCAGCCTTGCAGTGCATGATGCGCGAGCCAGCGCTTGAGCGCCGGGACATGGTCAACCAGACCGAGCCCGCGGTTGCGAAGTTCCCGCCAGGGCGCGCCCTCGCGTGCAAAGAGCTGCAGCAGGCCGTCGGTGACCTGACCCATCGCCCAGGTCGGCGCGGCGCGGGCGCGGGTGTAGCGCGCCAGCAGGCGTTCGTCGCCCAGCGCTCGCCAGGCTTCGCGCGCGGCCCGTTCGGCCAGCACTGCCGTCAGCGTGTCGACATCGGCCAGGCCGAGGTTGAGCCCCTGCCCGGCCAGCGGATGCACCACGTGCGCCGCATCGCCCAGCAGCACCCAGCCCGGGCCGTGCCAGCGCGTCGCACGGGCCATTCGCAACGGCCAGCTCGCGCGCGCGCCGGCCAGGCGCAGCGTGCCGGCCGCCCCCTGGCTCGCGTCGTTCAGCGCGGCCTCGAAAGCCGCGGCATCGGCGGCCATCAACGCGTCGGCGCGCTGCTGCGGCAGCGACCACACGAGGCCGTAGCCGCTGCCCTCGTCGAGGTCGAAGGGCAACAGCGCCAGCACGTCGGGCGAACGGAACCACTGCCAGGCGCGACCCTGGTGCGGCCGGTCGCAGTGCAGGCGCGCGGCGACGGCACGCTGCCCGTAGTCGATGCGCTCCACCTCGACGCCGAGCGCCTCGCGCTGCGGTGAGTCGCGGCCGTCACACAGCGCCACCAGGTCGGCCGGCACCGCCGCGTCGACCCGGCTCACGTGCGGCGCGAAGCGCAGCGCGGTGTCCATCTCGCGCTCGAGCGCAGCGGCATCGACGATCCACGCGAGCTCGCGCACCCGCTGCTGCCAGGCACTGAACTCGAGCACGCCGCCGGCGTCGCCCGTCACCTGCATGTCGAGCACCGCGGTGGCGACCGGTGGACGCGCCGCGCGCAACGCGTCCCAGACCTTAAGCTGCTGCAGCAGCGCCACCGAGCGCGCGCTCAGCGCGTAGGTGCGCACATCGGGCCCGGTGTTCGCCGCGGGCGCTTGACCATCGGCCAGCGCGACGCGCAGGCCAAGGCGCGACAGCGACAAGGCCAGCGCCTGCCCCACCGCGCCGCGCCCGTGCACGCACACATCGAAACGATCGCTTGCGAAACGATTCATTGCGCTTCATTGTAGGCAGCGCCCTCGCGGCCGTGCGCCCGGCGGCACAATGAAGCGCTCTCACTGTCGAGAAGCGACATGCCCCGCTGGCTCCTCCGTTCGCTGATCGCCCTGGCCGTGCTGCTGGGTCTTGTCGTGGCCGCGGCCGCGTGGCTGGTCGCGAGCTTCGATCCCAACCGCTACAAGGGCGTGCTGATCGACTGGATGCGCGAGCACAAGTCGCGCACGCTGGCGATCGACGGGCCGATCGCGCTGTCGGTCTTTCCGCGCCTCGAGGTGAGCCTGCGCGACGTGAGGCTCAGCGAGCACGGCAAGCCCGCCGAGTTCGCCTCGCTGAAGGAAGCGACCCTGTCGATCCAGCTGATGCCGCTGCTGACGAGCCGCCAGCTCGCGGTCGGCCGCGTCGCCGCCAGCGGCGTGCGCGTGGCCTATGCGCGCGATGCCGACGGCCGCAGCAGCATCGACGACCTGTTGAGCCCGGCACCGGCCGACGCGAAGGCGGGCGCGCCATCGGCCTCGCCCGGCAGCGACCTGAAGTTCGACGTCAGCCGCATCGAGCTGAAGGACCTGCAGGCCACCGTGAAGGACGCGAAGAGCGGCCTCGACGGTCGCTTCATCGTGCAGGAGCTCACCACCGGGCGGCTCGCCGACGGCGTCGAGTCGCCGCTGCGCTTCATCGGCCAGGCGGTGCTGGCCGCGCCGCTGCTCAACGCGCAGATCGATCTCGACGGCAAGCTCGGGCTCGCGCTGCCGGCCGGCGCGCCGGCGAGCGTGGCACTGTCCGACCTGAAGCTGGCGCTGCGCGGCGAAGGCTTCAAGGTCAAGCAGCTCGATGCACGCCTGAGCGGTGCGCTGGCCTACGACGGCGCCAGCGGCGCGCTGCGCGCCGACGGGCTGAAGCTGGTGCTGTCGGGCGATCGTCTCGGCATGAGCCTCAAGGACAGCAAGCTGGCGCTGGACCGTCTGCGCTTCGAGCCCAAGGACCGCAGCCTGCAGCTCGACGCGCTCACCCTCGAGCTGTCCGGCCGCAGCGGCGACAGCGCGATCGCGGCCACGCTGGCCTGGCCACGACTTGCGGTCACCGGCGACAAGCTCGAGGGCAGCGCCCTGAAGGGCAGCGCCCGCCTCGAGGGCGTGCAGACGGTGAAGATCGACTTCGAATCGCAGGCGCCCAGCGGCAGCTTCGAGCGCATCCGCGTGCCCGGCGTGAAGCTGACCGTCGACGGCCGCGGCGCCGGTCGCTCGGTGCGCGGCCAGGCCCGCACCGACCTCGGCCTCGCGCCGCAGCCGCTGGCCGTCGCACTGGACGCGCTGCAGCTCGAACTCGCCTTCACCGACCCCTCGCTGCCGCCGATGAAGCTGGCGCTGCAGGGCCAGGCCAGGACCGGCGCCCAGGACGCGAGCTGGACCTTCGACGGCGCGATCAACGAGCAGAAGTTCAGCGTCAACGGCCGCGCCGATCTCGCCAAGGCCGTGCCGCGCATCGACGCCCAGGCGCGCTTCGCCGCGCTGGACCTGACGCGCTTCATCGCGCCGGCCGGAGCAGGCAAGTCGACGGCCGGTGCGCCTGCCGCCGCCGATCCAGTGATCGACCTGTCGGGACTGAAGGCCGTCGACGGCAACTTCAGCCTGCGCGCCGGCAGCCTGGTCTACCCACCGTACCGCGTGGCCGATGCGGCGCTCGACGCCACGCTCGCCGGTGGCGTGCTGCGCGTGAGCCAGCTCTCGGGCAAGGCCTGGAGCGGGCGCTTCGCCGCCCAGGCTTCGGTCGACGCCAACGCGCAGCGCCTGGGCTTCAAGCTCGACGCCACCGACGTCGACATCGCCCAGTTGCTGGACGATGTGGCGCAATTCAGGAAGCTCGAAGGGCGCGGCCGCGTCACGGCCGACGTGACGACGCGTGGCGCCAGCGTCGGCCAGTTCAAGCAGCAGCTCGCGGGCCAGGCCGCCTTCCAGTTGCGCGACGGTGCGGTGCGCGGCATCAACCTGGCCAAGGTGCTGCGGCAGTGGCGCTCGGCCGTCAGCCTGGACCAGAACGCGGTGCAGGCCGCCAGCGCCGAGGAGAAGACCGACTTCTCCGAGATCTCCGCCAGCTTCGACATCGCCGGCGGCGTCGCGCGCAGCAAGGACCTGTCGGCCAAGAGCCCCTTCCTGCGCGTCGGCGGCGAGGGCCTGGTGGACATCGGCAAGAGCCGCATCGACTACCTCGCCAAGGCCACGGTCGCGGGCACCGCCGAGGGCCAGGGCGGCGCCGACCTCGCCGCGCTGAAGGGCGTCACCGTGCCGGTGCGCCTGGTCGGCCCCTTCGAGGCCGTCGGCTACGAGGTGCAGTGGACCGCGGTGGCCACCGCGCTGCTGAGCAACCGCGCGAAGGAAGCGCTGAACGAGCGGACCAAGGGCGTGCTCGGCGGCCTCCTCGGCACGCCGTCGACCGCCGCGAGTGGCGCCTCGGCGCCGGCGGGCAGCCCCAGGGACCAGGCCAAGGACGCCGCCCGGGACGCCGCGAAGGAGAAGCTCAAGAAGCTGCTGGGACGCTAGGCAGGCCTGCTTGCGGGACCCGGATCGCAGCCCGCGTGGCGCAAGCAGCGACCCGCGTGGCGCAACCAGCGACCCGCGGTCATCGCCGGCGCCCGGCGCACCCTCGGCCCGCCAGCGACAATCGCCGCATGAGCGATCTCACCCTCACCCTGGCCGCCCTGCACGTCTATCCCGTCAAGTCCTGCGCCGGCGTCGCGCTCGATGAGTCCCTGCTGATCGAGACCGGCCTCGAGTTCGACCGCGCCTGGATGGTGGTCGACAGCGAGGGCGAATTCGTCAGCCAGCGCGAGCTGCCGCGCATGGCGCTCATCGGCTGCACGCTCAAGCACAGCGAGCTGGTGCTGCGCGCGCCCGGCATGCTGGCGCT
>CAZTTC010000136.1:0-2022 GCA_964616015.1 uncultured Methylibium sp. | reverse complement strand
GCTGCACGCTCAAGCACAGCGAGCTGGTGCTGCGCGCGCCCGGCATGCTGGCGCTGCACCTGGCGCTCGATGCCGTCGAGCAGCCGACCCGCGTGCGCGTCTGGGACGACGAGGTGGCGGCCTACGACATGGGCGACCTGGCGGCGCGGTGGTTCAGCGACTTCCTGCGCCAGGACCTGCGGCTCGCGCGCTTCGACCCCGAGCACAAGCGCCTGTCCAACCGCGCCTGGACCGGCGCGATCGAGGCCGAGAACGCCTTCAGCGACGGCTACCCGCTGCTGGTGGTGTCGCAGGCCTCGCTCGCCGGACTGAACGAGCGGCTGGCCGCGCAAGGGCAGGCGCCAGTGACGATGCAGCGCTTCCGGCCCAACCTCGTGCTCGCCGGCCTGGGCCCGCACGGCGAGGACCACCTCGACGAGATCGCCTTCGACACCGCCGACGGTCCGGTGCGCCTGAAGCTGGTCAAGCCCTGCCCACGCTGCCCCATCCCCGACGTCGACCCCGCGACCGGCGTGCCCGGCACCGAGCCCGGCGACACGCTGCGGGGCTACCGTGCCGACCAGCGCGTCGGCGGCGCCATCAGCTTCGGCATGAACGCGGTCATCGTCGAAGGCATCGAGCGCGCGCTGCGCGTCGGGCAGGCCGGCACGGCGAGCATCCGCTTCTAATGCCTCCGTGCGCCCCGCCCGCCAGCCGGCCCTGCCGGGGCTGCGCAGGCGGCAGCGGTTGGCGATCTGCGTCGGTGCCTGGGGCACGACCCGGCGTGTCATCACCGAGCCGCTGCACGACACGCCGCCCGGACTGGGCCTGACTCGCGGCGCTACGTCAGCGTGTAGCGCGCCCAGCAGCATGTGCCCTCGGGTCGCGCTGGTCGAAGCCCCGCGCTGGCCCCTCGGCAAGCTCCGGGCGAACGGATCACGGCCGACGCTCGGGCAGCGGGATGCGCTCGATCTCGCCCGGCACCTGCCCCATGCGATCGGCGGCCCAATCGTCGGCCGCCCGCAGCAGCCGCTCCTTGCGAGAGGACACGAAGTTCCACCACAGGAAGCGCTGGCCGAGCGGCGTGCCGCCGATCAGCATCACGCGGGCCGCGGCGCCCGCAGCGATCAGCCGCGCGACCGCGCCTTCGGGCAGCACCACCATCACCTGCGGCTCGACGCGCTCGCGCACGCCGTCGACGTCCACCTCGAAGGCCGCGTCGATGCCATACAGCGCACGCTCCGGCGCGTCGACGGCGGTCGGCAAGGCGGTGTCCGCGCCGGCCTCGAGCGCGTAGTCGACATAGAGCGTCGGCGACAGCGTGCTCACCGGTGAGCGCAGCCCGTGCGCCGCGCCGATCAGCACGCGCGTCGTCACCCCCGCCTCGACGCGCCGCGGGATGCGCGCCGCGGCGGTGTGCTCGAAGTGCGGCTCGGTCTCCTCGTGCTCGGTGGGCAGCGCAGCCCAGAGCTGCAGGCCGTGGCTGCGGCGCTCGAGGCCTCGCAAGTCCTCGGGCGTGCGCTCGGAATGCACGATGCCGCGCCCGGCCGTCATCCAGTTGATCGCGCCGGGCTCGATGCGCTGCGAGATGCCGGTCGAGTCGCGGTGCTGCATCGCGCCCTCGAACAGATAGGTCACCGTCGCCAGGCCGATGTGCGGATGCGGACGGACGTCGTGCTTGTCCTCGGGCCGCGCGGTGATGGGCCCGAAGTGATCGAAGAACAGGAAGGGACCGACGGCTTGCCGCGCCGCGGCCGGCAGCAGGCGGCGGACCTGGAAACCGCCGCCGAGGTCCTTGGTGTGGGGGTGGAGGATCTGCAGCGCCATGGGCGGGAGTTTGGCGCGTTTTCGCGGTGCGGTGGTTCACTGCGTGAGGCGGCGCCGGCTGACTGCGTGAGGCTGCGCCGGGAGCTTCTGCGGGGTGCCCGTTGGCCGCGGGGGGACGCGCCGGTCTCGCCCGGCAGGCGAGTCACTTTCATTTGCAGGCCCAAATGAAAGTAACCAAAGCAAAGGGCCTCGAACACCAGCCATCTGGAGGGAGCG
>CAZTTC010000135.1:0-8494 GCA_964616015.1 uncultured Methylibium sp. | reverse complement strand
GCGCGCGGCCACGACGAGGCGCGCCGCTACCTGATCCGCAACATCCGCGTCGAGCAGAACCACGCCGACCACTGGATGAACTGGGCGCTGGCCAGCGGCGTCAGCGCCGGCGACCTGCTGCACGGCGAGGTGCCGCCCGAAACCCACGCGCTGGCGCACTGGTGCTGGCACACCTGCGAGCGCGACTCGCTGGCCGCCGGCATGGCTGCGACCAACTACGCGATCGAGGGCGTGACCGGCGACTGGTCGGCGCTGGTGTGCTCGAAGGACGTCTACGAGCAGAGCTTCGACGAGGACGTGCGCGCCAAGGCCATGAAGTGGCTGAAGCTGCACGCCAAGTACGACGACACCCATCCCTGGGAGGCGCTGGAGATCATCTGCCACGTGATGGGCACCAACCCGACGCAGCGCGGCGTGTCGCTGATCCGCTCGCGCGTGACGACCAGCTACGAGTACATGCGGCTCACGCTGGACCACTGCATGGAAGCGCAGGAGATCGTGTCGCAGCCGATGCCGCTGATGTCGCTGGCCTACGACCAGCAGGAGAGAAAGCGCGCATAGAGGGCCGCCCGTTCGCCCTGAGCTTGCCGAAGGGCCTGCGCGGGGCTTCGACGGGCTCAGCCCGAAGGGCTCTTGCTGAGCGAACACACAAGGCCGGCCGCGAGGCCGGCCTTGTGTGTTCAGCGGGCGCTGCCGACGGTGGTGGCCGGCGCGGCCCAGCCACCGCCGAGGGCGCGGTAGACGCTGACCAGCGCCGTCGCCGTGCCAACCTGCGCCTGCACCCACTGGTCGCGGTTGGACAGCACCTCGCGTTCGGCGTCCAGCACCGCCAGGAAGTCTGTCACGCCGGCGTCGTAGCGCTGGCGCGCCAGCTGCGCGGCCTCCTCGGCGCTGCGGGCGGCGACGTCCAGGCGTTCGGCGCGCTGCGCGCTGCGCGTGTAGCTGCTGAAGGCGCCCTCGGTCTCTTCCAGCGCCGTCGCCACCGTCTGCTCGTAGCGGGCCAGGCTGGCCTGGGCGCGCGCCTCGGTCGCGGCGATGCGCGAGCGGATCTGGCCCAGGTCGAACGGCGTCCAGGTCAGGCCCACGCCGAGCGAGTACACGCCGGAGTCGCTCTTGCCGAGCTTGCTCAAGGTGGCCGCGTTCAGGCCCAGCAGGCCCGACAGCGAGACGCGCGGGAACAGCTCGGACTTGGCGACGCCGATGTTGGCCGTGGCCGCGGCGAGCTGGCGCTCGGCCGCGATCAGGTCCGGGCGGCGTTGCAGCCATTGCTCGGGCGTGCCCACCGGCAGGGTCGACAGGTCGGTGACCGGCAGGCCCGGCAGCGGTGCCGGCGCCTGCAGCTCGGCCAGCAGCGCGCGCGGCGGCCGCGCGGTCAGCGTCGCGAGGCGGAACACCGTGCGCTCGATCGCCGTCTGCAGTGCCGGCAGTGCCGCCTCGGTGCCGGCGACCAGCGAGGTCGCGCGCGCCAGGTCGAGCTGGGTGCCGCGACCGGCATCCAGCCGCGCCTGCGTGATCTTCAGCGCCTCGCGCTGGTTCACGAGCGAGGCCTCGGTCACCTGCAGGCGCTGTTGCAGGCCGCGCAGCTCGAGGTAGTGGCGCGCGACCTCGGCCGCGACCGCCGTGTGGGCCGCGCCGATGCCGGCCTCGCCGGCCTGGACCAGCGCCGCCGCCGCCTCGCTGCCGCGCCGGTAGCGCCCGAAGAAGTCGAGCTCCCAGTTGGCGATGAAGCTGGCGTCGTAGACGGTGCCGGTGCGCTCGCTGCGCGAGGCGCCGGGCTGCTGCGTGATCGGCCGCACCGAGCGCGCGACGTCGCCGCTCAGGCCCAGGCCGGGACGCGACAAGGCGTCGGCCTCGCCCAGGTTGGCGCGCGCCTCCTGCAAGCGCGCCTGCGCGATGCGCACGTCGCCGTTGGCGGCGAGCGCCTGGTCGACCAGCGCGCTCAGCGCGGCATCGTTGAAGCCGCGCCAGAAGCTGGCGATGTCGGCGGCGGTCGGCTGCGCGTTGGCGCTCGGCGCACCGGCGGCGATGAAGCCGCCGTCGAGCGTGCTCGCGGGGCGCTTGTAGTCAGGGCCGACCGCGCAGCCGCCGAGCAGTACGGCGCACGCCAGCGCAACGAGCGAACGGCCCGGCAGAAGCCGCGGACCCGGCTCCGCCGGTCCGCCAGCATCGCGCCCTCGAGGGGGAGCGGCAAAGCCGCAGCGGGGGTGGGTGACATCAAACATCGCCGTCTCCTTCGACCTTCTGGCGCGGGGCGTGGCCGAGCGTGCCGCCACCGCCCTGCGAGGCCGCGGCGCGGGCGGCGCGCTTCTTGGCGGTACCGCTGCGCAGCAGCATGTAGAACACCGGCGTCAGGAAGATGCCGAACAGCGTCACGCCGACCATGCCCGAGAACACCGCGATGCCCATCGCGCGGCGCATCTCGCTGCCGGCGCCGCTGCCGAAGATCAGCGGCAGCACGCCCGCGCAGAAGGCGATCGAGGTCATCAGGATCGGCCGCAGCCGCATGCGGCAGGCGTGGATGATGGCGTCGAGCAGGGCTTCGCCGCGCTCCTCGAGCTCCTTCGCGAACTCGACGATCAGGATCGCGTTCTTGCACGCCAGCCCCACCAGCACCACCAGCGCCACCTGCGTGAATATGTTCAGGTCTCCCGGCTGCATGAAGGGCGGGAAGCTCGAGATCCACACCCCCGTCAGCGCCGAGAGGATGCCCATCGGCACGATCATCACGATCACCATCGGCAGGCTCCAGCTCTCGTACTGCGCCGCCAGGACCAGGATCACCAGCAGCACCGAGATCGCCAGCACCGCCGCCAGGATGGGCACGGTCTTGTTGATGCCCGGCAGGCTGAGGTCGCGCGTCAGCCGGTCCTGGTAGGACAGCTCGGTCCACTCGTAGCCGATGCCGCGCGGCAGGCCCTTCAGCAGCTTCTCCATCTCGGCCTCGGCCTCGCCCGACGAGAAGCCGAAGGCCGCCGAGCCGTTGATGTCGGCCGAGGGGAAGCCGTTGTAGCGCGTGACGCGCGTCGGGCCGAAGGTCGGCTCGACCTTCATCAGCGCACCCAGCGGCACCATCTCGCCGGCGGCGTTGCGCGTCTTGAGGTTGGTGATGGCCTCGGCGTCGGCGCGGTAGGGCGCGTCGGCCTGCACGATCACCTGGTAGGTCTTGCCGAACTTGGTGAAGTCATTGACGTAGAGCGAGCCGAGGTTGATCTGCATCGTGTCGTAGATGTCGCCCAGCGCCACGCCCATCTGCTTGGCGCGCGTGCGGTCGACGTTGGCGTAGAGCTGCGGCACGTTGATGTCGTAGGTCGAATACGGCGTGCCGATCGGCGACTTGGGGTTGCCGTAGATCTGGCCCAGCGTGCCCCAGGCCGCGCCGAACAGCGCCTGCTCGCCCAGGCCGCCGCGGTCCTGCAACTGCAGCTTGAAGCCACCGGCCGTGCCCACGCCGTCGACGCCGGGCGGCGGCACGACGAACATGCGCGCGCCCTGGATCTGCTGGATCGCGCCGTTGACCTGGCCCAGGATCGCGTCCTTGCTGAGCTCGGGCGTGGTGCGTTCGTCGAAGGACTTCAGGCCGAAGAACACGATGCCCTCGTTGGGCGCCGCCGAGAAGCCGGCGATCGACAGACCCGGGAATGCGACCGAGTCGACGATGCCCGGCACCTTGAGCGCGATGTCGCTCATCTCGCGGATGACCTTGTCGGTGCGGTCGAGCGAGGCGCCGGCCGGCAGCTGCGCGATGCCGATCAGGTACTGCTTGTCGGGCGCCGGCACGAAGCCGGCCGGCACGCGCGTGAACACGAAGGCCGTCAGGCCCAGCAGCACCACGTACACCAGCATCGAGACCGACTTGCGCTTCACGACGCCGGTCACGCCGCGGCTGTAGCCTTCGCTGCGGCGGTGGAACCAGCCGTTGAACCAGCGGAAGAAGCCGCCGAAGAGCTGGTCCATGCCCCGGGTCAGCGCGTCCTTCGGTGCGTCGTGGCTGCGCAGCAGCAGGGCGCTGAGCGCCGGGCTCAGGGTCAGCGAGTTGAAGGCCGAGATGACGGTCGAGATCGCGATCGTCACCGCGAACTGCTTGTAGAACTGCCCGGACAGGCCCGGCACGAAGGCCAGCGGCACGAACACCGCGCAAAGCACCAGCGCGATCGCGATGATCGGGCCCGAGACCTCGCGCATCGCCTTGACGGTGGCGTCGTAGGGGTTCAGCCCGCTCTCGATGTTGCGCTCGACGTTCTCGACCACGACGATCGCGTCGTCGACCACGATGCCGATCGCCAGCACCAGGCCGAACAGGGTCAGCGTGTTGATCGAATAGCCCAGCAGTAGCAGCACCGCGAAGGTGCCGACGATGGACACCGGCACGGCCAGCAGCGGGATGATGGAGGCGCGCCAGGTCTGCAGGAAGATGATGACGACCAGCACCACCAGCAGCACCGCCTCGAACAGCGTCTCGACGACCTTCTCGATCGAGGTCTGCACGAAGCGCGTCGGGTCGTAGACGATGGCGTAGTCCATGCCCTGCGGGAAGCCGGGCTTGAGGCGCTCCATCACCTTGCGCACGTTGTTCGACAGTGCCAGCGCGTTGGAGCCCGGCGCCTGGAACACCGCGATCGCCGCCGCCTCCTTGTTGTTGAGCAGGCTGCGCAGCGCGTAGGTGTTGCCGGACAGCTCGACGCGGCCGAGGTCGCGGATGCGGATCAGCCCGCCGGTGGCCGGCTCGGTGCGCACGATGATGTCGGCGAACTCCTCCTCGGTCGTCAGGCGGCCCTGCGTGTTGACCGCGAGCTGGAACTCGGTGCCCGGCGGCGAGGGCGGCGCGCCGACGGTGCCGGCGGCGACCTGGGCGTTCTGCTCGCGGATCGCGGCGATCACCTCGCTGCTGGTGATGCCGCGCGCCGCCAGCCTGGCGGGGTCGAGCCAGATGCGCATGGCGTAGTCGCCGGCGCCGAACATCAGCACGCTGCCCATGCCCGGGATGCGCAGCATCTCGTCGCGCACGTTGAGCTGGCCGTAGTTGCGCAGGTAGAGCGCGTCGCGGCTGTTGTCCGGGCTGACGAGGTGGACCACCATCGTCAGGTTGGGACTGGCCTTCTCGGTCGTCACGCCGATCTGGCGCGTGATCTCGGGCAGGCGCGGCAGCGCGCGGTTGATGCGGTTCTGCACCGCGGTCTCGGCGGCCTCGGGATCGGTGCCGATCTTGAAGGTCACCGTCAGCGTCATCGCGCCGTCGGCCGTGCCCTGCGAGTCGAAGTACAGCAGATTCTCGATGCCGTTGATCTGCTCCTCCAGCGGCGTCGCCACGGTTTCGGAGATCACGCGCGGGTTGGCGCCGGGAAACTGCGCGCGCACCACGATCTGCGGCGGCGCGACCTCGGGGTACTCGGACACCGGCAGGTTGAAGATCGCCAGCAGGCCGACCAGGAAGATGAAGATCGACAGCACGCCGGCAAAGCGCGGCCGGTCGATGAAGAAGCGGGAGATGTCCATACGGCCTCGTTAAACGCTCGGTCGCGGCAGCCGTTGCGCAGCAAGGCACCCGCGGTCAATGCACATGCAGACCGGGTCTGCGGGCCTCAGCCCTTGGGACTGGCCCCCGGCGCCGCGGGCGGCGGGAAGATCGGCATGCCCTTGTCGTCGACCTTCAGCACCTGCGGTGCCACCGGCACACCGGGGATCACGCGCTGCAGGCCGTCGACGATGACGTTCTCGCCGGGCTTGACGCTGCCGTTCTGCACGACGCGCATGCCCTCGACCAGCGCGCCCGGCTTGATCTCGCGGAACTGCGGCTGGCCGCCTTCGCCGACGACGTAGACGAACTTCTTGCTCTGGTCCGTGCCGATCGCGCGCTCGGGCACCATCACCGCGGTGTAGGGCGCGCTGGTGGCCATCGTCAGCTTGGCCGCGAGGCCCGGCGTGAACTGGCCCTTGGCGTTGTCGAAGCTTGCCCGCAAGCGGATCGCGCCGGTCTGCGGGTTCAGGCGGTTGTCGACGAAGTCGACCTTGCCCTGGTGCGGGAAGCCGGACTCGTTGGCCAGGCCCATGCGCACCGCCGGTGCCTTCTCGCCCGCCGCCTTGAGGCGCAGGTAGGTCTGCTCGCTGCCGTCGAAGTAGGCGTAGACCTTGGACACGCCGGCGATCGAGGTCAGCACGACCTGTTCGCCCACCAGGTTGCCCGCCGTCACGTTGGCGCGCGAGACGCGCCCGGCGATCGGCGCGCGCACCGCGGCGTACTCGAGGTTGAGGCGCGCGGCGCGCAAGGCCGCCTCGGCCGCCTTGATGTCGGCCTCGCTGGTGCGCGAGCCCGAGCTGAGCTGGTCGAACTCCTGGCGCGACACGGCCTTGGACTCGAGCAGCTTCTGCGCACGCGCCAGCTCGCTGCCGGCCAGGTCGGCGCGGGCCTTCGCGGCCACCAGTTGCGATTCGGCCTGCGCCGCCGCCGCGGCGAAGGGCCGCGGGTCGATCGTGAACAGCAGCTGACCCTTGGCGACCATCGCGCCGTCGGTGAAGTGCACGCGGTCGATGGTGCCGGCCACGCGCGGGCGCAGTTCGACGAACTCGGTGGCCTCGAGCCGGCCGCTGAACTCCTCGTTGTCGGACACCGAGCGCTGAACCGCGGGCGCGACGCTCACCGGCATCGCCGGCGGCGGGCCGCCCTGCGCCTCGGCCGGCCTGCCGCAGCCGGCCAGCCCGCTGGCGATGCCCAGCGCGGCGCCCAGCAGGACCAGCCGCGTTGGCGTGAAAACACGGGGGAAAAGCGAGGCAGCCGGTTCGCGCATGGAACACCCTTGTGTCGACGATAGGGACGGGTGACGGTGGCGGGAGATTCGCCGCTTGCGACCGCGAGACCTCCCTGCCGCGTGCGTTCGGTGGATGACCGACGCGCCGTCTTGTTGCAAGGCAGCATGTTAATGACTCTCGGGTCATCAAGCGATGACCCGTGAGGTAATTCCCTTGCGGCGCGCAAGCCCATGTTGCAGCGCCGGTTGGCTGCCTGCGTGTCGGTGCAAATGCTTGCCGTGCGAAGCATCGGCGGCCCTCTTTCGACAGCTCGCGCGCCCGCCTTCCTATACTCGTTGCAGCCTCACCGACGCGCCACGAGCGCCGCTGCCATGAATGCGCCCGAACGCCTGCCCGGCCTCGATGCCGCCGCCCTGCAGGCCGCCGTCGGCGGCGCCTGGGACACGAAGATCGTCCCGGAGCTGACCGACTACATCGCCATCCCGGCCAAGAGCCCGATGTTCGATGCCGACTGGGCCGCCCACGGCCACATCGACACGGTGGTGCGGCGCGCGGCGGCCTGGGTCGAGGCGCAGAAGCTCGCCGGCCTGAAGCTGGAAGTGATCCGCCTGGCCGACACCGACGGCAGCCCGCGCACGCCGGTGATCTTCTTCGAGCTGCCGGCCACCGCACCCGGCGGCAACGCGGCCGGCGCGCCGACCGTGCTGCTCTACGGCCACCTCGACAAGCAGCCGGAGTTCAGCGGCTGGCGCAGCGACCTCGGCCCCTGGACGCCGAAGTACGAGGACGGCCTGCTCTACGGCCGCGGCGGCGCCGACGACGGCTATGCGGTCTACGCGGCGGTCACGGCGCTGCAGGCCCTCGACGCGCAGGGCGTTCCCCGACCGCGCTGCGTCGGCCTGATCGAGACCTGCGAGGAGTCGGGCTCCGGCGACCTGCCGGCCTACCTCGATGCGCTGAAGTCGCGCCTGGGTGACGTGGCGCTGGTGGTCTGCCTCGACTCCGGGGCGGGCAACTACGACCAGCTCTGGCTCACCACCAGCCTGCGCGGCAACGTCACCGGCAAGCTCCGGGTCGAGGTGCTGAGCGAAGGCGTGCACTCGGGCGACTCCAGCGGCGTCGTGCCGTCGAGCCTGCGCATCCTGCGCCAGCTGCTCGACCGGCTGGAGGACAGCGCCACCGGCCGCCTGCTGCCGCAGAGCCTGCACTGCGAGATCCCGGCCGAGCGCATCGAGCAGGCGCGCGCGACCGCGCGCGTGCTGGGCGACGAGGTGTGGAAGCGCTTCCCCTGGGCCATCAACGACACGTGCAGTGGCGACGGCGGCCCGGTGCTGCCGACCACCACCGACCCGGCCGAGGCGCTGCTCAACCGCACCTGGCGGCCCACGCTCAGCGTCACCGGCGCCGAAGGCCTGCCCGCCATCGGCGACGCCGGCAACGTGCTGCGGCCGTTCACCGCCTTCAAGTTGAGCCTGCGACTGCCGCCGCTGGTCGACGGCCACGAGGCGGCGGTGAAGCTCAAGGCGCTGCTCGAGGACAACGCGCCCTACAACGCCAAGGTCACGTTCGCCCCCGACGGCCGCCTGGGCGCGTGGGGTGCGACGGGCTGGAACGCGCCCGCGATCTCGCCCTGGCTCGAGGACGCGCTGCAACGCGCCTCGCGCACGCACTATGGCGCCCCCTGCGGCAGCATCGGCCAGGGCGGCACGATCCCGCTGATGAGCCTGCTGCAGAAGGGCTTCCCGAAGGC
>CAZTTC010000134.1:0-8528 GCA_964616015.1 uncultured Methylibium sp. | reverse complement strand
CGCCGCGGGGGCGGGGCCTCGCGCGGCGCGCTGCCGGCGGGCGGTGCCGCGACGCGACGTTCGCTGCGCCGCGCCTCGGCCTCGGCCAGCGTCGGGCGAGGGCGCTTCACGCCGCCGGGGCGCACCGGGGCCCGGCGTTCGGTGGCCGGCGCCGCGGCCGCGGGCTTCTTCTTCAACTTCAGGGTCGTCATCAGGACCCGGATTGGATCACGTGCCCAGGCCGAACAGCTCGCGGATCGCCTCGCGGTAGGCCGATTGCCCGATGGCGTTGGTGTTGTGGTGCGAGCCGCCTTCGACCAGCACCCAGCGCTTGGGCGACGCGGCGCGCTCGTAGAGCGCGCGGCCGAGCGCCGGCGGGATCAGCCGGTCCTCGCTGCCGTGAACCACCAGCAGCGGCGAGCCGACGCGGTCGATCTTGGCTCGTGCGTCGAAGCGCTGCGTGATCAGCGGACCCAGCGGCAGCCAGCCCCAGCGCATCTGCGCAAAGACCTCGGGGATCGAGGTGAAGCTGCCTTCGACGATCAGCCCGGCTTCATCGTCGACGCGCGAGGCCAGGTCGACCGCGATCGCCCCGCCCAGGGAGTGCCCGAAGACATAGCGGCGGGCCTGCGGCTGCCGCCCGGCCAGCCAGCGCCAGGCGGCTTCGGCGTCCTCGTAGGCCATGCTCTCTGAGGGCAGCTCGCGCGAGGTCTTGCCGAAGCCGCGGTAGTCGACCGCCAGCACCGAGAAACCCAACGCGTGCATGCGCCGCACGCGGCCGGCGCTGCCGGTGACGTCCCAGCGCGCGCCGTGCAGGTAGAGCAGCACCGGAGCGTCGGCCCGCGCTTGCGGCAGCCACAGGCCGTGCAGCCGGGCCGGCTGGCCGGTCTCGGCCGAGTCGAAGGGGATCCAGACGTCCTGCATGCCCTCGGTCGCGCCTTCGCCGGCCCACCAGGTGGTCGTGGCGGGCTGGAAGATCCAGCGGCGCTGCTGGGTCTCGAGCGAGCTGCAGCCGGCCAGCAGGCCGACGGCGAGGAGCAGGGCGCCGGCGGCGTGCAGCGGCCGCTGCAGGGTGTGTCGCAGGGAGGTCAAGAGGCGGGACATCGCAGGCATCCGGACACTGAGTCGCCGCAGCGCAGCAAGTTCAGCGCCCGCGCATGAAGCGCGCGTCCAGTTCCTTCAGCGTGACCTGGCGCCAGGTCGGCCGACCGTGGTTGCACTGGTCGGCGCGCTCGGTGGCCTCCATGTCGCGCAGCAGCGCGTTCATCTCGGCGATGCTCAGGCGGCGGTTGGCGCGCACGGCGCCGTGGCAGGCCATGGTCGACAGCAGCGCGTCGCGGGCCCGGCCCAGCGCCTGGCTGGCGTCATAGCTGGCCAGTTCGGCCAGCACCGAGCGGGCCAGGCCGACCATGTCGCCACCGGCCAGCACCGCCGGGTGCGAGCGCAGCGCCAGCACGCTGGGCGACAGCGGGGCCAGGTCCAGGCCCAGCGCGCCCAGCGTGGCGGCCTGCGCCTCGGCGGTCGCGACCTCCGCCGCGGTGGCCGGGAAGATCGCCGGGATCAGCAGCGGCTGGGTCTCGAGGCGCTGCCGGTCGAGGCCGGCCTTGAGGCGTTCGTAGACCACGCGCTCGTGGGCCGCGTGCATGTCGACGATCACCAGGCCCGCGTCGTTCTCGGCCAGGATGTAGACGCCACCCAGCTGCGCGAGCGCGCGCCCGAGCGGCCAGGACTCGGTGTCCGGCGGTGGCGACGAGGGTCGCTCGGGCTCGTCGCGCAGCGTCAGCAGCGACGAGTCGGCGACCGTGCGCGGCGGCAGGTCGCCCCAGGCCGTCATGGGCTCGGACACGCCGTGCGCGCCCAGGCCGAGCGCCAGACGCTCCTGGGCCGGGCTCCAGATCGCCGGGGCGGTGGGCTCGAACAGGGCCGGGCGCGTGTCCTCGGCGCGTGGCAGGGCGAGGGCGTCCTCGGCGGCATGGCGCACCGCCTGGTGGACCTCGCGCCCGTCGCGGAAGCGCACCTCGATCTTGGTCGGGTGCACGTTGACGTCGACGCGCGACGGGGCGATGTCGACGAACAGCAGGTAGCTCGGCTGACGCCCGCCGTGCAGCACGTCGGCGTAGGCCGAGCGCAGGCCATGGGCGATCAGCCGGTCGCGCACGTAGCGGCCGTTGACGTAGACGTACTGCTGGTCGCTGCGGGTGCGCGCCGCATCGGGCAGGCCGATGCGCCCGCTCAGGCGCAAGCCGCCCGAGGCCGTCTCGATGGGGCGGCTGTGCAGCAGGAAGTCCTCGCCGAGCGCGTCCTTGAGGCGTTGCTCCGCGGCCGCCGGGCGCCATTGCGCGGCGACCCGGCCCTCGTGCCAGACCGCAAAGCCGACGTCGGGCCGCGCCAGCGCGTGGCGCCGGACCGCGTCGAGGCAATGCGCGAACTCGGTCGCGTCGGTCTTGAGGAACTTGCGCCGCGCCGGCGTGCTGAAGAACAGTTCGCGCACCTCGATCGTCGTGCCGACGGCGCGCGCGGCCGGCGTCAGCTCGCCGCTGCGGCCGTCGAGCCGCTGCGCATGCGCCGATTCGCGCGTGCGGCTGGTGACGGCGAGTTCGGCAACCGAAGCGATGGCCGCCAGCGCCTCGCCCCGAAAGCCCATGGTCGCGACGTTCTCCAGCTCCTCGAGCGACGCGATCTTGCTGGTGGCATGGCGCTTGAGCGCCAGCGGCAACTCGGCGGCGGCGATGCCGATGCCGTCGTCCTCGACCGTGATGGCGCGCACGCCGCCGGCGGACAGCCGCACGACGATGTCGCGGGCGCCGGCGTCGAGCGCGTTGTCGACCAGCTCGCGCACCACCGAGGCGGGCCGCTCGATGACCTCGCCCGCGGCGATCTGGCTCACCAGCTCGTCGGGCAGTTCGCGGATGGGGCGGCGCGTCGCGGCGGGCAGGGTGGGGGAGGCAAGCATGCGCCGATTGTAGGAAGCGTCATCCGCACGAAGCGTCATCGCGACCGGGATAATGCGGCGCCATGGAGCTGCTGACCTTCCTGATGGACTTCGTCCTGCGCGTCGACGTGCACCTCGCCGCCTTCGTGCAGGCCTATGGCGCGTGGGTCTACGCGTTGCTGTTCCTCATCCTCTTCGTCGAGACCGGCGTCGTGGTCATGCCCTTCCTGCCCGGCGACTCGCTGCTCTTCGTCGTCGGCGCGCTGTGCGGGGCCGGGCTGATGAACCTGCCGCTGGTGCTGGTGTTGATGACGGTGGCGGCGATCCTCGGCGACCAGTGCAACTACTCGATCGGCCGCTACTTCGGACCGAAGGTCTTCGGCTGGGAGAACTCGCGCTGGTTCAATCGCCAGGCCTTCGACCGCGCGCATGCCTTCTACGAGAAGCACGGTGGCATCACCGTGGTGCTGGCGCGCTTCCTGCCGTTCCTGCGCACCTTCGTGCCCTTCGTGGCCGGCGTGGCCGAGATGAACCGGACCCGCTTCACCGCCTACAACGTCGGGGGCGCCTTGTTGTGGGTGCTGGGCGTGACGATGGCCGGCTACCTGTTCGGCAACGTGCCGTGGGTGCAGGCCAATCTCAGCAAGATCATCTGGGCGATGATCATCATTCCCGGCCTGATCGCCCTGGTCGGCGCCTGGCGCGCGCGTCGAGGCCCCGAGACGGCCTGAGCGCAGCGCCGACGCTTCAGGAGCTGGTCCGGTTGCGGGCCAGCGGCGGATGCTTCGCGAAGTAGCGCTGGATGCCGCCCATCAGCGCCTCGACCAGCGCGACCTGGTAGTCGGCGTCGCGCAGCTTGGCTTCTTCCTCGGGGTTGGAGATGAAGGCGGTCTCGACCAGGATGGAGGGCACGTCGGGCGCCTTCAGCACCGCGAAGCCGGCCTGCTCGACGCGCGCCTTGTGCAGCCGGCCGACCTTGCCGATTCGTCCCAGCACCTCGTGGCCCAGGCGCAGGCTGTCCTTGATCTGCGCGCTGGTGCTCATGTCGAGCAGGGCGCGGGTGACGGCCGCGTCCCTGGTCTTGATGTTGACGCCCCCGACCAGGTCGGCGGCGTTCTCCTTGTTGGCCATCCAGCGCGCCTCGACGCTGGTCGCGCCCGACTCGCTGAGCGCGAACACCGAGGCACCGCGCGCGTGCGGCCGCACGAAGGCGTCCGCATGCAGGGAGATGAACAGGTCGGCCTGCACCCGCCGTGCCTTGCGGACCCGCTCGTGCAGCGGCACGAAGAAGTCGGCGTCGCGCGTCATCATCGCGCGCATGTTGGGCTGCGCGTTGATGCGTTCGCGCAGGCGCTGGGCGATCTGCAGCACCACGTCCTTCTCGCGCAGGCCGCTGGGGCCGATGGCGCCGGGGTCCTCGCCGCCATGGCCCGGGTCGAGCGCCACGATGATCAGCCGCTCGGTGCCGCGCGGCGGCGCGGGCGAGCCGCCCGGGGTTGGTGCCGACGCGGCCGGCGGCGGAGGGCGGCCCATGCGGCCGATGAAGTCGCCGAGCGCGTCGTTCACGTCGGAGGCGGCGCGGTCCGACGGCGTGGCCGCACGATCGGCGACGGCCTTCTCCTGGATCAGCGCCAGCAACGGGTCGCGTTCCGTGGCCGGATGCAGGTCGAACACCAGCCGATGGCGGTAGGCCGCGACCGGCTCGAGCGTGAAGACCTGGGGCGCGGTCGGCTGCTTGAGGTCGATCACCAGGCGGACCACGCGCGGCTGGTTCTGGCCGACGCGCACGCCGGCGATGAAGGGATCGCCGGGCTTGACCTTGCCGATCAGCTCGCGCAGCTCGGGGCTGAGCTCGAGGCCGTCGACGTCGATGACGACGCGCTGCGGGTTGTCGTAGAGCGCGTGCTTGGCGGCCAGCGGCGTGTCGGACTCGATGGTGACGCGCGTGTAGTCGGCCGCCGGCCAGACGCGCACCGCGACGATGCTGGCGCCGAACACCAGCTCGCGCGGGCCGAGCAGCAAGACCAGCGAACCGGCGCCTTGCTGCAGCAGGCGTCGCCGCGTCGGCGTCATCGCAGCAGCTCCCGGCCGCGCGGCGTGTAGGCATGCAGGCTCACGGCGCGTTGGTCGCCGTCCTGCGGCGAGAGTTCCATGCGCAGGTCGGGCACGGGCAGGGTCTCGCCGGCGTTCTGGGCCCACTCGACGAGCTTGAGGCCGGGGCCGGCGAATATCTCGCGAAAGCCCGCGTCCTCCCACTCGCGCTCGTCACCGAAGCGGTAGAAGTCGAAGTGCCAGGCCGGTCCGCCCGGCAGGGCGTAGGGCTCGACGACGGCGTAGCTCGGGCTCTTGATGCGGCCGCTCGCGCCGAGCGCGCGCAGCAGGTGGCGCACGAAGGTGGTCTTGCCGGCGCCCAGCGGACCGAGCAGCTCGACGAAGGCGTCGCGCAAGGCCGGCGCCGATGCCAGCGACTGCGCACGGGCGGCACAGGCGGCCTCGTCGGGCCAGGTCTCGTGGCGGGTTTCTAGAATCGCAGGATGCATCGAACGCCGGGCGTCACCGAGGGAGAGGCCGTGCTGGCGGATCTGCGTCGCATGGCAGGGACGCTGGGATTTTCCCAGATCGGCGTGGCCGGCGTGGACCTGCACGAGGCCGAGCCCGGCCTGCTGGCCTGGCTGGCGCAGGGCTTTCACGGCGACATGCACTACATGGCGCGCCATGGCCTGAAGCGGGCCCGCCCCGCGGAACTCGTGCCGGGCACGGTGCGCGTGATCACGGCCCGCATGGACTACCTGCCGGGGTCGCGGGCCGACGGCTGGCAGGCGGTGGAGTTCGAGCGCCTGTCGCGTCCCGCGGAGGGCGTGGTCTCGATGTACGCCCGCGGTCGCGACTATCACAAGGTCTTGCGCACCCGCCTGCAATCGCTGGCCGAGCGGCTGGCCGAGCGTGTCGGCCCCTTCGGCCACCGCGTGTTCACCGACTCCGCGCCGGTGCTCGAGGTCGAGCTGGCGTCGCGCAGCGGCCTGGGCTGGCGCGGCAAGCACACGCTGATGCTGTCGCGTGAGGCCGGGTCGATGTTCTTCCTCGGCGAGATCTACACCGACCTCGCGCTGCCGCTGACGGCGGCGGTCGACGGGCACTGCGGCAGCTGCCGCGCCTGCATCGACGTGTGCCCGACCCAGGCCATCGTCGCCGAGCAGCGGCTCGATGCGCGGCGCTGCATCTCCTACCTCACCATCGAGCACGCCGGCGCCATCCCCGAGCCGCTGCGGGCGCCGATCGGCAACCGCATCTACGGGTGCGACGACCGCCAGCTCGCCTGCCCGTGGAACAAGTACGCGCAGCGCGCGCCGCTGCCCGACTTCGATGCGCGCGCCGCGCTCGATGCGCCGCCGCTGCTGGCGCTGTGGCAGTGGGACGAAGCCGCCTTCCTGCGCCACACCGAGGGCAGCGCGATCCGCCGCATCGGCTACCCGCGCTGGCGGCGCAACCTCGCGGTGGCACTCGGCAACGCCTGGCGGGTCGAGGGGGATGTGGCTGTCGCGCACGCGCTGGTCGACGCTCACAACGCTGCGACGCCGCTGGTGGCCGAGCACATCGACTGGGCGCTGGCGCAACGCGAGCGGCCGCGGCTCAGGGACTGACCCAGGCCAGGCGCAGTGCCAACCAGGCCGGCAGCGTCAGCATGCCGAGCAGCGTCGAGACCGTGACGAGGCCGGCGACGAAGGCGCCGTGGCCGCCCATGCGCACGGCCAGCACATAGCAGCTCGACGCGGTGGGCATCGCCGCAAACGCGACCAGGACGGTCAACTGCAGCGCCGGCAGTCCGAACCCCAGGCCCATGGCCAGCGCCAAGGCCGGCAGCAGCGCGTGGCGGATGGCCAGCAGCGCGGTGGCCAGCGCCGGCGACGCCGTCAATCCACCGAGTTGCAGGCCCGCGCCCACGGCCATCAGCCCCAGCGGCAGGGCGGCCTGGCCGATGCGCTGCAGCACCGTGCCGACCGCCTCCGGGAACTGCAGGCCCAGCAGGTTGGCGAGCAGGCCACCGAGCGTGGCGAGGATCAGCGGGTTGCGCATCAGCTCGCGGCCGAGGTGCTGGCCGCCATGGCGGGCCAGCGGCAGCACCGCGCCGGCATTGCACAGCGGCACGCAGACGGCCACCAGCACGGCCATCTGCGCGACGCCGGCGGCGCCGCCGAGGCGTTCGGCCATCGCCAGCGCGACGTAGGAGTTGAAGCGGAAGGCCACCTGTGCGCCCGAGGCGTGCAGCCTCGGGTCGACGCCGGACCAGCGCTTCAGGGCATAAGCCAGGGCGATGCCGAGGGCCACCGTCGCCAGCCCGCCCGCGGCCAGGGACGCGGCGTCGCCCGGGTTCAGCGGGTTGCGCACGATCGAGGTGAACAGCAGCACCGGGAACAACAGGTAGTACACGAGCTTCTCGGCCGACTCCCAGACGGGCCGGCCCAGCACGGTGTAGCGGCACACGAGGAAGCCGACGACGATCAGCAGGAAGTCGGGCAGCAGCAGCAGCAGGTCGTGCATCGGGCGAGGTTAACGGTTGCCCCTGTGAGGGGTTTCCACAATCGGCGCCGCTGGCCCCGGCGTGCACAGTCGCCGCCAAAGCACCCACCCCATCCCAAGGAGGCCGTCATGGTTTCGAACTCTCGCCGCGCCGTGCTGGCCGGCGCCGCGCTGGTGGCCGCGATGGCCCCGCTGTCGATCGCGCAGGCGCAGGCCTACCCGAACAAGCCGGTGCGGCTGGTCGTGCCGTTTGCGCCCGGCGGCACCACCGACATCATCGCGCGCGTGGTGGCCGAGAAGATCGGCGGGCCGCTCGGCCAGACCATGGTGGTCGAGAACCGCGGCGGCGGCGGCGGCGTGATCGGTGCGGATGCGATCGCCAAGTCGCCGGCGGACGGCTATGCGCTGGGCATGGCGACGGTGTCGACGACCGCGGCCAATCCGGCGATCAACCCGAAGATGCCGTACAACACGCTGACGGACTTCACACCGATCATCAACATCGCGGCGACGCCGAACGTGATCGCGGTGCACCCGAGCTTCCCGGCCAAGGACTACGCCGGCTTCATCGCCGAAGTGAAGAAGAACCCGGGCAAGTACAGCTTCGCGAGCTCGGGCACCGGCGGCATCGGCCACCTGCAGATGGAGCTCTACAAGAGCTTGACGGGGACCTTCGTGACCCACATCCCCTACCGCGGTGCCGGGCCTGCGCTGAACGACACGGTGGCGGGCCAGGTGCCGATCATCTTCGACAACCTGCCTTCGGCATTGCCCTTCATCAAGGATGGGCGGCTGGTCGCGATCATCGTCGCCGCACCGCAGCGCGTTGCAGCGCTGCCGAACGTGCCGACCTTCAAGGAAGTCGGCCTGGAGCCGGTCAATCGCATGGCCTACTACGGCATCCTCGGCCCCAAGGGCCTGCCGAAGGAGGTCGTCGACAAAGTCGCCAGCGCGGTCAAGGCGACGGTCGCGATGCCGGATGTCAAGAAGCGCATCGAGGACACGGGTTCGCTGCTGGTGCTGAACACGCCTGCCGAGTTCACCCAGCAGATCGAGGCCGAGTACGCGGTCTACAAGAAGGTCGTCGAGCAGCAGAAGC
>CAZTTC010000133.1:0-8535 GCA_964616015.1 uncultured Methylibium sp. | reverse complement strand
TCGTCCACGGCCAGGATTGAATGCATGAGGGTCTCCGGATTGCTCGGGGGGTATCGGCGGGTCGTTGCGTGACTTGAGGCGGCGGCGGGCTAGAACAGCTCCACCGAGCCGGCATCCATCTCGTCCTGCGTCACCGGGTTGGGTCGCAGCGGGGGGGGCGCGATGACGGCGTCGCCGTCGGCATCGGGGCCGAAGGCGTCGTGGGCCAGCAGGTCGGCGCAGTTGCGCAGGCGCTGGTGGGTGTGGGCGATCAGCTGCGAGGCCAGGTCCTGGAACTGCAGCGCCGTGACGGCCTCGGCCAGCTGGCTGCGGGCACCGTCCAGCTGGTCGGTGGCGGCCGCGGCGTCGATCTGGCCGAGCGCGCCGTGGAAGCGCGCCATCAGCGTGTCGCAGGTGTCGGCCAGCAGGCGCTGCAGCCGCTCGAGATCGTTGCCGGCCACCATCAGGTGATCCTGCAGATCGGCGGCCAGCAGCAGTGGCAAGGCGGCGGTGGCTTGGGGTTCGGCGTGGGGCATCGGTGTCATCGGTCGAAGCTCAGAGGAAACGGGCGCTGCGGGCGCTCGGCACCGTCGATCGGCGCACCGTGTGTCCAGCCGGATGCGACTTGGCACAATTCTTCGGCAGCCGTCCGGGCCGCGGTGTCAAGATCACCGGGCCAAACGGCCGTCAGTTCCGCGCTTTCCAGCCCGCCTTCCGACCGATGCCCGACCTGTCCAGCCGGCCCACGCCGCTCTCCGCCGCCCCGATGCAGCTGCGCGTGCTGCACCTGGAGGATTCGGAACTCGATCACGAACTGATGCTGGCCCACCTGCGGCGCGGCGGCATCGACGCCGAGGCGGTGCGGGTCGAGTCCGAGGCGGCCTTCCGCGCTGCGCTCGAGGAACCCTGGGACGTGGTGCTGTCGGACTACAACCTGCCGGGCTTCTCGGGCCTGCGGGCGCTGGAGATCCTGCGCGACACACGGTTGATGCTGCCCTTCATCCTGATCTCGGGCGAGATCGGCGAGCAGGTCGCGGTGCAGGCCATGCTCAACGGCGCCAGCGACTACCTGCTGAAGGACAACCTGGCCCGGCTGGTGCCGGCGATGCTGCACGCGATCGACGGCATCGAGGCCCTGCGTGCCAAGCAGGAGGCCGACCTCGCGCTGGGCCAGAGCGAGCAGCGCCTGCGCGAGCTGGCCCAGCACCTGCAGGCCAACATCGAGGCCGAGCGCATGGCGATCGCGCGCGAGATCCACGACGACGTCGGCGGCTCCCTGACCGCGCTGAAGTTCGACCTCGCCTGGATCGAGCGCCACACGCGCGACGCCGCGATCGCCCAGCGCGCGCAGGGCGCGCTGGAGACGGTGACGCTGGCCATCGAGTCGAGCCAGCGCATCATGCACAACCTGCGGCCGGCGATCCTGGAGCAGGGCCTGATCCCGGCGCTGCAGTGGATGACCCAGCGCTTCGAGAAGCGCAGCGGCGTCGTCACCGTGTTCCGCACCAGCCGCGACGAGCTGCCGGCGCTGCCGCCGGGCGTGCCGCTCGCGGCCTATCGCACCGCGCAGGAGGCGCTGACCAACATCAGCAAGCACGCCCACGCGACCCGGGTGCAGGTCGACCTGACGGTGGCCGGCAAGGTGCTGTCGCTGGAAGTCAGCGACAACGGCCGCGGCCTGAACCAGGACGACCTGGGCAAGGCGCGCTCCTTCGGCATCCGCGGCCTGCGCGAGCGGGCCGCCCAGGTCGGCGGCTGGGTCGACCTGTCCAGCGGGCCCGGCGGCACGACCATCATCCTGTCGGTGCCGCTGTCCGGGCCCGGCGACAGCGGCGCCGGCAGCTTCGACGAGCTGCACGAGAACCCCGACGATCCGACGTCCTGGGACATGCTGTGACGCCGCCGGGGTGGTCCGGCTGCGGCGCGCACGGTAGAGTCAGGCCATGAGCATCCGCGTGATCCTGTGCGACGACCATGCGCTGATCCGTCGCGGCATCCGGGACACGCTGGCCGATGCGCAGGACATCGAGGTCGTCGGCGAGGCCGGCGACTACGGCGAGCTGCGCAGCCTGCTGCGCGACCACAGCTGCGACGTGCTGGTGCTCGACATCAACCTGCCGGGCCGCAGCGGCCTGGACGTGCTGCACGTGCTGAAGGAAGAAGGCTCCACGCTGCGCGTGCTGGTGGTGTCGATGTACCCCGAGGACCAGTACGCGATCCGCGCGCTGCGCGCCGGCGCCTACGGCTACGTCAACAAGGGCAGCGACACCAAGCAGCTGGTCGAGGCGGTGCGCTCGGTCGCCACGGGGCGCAAGTACATCACGCCCGACATCGCGCAGATGCTGGCCGAGAGCCTGAGCCACCCGGCCGCCGAGGTCGCGCACGAGAAGCTCTCCGACCGCGAGCTGCAGACCCTGGTGCTGATCGCCTCGGGCAAGCGGCTGTCGGACATCGCCGCCGAGCTGACGCTCAGCCCCAAGACGGTCAGCGTGTACCGGGCGCGCGTCCTGGAGAAGCTGGCCCTGTCCAACAACTCCGAGCTGACGGTCTATGCGATCCGCAACGGGCTGGTGTGAGGCCGCGCGATGTTGAAGCTGCGACCCAACTGCGAGTGCTGCAACCGCGACCTGGCGCCCGACTCGCCGGCCGCTCGCATCTGCAGCTTCGAGTGCACCTTCTGCGCCGACTGCAGCGAGCGCACGCTGAAGGGCCGCTGTCCCAACTGCGGCGGCGAGCTGCTGCAGCGGCCGCGCCGGCCGGCCGATGCGCTGGCGCGCCATCCGGCATCGAGCGAGCGGGTGTCCAAACCCGAGGGCTGCGCGCCGCGGGCGGCCTGAGCCATGGATCCGGACCCGTCGCTGTGCGGCGGCTGCCTGTGCGGCGCGGTGCGCTACCGGATCGACGGGCGGACCGGTCCCATCGTGCTGTGCCACTGCGGGCTGTGCCGCAAGGCCCAGGGCGGGGCCTTCGCGGTCAATGCGCCGGTGCGCGCGGCGGACTTCCACCTGCTGGCGGGCGCCGAGGCGCTGAAGGCCTACGCCTCGTCGCCCGGCAAGTGGCGCAGCTTCTGTGCGCACTGCGGCTCGCCCATCCACAGCCGGCGCGACGACCGGCCCGAGGTCCTGCGCCTGCGCATCGGCACGCTGGACACGCCGATCGCCGGGCGGCCGGCGGCGCACATCCACGTTGCCTCGAAGGCCGGGTGGTGGGACATCGATGACGACCTGCCGCAGCACGCGGGCGTGGAGCCCGGGCGCCCCTGAGCGGATGGCTCAGGGGACGGCCTGCCAGCGCAGGGTCCGCAGGTGGGCGAAGTGACCCCAGGCGGGCGGCCGCAGGCCGTCGTCGCGGCCGCTGAAGTAGCGCTCGAGCTGATCGGCGGGCGACAGCGTCGCGACGAGCTCGAAGCCGCACTCGCGTGCCAGCGCGGTGAACTGCGGCGGCGTGAAGAAGGCGCGCCAGGGTTCGCCGCGCCTCTCGACCGCCGCCTGCGCCTTGAGGAAGGCGCCCCGCTCCTGCGGCGGTTGCTGGTCGACCGGCAGCGCGTAGTCGACCACCAGCTCGCTGCCGGGCGCGGCCAGCCCGGCGATCGCGCGCAGCGTCCCGGCGATGGCCGCCGGCGTCAGGTAGTAGGTGTTGCCCAGCCACGCGAAGAAGGCCGGGGCGCCGCGGTCGTATCCCGAACGGGACAGCGCCTGGGCGACGGTCTCGTGCTCGAGGTCGGCGGCGATGAACTCCACGTGGGTGAGCGGCTCGGTCGTGATCCCCGCGAGCCGCTCGATCTTGACCGCCTGGCTGGCCGGATGGTCCAGCTCGAACACGCGCAGCTGCGGCGCCAGCTCGCGATGGCGCAGCGCGAAGGAGTCGAGCCCGGCCCCGATGATCACGTACTGGCCCAGGCCGCCGGCCACGGCGCGCAGCAACTCTTCCTCGGCGAAGCGGGCGCGGCCCAGCATCTCGGCGTGGATGCTGCGGAAGTCGGCCAGCAGACGGCGCACCACCAGGCGATGCAGCACGCGACTGCGCACGATGGTCCGCCAGGCCGGGCTGGTCAGCTGCAGGGCGTGCGGGTCGTCGAAGACGACCGGATGGTCGTAGCGACGGTGGGCGGCCCGCACGGCGGCCGCGATCTCGGCCGTCTTGCTGGCCCGGGTGGAAGGCATGGGGTCCCCTGGTGGCGCCTGGCCCCGGGACCCGGAGTCGGGCTTGCGCTGCGAGCCGGTCCGGTCTTGCCGCAGGCTGTGCACACAGCCTAGGTCATGCCGGCGCGAGCAGCACTCGCTCGGAAGGGGGGTCGAGGTTTGGAATCGTTACGCCCGCGGGGGCCGGCTCAACGCAGGGTGCGCAGATGGGCGACGCGCTGGTGGGTGCCGGGGTGGGTGGCCGTGGCCTTGACCATCGGCAGGTTCTGGAACAGTACCAGCGGCGTGTCGTCCGGGTCGCCCATGCGGCGCAGCAGGCGCAGCGCGAAGGCGTCGGCCTCGTACTCCTGCTCGTGCGAGAGCTGCGAGGCCTCGCGGCCCAGCACCCCGGCGATCGCATCGGTGTGGTCCCGGACGACCTCGCCGGGGATGTGGCGCTTGTAGAGCTGGCCCAGCTGCGACCAGTGGCCGTGCGCGACGTGCCCCAGCTCGTGGGCCAGCACGAAGCGGCGCTCGCTTTCGCTCAGGTCGGCGAGCGAGGCATTGGCCGCCACCACCCGGCCCATCAGACAGACCGCCAGCAGGGGGCCGCGCACGACGATCAGCCGGACCGGCGCCGCCAGGCCCATCGCTGCACTCACCTGATCGAAGCTGCGCTGCACCGCCTGGGCCGCCGGGTGCTCCGCGCCGAGCGCGGTCTCCGCGAGGGCATCGAGCTGCATCTGCTGCGAGCGCTGCAGAACCGCCAGGATGTCTTCACCGCACCAGGCTGGGGCGGCTGCTGCCATCGTCAAGGCCATCAGGAATGCACGCATGGGCACCTCCGGAGAACACCCCGAGTACTTCGGGTTGCTACCAATATGCGCGCAAACTGCGTGCCAGAACTGAACAAAAGTCTGGTCTTCCGCGGTCTTTTCCCGGGAGTCCGGGGTTCAGGCTGGGGATGACGGTCCGCCGGGCCCTACTGAAACTGCGCCAGCAGCCTTTCCAGCGCTGCCGTGAAGGGCGGCTCCATCAACGGCAGGGTCAGCGTGATGCCGATCAGGCCGACGCCCAGCGTGATCGGGAAGCCGATGGCGAAGATGTTCATCTGCGAAGCCACGCGGGCGATCACGCCCAGCACCAGGTTCATGAACAACAGCATCGTCACGATCGGCAGCGCGATCCAAAGACCCAGGCGGAACACCTCGGTGCCCCAGGACTGCGGCTGCACGGCGGCCAGGAAGGCCAGCGGCGCGGCGTCCGGGCTGGCCACCGGGAAGGCGTGGAAGCTCTGGACCACCGCGGCGGTCAGCAGCAGGTGGCCGTTCATCACGACGAACAGCCAGGCCGCGCTGGTGCCGAAAAAGCGGCTGACGGCGGTCGCCTGGGTCGCGCTGATGGGGTCGAAGAAGGCGGCGAAGTTCAGGCCCATCTGCAGGCCGATCAGCTCGCCGGCGAACTCGATGCCCGCCATGACGATGCGCGCCGCGAAGCCGAGTGCCATGCCGATCAGCAATTGCTGGATCACCGCCTCGACCGCGGTGCCACTGTCCAGCGCGATCACCGGCATCGCCGGCAGCGAGGGCTGGGCCGCCAGGGTGATCAGGAAGGCGAGCGCCACCTTGACGCGCACCGGCACGCTGCGCATGCCGAGCACCGGCATCGTGGTGAACAGCGCCAGCACCCGCAGGAAAGGCCAGACCAGCGGTGCGAGCCAGGCGGTGAGTTGGGCGTCGTTGAAGGTCAGCATGGCGCGAGCCGTGATCGCCGATCACGGATCACAGACGACCGATCACCGCGTTCAGCCAACGACCGTCGGGATCGACTGCAGCGTGCGCTGCAGGTACTCGACGATCGAGGTCAGCATCCACGGGCCGGCGATCGCCAGCACCGCGACGGCCGCGATCAGCTTGGGCACGAAGGACAGCGTCGCCTCGTGCAACTGCGTGGCCGCCTGGAAGACGCTGACCAGCAGGCCGACCACCAGCACCGTCAGCAGCAGTGGGGCGCTGACCGTGAGCAGCAGCATCAGGCCCTGCTGGCCGATGGCGAAGACTTGTTGGGGGTTCATGGGTGGGGGCGGTGAGCCGTGAGTGGTGATCGGTGATCACTCAGTGACGAAGCTGGCGGCCAGCGAACCCAGCAGCAGGTTCCAGCCGTCGGCGAGCACGAAGAGCATCAGCTTGAAAGGCAGCGCCACCAGCACCGGGCTCAGCATCATCATGCCCAGGCTCATCAGCACGCTGGCGACGATCATGTCGATGATCAGGAAGGGAATGAAGATCAGGAAGCCGATCTGGAAGGCGCTCTTCAGCTCGCTGGTCACGAAGGCCGGCACCAGCACGCGAAAGGGCGCGTCCTCGCCCTTGACCGCCGGGTCCAGCTTGGCCAGGCGGGCGAACAGCATCAGGTCGCTCTGGCGGGTCTGCTTGAGCATGAACTCGCGCATCGGCTTCTCGCCGCGCGCCAGGGCCTCGTCGAAGCCGATCTTGTTCTCGGCGTAGGGCTTGTAGGCCTCGCTGTAGACCTTGTCGATGGTCGGGCCCATCACGAACATCGTGAGGAACAGGCTCAGGCCGATCAGCACCTGGTTGGGCGGCACCGACTGCGTGCCCAGCGCCTGGCGCAGCAGGCTCAGCACGATGACGATGCGGGTGAAGCCCGTCATCATCAGCAGCACCGCCGGCAGAAAGGACAGCGCGGTGAAGAACAGCAGCGTCTGGATCGGCACCGAGTAGCTGGTGCCGCCGGCGCCCTGGCCGACGATGAGCGGCAGGCTGGCGTTGCCGCCCACCGCCTGGGCTAAAGCCGCTGCAGGAAGCGCCGACAACACCGACACGGCAGCGATCAGTGCCGCTCGGCGACAGCGGCCGACGAAAGACGCCGAGCCCTTGTTGCCGAGCCGACGCCGCGGGTCCGGCTCGGCCGGGCCGCTGGCGTCGCCCCCTCGAGGGGGAGCGGCGAAGCCGCAACCGGGGGGGTCCACTTCAGCGGCTCGCATCACGCACCTTCTTCAACAGGGTCGCGAACGGCGTCTCCACCGGCGTCGCGGCGGGCGGCGCCTCCTGCGGCGACAGCGTGTGCAGCGTGGCGATCGATTGCGGCGTCACGCCCAGCACCAGCCAGCGCTTCTCCTCGCCTTGGCCGACCTCGACGGTGACCAGGCGCTGGTGCGGACCCAGCGGCAGTGTCGAGACGACGCGCGACGCGGCCCCGGCGCCGCTCATCGCCGCGCCATAGGGCGTGCGCTTGAGCAGCCACAGCGCCAGCGGGATCAGCGCCAGGATGACGAGGAACCACAGCAGGCCGAAGCCCAGCGAGCCGGTCATGCCGGGCTCACATGCCGCGCGACAGGCGGCGCATGCGCTCGCTCGGCGTCACGATGTCGGTCAGGCGGATGCCGAACTTGTCGTTGACGACCACCACCTCGCCCTGGGCGATCAGGTAGCCGTTGACCAGCACGTCCATCGGCTCGCCGGCCATCGCCTCGAGCTCGACCACCGAGCCCTGCGCCAGCTGCAGGATGTGCTTGATCGGGATGCGCGTGCGGCCCAGTTCCACGGTCAGCTGGACCGGGATGTCCAGGATCATGTTGATGTCGTTGCCCGCGCCGCCCGTCGCGGTCGGCGTGAAGTTGGTGAACGCGGCCGGTGCGACCTGCTCGGCGGCGGCCACGACCTCGCTGGCCGGCGCCGTCGGGGCCTGCTGTTCCAGCGCGGCGGCCCACTCGGCGGCCATGTCGTCTTGCTCGTTGGTCGGTGCGGCTTCAGCCATGGTGCTCTCCCAGCCAGGACACGCCCTGGTTCGTCAGCAGTTGATCGATCTTGATGGAGTACTTGCCGTTGCTCGTGCCGTACTGGCAGTCGAACACGGGCACACCATCCACCTTGGCCTGGACGACCTGCTTGAGGTCCAGCTCGATGAAGTCGCCGGGCTTGAAGGCCAGCAGTTGCTCGACGGTCGCCGGGGCGTGCGCCAGTTCGGCGACCAGGTCCACCTCGGCGGCCTGGATCTGCGTGGTCAGCAGCTTGACCCAGCGGCGGTCGGGCTCGTTGGAGTCGCCGACGGTGGCCGAGTAGAGCGTGTCGCGGATCGGCTCCAGCGTCGCGTAGGGCACGCAGAAGTGGATCGTGCCGCTGGTCTCGCCGATCTCCAGCGTGAACGAGGTCGTCACGACGATCTCGCTCGGCGCCGCGATGGTGGCGAACTGGGGCTGCATCTCCGAGCGCTGGTAGTCCAGCTCGATCGGGTAGACGCCGGCCCAGGCCTTCTTGTACTCGGCGGCGATCACCTCGACCAGCCGCACGATCACGCGCTGCTCGGTGGGCGAGAAGTCGCGTCCTTCGATGCGCGTGTGGAACTTGCCCGCGCCGCCGAACAGCGCGTCGATGACCGCGAACACGAGCGTCGGGTCGCACACCACCAGCCCGCT
>CAZTTC010000132.1:8340-8589 GCA_964616015.1 uncultured Methylibium sp. | reverse complement strand
TCCATCAGCGCCTTCTGGACGTGCATGCGGTTCTCCGCTTCGTCCCACACCACCGACTGCGGGCCGTCGATGACGTCCGCATCGACTTCCTCGCCGCGGTGCGCCGGCAGGCAGTGCATGAAGAGCGCATCCTGGCGGGCCGCGGCCATCATCTCGCGGTCGACGCGCCAGTCCGCGAAGGCCTTCAGCCGGGCGTCGTTCTCGGCCTCGTAGCCCATGCTGGTCCAGACGTCGGTGGTCACGAGGTGG
>CAZTTC010000132.1:0-8330 GCA_964616015.1 uncultured Methylibium sp. | reverse complement strand
CCTTGTAGCAACCGCTGCCCGAGATGCCGGCCACCGCCGGGTCGACCTCGTAGCCGCCCGGGGTGCTGACGTGCACGGTGAAGCCCAGGATCTCGGCGGCCTGCAGCCAGGTGTTGGCCATGTTGTTGCCGTCGCCGACCCAGGCGACCACCTTGCCCTGCAGGCAGGCGAGTGCGCCGCCTTCGTCGATGCGTGCGCCGCGGTGCTCGATGAAGGTGAAGATGTCCGCGAGGATCTGGCAGGGGTGGAACTCGTTGGTCAGGCCGTTGATCACGGGCACGCGCGAGTGCGCTGCAAAGCGGTCCAGGCGAGCCTGCTCGTAGGTGCGGATCATCACCAGGTCGACCATGCGGCTGATGACGCGGGCGGTGTCCTCGACCGGCTCGGCCCGGCCGAGCTGGCTGTCGCCAGTGGTCAGGTTCACGACCAGGCCGCCCATCTGGTACATGCCGGCCTCGAAGCTGACGCGGGTGCGCGTGCTCGCCTTCTCGAAGATCATCGCCAGCGTGCGATCGACCAGCGGCGTGTACTTCTCGTAGTTCTTGAAGCGCTTCTTGATGATCGCGGTGCGCTCGAACAGGTAGGCGTACTCCTCGGCGCGCAAGTCCTTGAACTGCAGGTAGTGCTTCAGCAGGCTGGAGCCTTGTTTCATGGTGCTCAGGCCTTGGGCGGCGTCGCCAGGAAGTCGCGCACCAGCGGCGCGAGGATCGCAACCACCTGGTCGGCCTCGGCGCGCGTCATGATCAGCGGCGGCACGATGCGGATCACGCGCTCGGCCGTGACGCTGATCAGCAGGCCGGCCTCGGCGGCGCGGCCCAGCAGTTCGCCGCAGGGACGGGCGAGCTCGAGGCCGATCATCAGGCCCTGGCCGCGCAGGTCGACGACGCCGGCCACGCCGGCCAGGTCGCGCGCGAGGCCGGCCTGGAGGGCCGCGCCGACCGTGGCGGCGTTGTGCAGCAGGTCGTCCTCCTGCATGATGCGCAGGGTCTCGACGCCGGCGCGCATCGCCAGCGGATTTCCGCCGAAGGTCGTGCAGTGGTTGCCGGGGCCCAGCACCTGCGAGGCGCGCGGCCCGCAGACCACCGCGCCCACCGGCACGCCGCTGCCCAGGCCCTTGGCCAGCGGCATCACGTCGGGCAGGATCCCCGCCCACTGGTGCGCGAACCACTTGCCGGTGCGGCCGATGCCGCACTGCACCTCGTCGAGCATCAGCAGCCAATCGTTCTCGTCGCACAGGCGGCGCACCGCGCGCAGGTAGTCCGTCGTGGCCGGATTGACGCCGCCTTCGCCCTGGATCACCTCCAGGAAGACCGCGACCACGTTCGGCCGCGTGTTCGCCACCTCGGCGATCGCGGCGGCGTCGTTGAGCGGGACTCGCACGAAGCCCTCGACCAGCGGCCCGAAGCCGGCCTGCACCTTGGGGTTGCCGGTGGCCGACAGCGTGGCGATCGAGCGGCCGTGGAAGGCCTTCTCGTAGACGATGATCTCCGGGCGATCGATGCCCTTGTCGTGTCCGAACTTGCGGGCGATCTTGAGCGCCGCCTCGTTGGCCTCGAGGCCGGAGTTGCAGAAGAAGGCGTTGCTCAGGCCCGACAGCTCGCACAGCGTCGTCGCCAAGCGCTCCTGCAGCGGCATCTGGTAGTAGTTGGAGCAGTGGATCAGCTTGCCGATCTGCTCCTGCAGCGCCGGCACCAGCTTCGGGTGCGCATGGCCCAGGGTGTTGACGGCGATGCCCCCCAGGGCGTCCAGGTACTCGCGGCCCTCGGTGTCCCAAACCCGGCAGCCGCGGCCATGCGAGAGCGCGAACGGCAGGCGGCCGTAGGTGTTCATCACATGAGAGGGCGTCGCCGTCTCGGGCTTGAGGGCTTCGGGGGCGTTCATCGGCGGACTCCTGGGCTGGCCGGCGTGGCCAACGGGCTCAAGGATGAGGGGAAAGCACCGATTGTAGGGAGGCCATGCTGCCGACCTGCGAACCCCCGGTCCTCGACGCCCCTCGCACGGCGCGGCCCAATCTGCGTGCTGCGCTGCAGCACAATAGCGTCCTGTCCTTCTTGCTGCCGGGCGGTCGCGAGCCGCTCGTTGCCGACCCGGTCGTGCCCGAAGCCCCCCAACCGCCGCGCGAGTTCTTCATCCAGGGTGTCACCCTCGATGGGCGGGCCTTTCGTCCCAGCGACTGGGCCGAGCGGCTGGCCGGGGCGATGTCGAGCTTCCGGCCGGGCGGGGCGCACATGGGGCGCATGGCACACATCGGCTACTCGCCCTATTGCGTGCCCAACGTGATCAACGGCATCAGGTGCGTGGTGGTCAACGAGGCGCTGCGCGAACTCGAGCCCATGGCCTGGGACTTCGTCATGAACTTCGCGCGCGACAACCGCCTGCAGGTGGCCGAGGCCTGCCTGCTGCCCGACGCGCCCCCGGCGCGGCCCTGACGCCGCGCCATTCAACGAAAAAGGGCTCCTTGCGGAGCCCTTCGTCTTTCCAACCCGGATGCGGCTTCAGGCCGCCAGCGCCTTGATCTTGGCCGACAGGCGGCTCTTGTAGCGCGCTGCCTTGTTCTTGTGGAAGAGGCCCTTGTCGGCGATCGAGTCGATCGTCTTCTGGGCGGTCTTGAAGGTCTCGCCGGCCTTGGCCTTGTCGCCACCGGCGACGGCCTTCAGCACGCTCTTGATCGCGGTACGGAACTTCGAACGCAGCGAGGTGTTCGCGGCGTTGAGGCGCACGTCCTGGCGGACGCGCTTGCGGCCCGACGCGATGCGGACCGATTTCTTGGCTTTGGACGAGGTGGCCATGGGGGTGTCAGGGTTCCGGGTGGAAAGCCGGCAAGTATAGCAGCGGCGGCCCGCCCAACCGGGCTCCCGGCCCGCCTCGCCGACCACGTTAGTGGCCACTTCTATACTCCAGCGTCTTTTGCCTGACCGGCCCCAGCGCCGCAAGCCGCTCCGACCATGAACCTGCTGCGCGCCGCGTCGACCGTGTCCCTGCTGACGCTGGCGTCGCGCATCACCGGGCTGATCCGCGAGCAGATGGTGGCGGCCGCCTTCGGGGCCAGCGTGATGACCGACGCCTTCAACGTCGCCTTCCGCATCCCCAACCTGCTGCGGCGGCTGTTCGCCGAGGGCGCCTTCTCGCAGGCCTTCGTGCCGCTGCTGGCGGCCAGCCGCGCGCGCGACGGCGATGCGTCCACGCACGCGCTGATCGACGCCGTGGCGACCGTGCTGCTGTGGGCGGTGGTGGCGACCAGCCTGCTGGGCGTGCTGGGCGCGCCGGTGCTGGTGTGGCTCATGGCCCAGGGTCTGCAGAAGACCGGGGGCTTCGATGCGGCGGTCGTCATGACGCGCGTCATGTTCCCGTACATCGTGTTCATGTCGATGGTGGCGCTGTCGGCCGGCGTGCTCAACACCTGGAAGCGCTTCGCGGTGCCGGCGGCGACGCCGGTGCTGCTGAACCTGAGCTTCATCCTGGCCGCGTGGCTGCTGGTGCCGCGCTTTGCCGCCTGGGGCATCGAGCCGATCTACGCGCTGTCGGTCGGCGTGATGGCCGGCGGCGTGCTGCAGCTGGCGCTGCAGGTCCCGGCGCTGCGTCGCATCGGCGCGATGCCGCGCCTGCGGCTCGGCCTGGGCGGTCTGCGCGCCGCCTGGGGCCACCCCGGCGTGCACCGCGTGCTCAAGCAGATGGCGCCGGCCATCCTGGGCGTCTCGGTGGCGCAGATCTCCTTGCTCATCAACACCCAGATCGCGACGCAGATCGGCGCCGGGGCCGTCTCGTGGCTGAGCTACGCCGACCGGCTGATGGAGTTCCCGACCGCCCTGCTCGGCGTGGCCCTCGGCGTGGTGCTGCTGCCGCAGCTGTCGGCCACCCAGGCCCAGGGCGACGGCGAGCGCTACGCCGCGCTGCTCGACTGGGGCCTGCGCCTCGTGCTGCTGCTGGCGCTGCCGTGCGCGGTCGCGCTGATCATCTTTCCGAAGGCGCTGGTCGCGGTGCTGTACCACCGCGGCGCCTTCAGCGCCGTCGACGTGCAGCAGACCGTCACCGCGCTGATGGGCTACGGCGCCGGACTGCTGGGCCTGGTCGCGCTGAAGGTGCTGGCGCCGGGCTTCTATGCCAAGCAGGACATCCGCACCCCGGTCAAGGTGGCGCTGTTCGTGCTGGTCCTGACCCAGTTGCTGAACCTCGTCTTCGTGCCGCTGTTCGGCCACGCCGGGCTGGCCCTGGCGATCGGTTGCGGCGCGCTCGTCAACGCGCTGCTTCTGCTGGTCGGCCTGCAGCGCCGCGGCAGCTGGCGACCGGCGCCGGGCTGGCTGGGCTTCGGGCTCAAGGTCGGCATCGGCAGCGCGCTGATGGGCGCCGGCCTGGCCTGGGCCGCGCAGGCCTTCGACTGGGTGGCGCTCGGCAGCCAGGAACTGCTGCGTGCCGGTGCGCTGGCGGCCGTGCTGGGCGGCGCGGCGCTGGTCTACTTCGGCGTGCTGCTGCTGCTCGGCATCCGACCGGCGCAGTTCGCGCGGCGCGGCTGAGCCGCGGTAGGACGCCACCTACAGCGCGTCGCGCCGGCGTCTGGCCGACACCGCGTGCGCCGCTGCCTACAGTTCCTTCCAAGCCGCCGCCCGATCGCGTCGGCTGCTCAACCGAGGAGGAACCATCATGACGACGACCCAGACCACGCTGGCCATCATGGCGCTCAGCACCACCTTTGCACTCGCCGCCTGCCAACCCGCCGAAGGCCCGCTCGAACGCGCCGGCAAGCAGGTCGACCAGGCCGCCGAGAAGGTCGGCGACCAGGCCCAGAAGGCCGGCGAGAAGATCGAGGACAAGGCCAAGGAAATCAAGAAGGATCTGCAGAACTGATCCCCGGGCCGCAGGTCGCCGGGCGGGCCCGGCTGCTCTAGACTGAGCGCATGCCCGCCCCGTTCTCGATCGAGGTGCCGACAGCGCTGGAGTACTTCGCGACCCTGGTCGCCGACGATGCCAGCCTGTCCCTCACCGAGGCGGCGGTCGCGATCGCGCAGGACGAGTTCCCGCAGCTCGACACGCAGTCGGTGCTGGCCGAGCTGGACAGGCTGGCCGAGCGCCTCAAGCGCCGCATCCCGGCCGACGCGGCGCCGGTGCAGAAGCTGCGCTTCCTCAATCGCTACTTCTTCCACGAGCTCGGTTTCGCCGGCAACCTCAACGACTACTACGCCAGCGGCAACAGCTACGTGCACGAGGTGCTGCGCACGCGCCACGGCATCCCGATCTCGCTGGCGGTGGTCTACCTCGAGTTGGCCGGCCAGATCGGCCTGGTCGCGCGGGGCGTCGCCTTCCCGGGGCACTTCCTCGTCAAGGTGCGCATGCCCAAGGGCGAGGTCGTGATCGACCCCTTCACCGGCCAGTCGCTGTCGCGCGACGAGCTCGACGAGCGCCTGGTGCCCTACAAGCGCCGCCAGGGCCTGCAGGGCGAGTTCGACATGCCGCTGGGGCTGTTCCTGCAGCCGGCCTCGCCGCGCGAAGTGCTGGCACGGATGCTGCGCAACCTCAAGGAGATCCACCGCGCGGTCGAGGACTGGCCCCGGCTGCTGTCGGTCCAGCAGCGCCTGGTGCTGCTGCTGCCGCGCGAGTGGGACGAGATGCGCGACCGCGGCCTGGCCCAGGCCGAGCTGGGTGTCTGGGACGCCGCCGCCGACGACCTCGATGCCTACGTGGCCCACAGCCCGCAGGCCGAGGACCGGCGTGCGATCGCCGAGCGCGCCGCCGAGCTGCGCGCCCAGGGGCGGCCGCGGCTGCACTGATCGCCGGCCGGCCCGGGCGCGGGGCGGCCGACCCGCCGCCTAGAATCCGCGCTCGTCCGCGGTCCGATCCTCGCGCTGTCCTCGCGCCCTCGACCCGGCGCCTCCCACCCCGATGAAACTGACCCCTGCCCAGACCCAAGGCCTCGCCTGGCTCGGCATCGCTGTGGCCACTGCGGTGCTGCTGTGGCTGCTGGGGCCGGTGCTGACGCCCTTTGTCGTCGCCCTCGTGCTGGGCTATGCGCTCCACCCGGTGGTCGAGCGCCTGGCCGCCCGGCGTGTGCCGCGCTGGCTGGCGGCCGGCATCGTCGAGCTGCTGGCGCTGGTGACGGTGCTGGCGGTCGCGCTGCTGATCCTGCCCATCCTGCTGAAGAACCTGCCGGCGCTGCGCGATCAGATCCCGGTGCTGCTGACGCGACTGGACGCCTGGCTCAAGCCGCTGCTGGGCCAGTTGGGCCTCGAGGTCTCGCTCGACCTCGGCAGCCTGCGCGAGTTCCTGCTCACCCACCTCGGCGACAACACCGAGGGCTGGTTCAAGACGGTGCTCAACTCCCTGCAGGTCGGCGGCAGCTTCGTGCTCGGCCTCGTCGGCACCGCGGTGCTGCTGCCCGTCGTGTTGTTCTACGTGCTGATGGACTGGCAACAGATCGTCGGCCGCTTCCAGGCCCTGGTGCCGCCGCGCTTTCGCGCCGCCTTCGACGGCTTCATGGCCGAGTGCGACCACATGCTCGGCCAGTACCTGCGCGGCCAGCTGCTGGTGATGGGCATCCTGGCGGTCTTCTACAGCATCGGGCTGGCGCTGTTCGGGCTGGATCTGGCGGTGCCGGTGGGCGTGTTCACCGGGCTGGCGATCTTCATTCCCTACATCGGCTTCGGGCTGGGCTGCGCGCTGGCGCTGCTGGCCGGGCTGCTCGAGTTCGGCGGGCTGTACGGCCTGGTGATGGTGGCGGTGGTCTACGGCATCGGCCAGGTCGTCGAGAGCATCTTCCTCACGCCGCGCCTCGTCGGCGAGCGCATCGGCCTGCACCCGATCACGGTGATCTTCGCGCTGCTGGCTTTCGGCCAGCTGTTCGGCTTCATCGGCGTGCTGGTCGCGCTGCCGGTCAGCGCCGTGGGCGTCGTGGCCTTCGGCCGCCTCAAGGCGCTCTACCTCGGCAGCCCGCTGTACCAAGGGTGAACCTCGCGCGCATGAAGCAACTGCCCTTGCTGCTGGGTCCCGGGCCGGCGCAGAGCTTCGACAGCTTCATCGCCGGCGGCAATGCCGCCGCCCTGGCGGCGCTGCGCGCGCCGCAGGATGCCGCGACGCTCTACCTCTGGGGCCCCGCCGGCAGCGGCAAGAGCCACCTGCTGCGCGCCTGCGCCCGCGCGTCGCAGGCCGGCGGCTGCCGCGCCGCCGCCTTCGATGCGGCGCAGCCGTTGCCCTGGCCGTGGGACGACGCCGGCCTGCTGCTGCTCGACGGCTGCGAGGCCTACGACGCGGCCCGCCAGCACGCCGCCTTCGCGCTGTTCGTCGAGGCGGCGACCGCCGGCGTGCCCGTGGTCGCGGCCGGGCGCTTGCCGCCGATCGACCTGCCGCTGCGCGAGGACCTGCGCACGCGTCTGGGCGCCGGGCCGGTGTTCCAGCTGTCGCCGCTGTCCGAGACCGAGACCCGCAGCGCGCTGCAGCGCGAAGCCGCGCGCCGCGGCATCGCGCTGTCCGACGAGGTCGTCGGCTACCTGCTGACGCGCTTCGCGCGCGACCTGGGCTCGCTGATGGCGCTGCTGGAGGCGCTCGACGCGTTCTCGCTGGCCGAGAAGCGCTCGGTCACCGTGCCGCTGCTCAAGCAGATGCTGGCCCAGCAAGCGATCCGGGAGCCGGCCGCCTGATGTCTGCCAACCTCTGCCTCTTCGACCTCGACCACACGCTGCTGCCGCTGGACTCGGACCACGCCTGGGGCGAGTTCGTCGTTGCGCTGGGCTGGGCCGAGCCGGCCGCCCAGCGCGCCGAGAACGACCGCTTCTACGCCCAGTACCAGGACGGCTCGCTCGACATCGACGCCTACGTCGAGTTCGCCACCCGGGCCTGGCGCCACCGATCGCCGGCCGAACAGGCCGCGGCGCACGCGCGCTTCATGGACGAGGTGATCCGCCCGGCGCTGCGGCCCGAGGCCCGGGCGCTGGTCGAGCGTCACCGCGCGCAAGGCGACCTGATGGCCATCGTGACGGCCACCAACGAGTTCGTCACCGGCCCGATCGCCGCGGCCTTCGGCGTCGACACGCTGATCGCGGTCGAGCTCGAACGCCACGCCGACGGCCGGGCGACGGGCCGCATCCGCGGCGTGCCGTCCTTCCGCGAGGGCAAGACCACGCGGGTCGAACAATGGCTCGGCGGGCTGGGCCGGCGTGTGCAAGACTTCGAGCGCGTCGCCGTTTACAGCGATTCGATGAACGACCTGCCGCTGCTGGAGCTCGCCACGCACCCGGTCGCCACCAATCCGTCTCCGGCGCTCGAGGCCCTGGCCCGCGATCGCGGCTGGCCCCTACTGAAGCTGTTCCCATGATCAAGCGATTCATCAACAAGCTGCTCGGCAA